>JAETTP010000084.1 GCA_021769035.1 Bacillota bacterium | reverse complement strand
TAGTTCAAACCTCATTTCATTATGGCATTAAATTACTGTAACAGTTGCAGAACGCCCTGCGGAACCTGGTTAGCCTGCGCCAACATAGCCTGAGCGGACTGTACCAGAATGTTGTTCTTGGTGTAAGCCATCATCTCGTCGGCTACGTCGGTATCACGGATTGCAGATTCAGCGTCCTGGATGTTCTCACGCATTACGCCCAAGTTGTTGTAAGTGTGATCCAAACGGTTGCTGATTGCGCCCAAGTTACCACGAACATCAGATACGTAGTTGATAGCGTTCTTGATAACGTCAACCGCAGCCTGTGCGCCAGCCTGAGTGGCCACGCTAATACCGTTAAGGCCCATAGCATGGGTGTGCATATCCTTAACGGAAACATTCAGCTGATTGTAGCTATCGGAGCTATCGCCAATCTGCAGCATCAAGCCGCCGGCGCCGCCAGCAGTGCTAGAACCGTTAGCTAACCCCAAAGAGGAAGCAACAGCACGATCGCCGATATCTTCAAAACTAAAGTTCACATCTTCATCACCGTTATAAGAAATCTTGAAAGAACCATCCTCAACCTTAACGGTGAAATCAGTGGTTGTCAAGCCTGTTAAACCGCTAACCGGATCCTTAGTACCTGCGGTCAAGCCCAACTGAGTATTATAGTTACCAACAGCAGTCCGAATAGCAGCTTGCAGGCTGGTAGCTACAGCGGCCATTGTCGAAGCATTAGAACCATCGCCAGTGCCCTTTTGCGCAGCCACACCAGTAACTTTCAAATCAATACCGTTAATATTCATCGTGAACACATCGCTGGCCACAACGGTGTTGCCGTTATATCTCTTGGTGGCTTCATTGATTTTGGACTCGCCAGCTGTGGAACCGAACATCTTACTGCCCAAGCTATTAGTTGGAGTAGCGTTATTAGCGCCGGCAAATGTAACCTCAGATGCAAAGGTCTTATTGGTGCTTTCAATATCAAATTTAGCAGCTCCAGTGGTCTTAACAGTAACCGAGCCGGTCAAGCCCTGTGCTTTCATTTGATCATTCAACAAATCCTCCAACTGTTTAGCAATCGCTTTGGTTGCATCTACAGAGGTAGGAACCGTCGTTGAAGCCAAAACTTTAAATACCTTATTTGCTTCTGTTTCCGTCCAATCGATAACCAATGTCTGGCCATCAATAATAAAGGTATCTTTACCAGCTGTGGCAGAGCTCCAATCGGCCTTAGTTACAGAAGCTTTGGCTTCGATATAGGTAGCCACTTCAGCGCCCTTAAAGGAAACGCCGTCGGAGCTGGTTGCGCCGCCTGCCAGGGAACCGTCCAACAACTTAATACCGTTGAAGTTGGCGCTGTCGGCGATACGGTTAATTTCAGAACGCAGCTGGTCAACCTCGGACTGCAAAGCCTTGCGGTCAACCGGGTTATCAAATGTGCCGTTGGCAGATTCCTGAGCCAGATAAACCATACGGTTCAGCATATCCTGAACTTCCTGCATAGCGCCCTCAGCGGTGTTTACCAGAGAGATGCCGTCCTTAACGTTCTTCTGGGCAGCTTCCAAACCGGTAATCTGAGCCCGCATTTTTTCGGAGATAGCCAGACCGGCAGCGTCGTCGCCGGCGCGGTTAATCTTGTAACCAGATGACAATTTCTCCAAGTTTTTGGACAACGCCTTTGTGTTGTTGCTGTAGTTACGGTAGGCGTTCATCGCCATAATGTTGTGTTGAATACGCATAAAATTTTCCTCCTTAAAATAACTTCAGGGGCATCCGTTCCCCCTGCATAAAAAATTTTTTACTTTCACTAAACTCTACCTGTCCAGATAAACTGGGCTTCGGCCCTTTGGGCCTCGTAATCGTTAAGTGAAAAATGCACAAACCACAAGTGGCCTGTGCATGCTGTGCCGCTCAGCTTTGCTGAGCAGCTTTCAGGCACCCGGGCGTCCAAGCCCTGCCACTTTCCTCCCTCACGCCGGCTTGCGCGCCGAGCCAGCGTTAAGTGTAAAAGGCACCGAACTATTAAATTTTAATTCAGCCGGCGGACATCCTGTACGCTCAACTGCCTTCATTTATTATATCGAACAATTCACAAAAAAAGTAAGCGCCAAAAGTAAAATTTTTTTGAAAAATTTTTATTTTTATCTACCCCACAAAACATTTACACCAGCAGCAACCCCACTCGATACACCCCAAAAGTGACCAGCCAAGCCACCGCCAGCTGAAACAGCGCCACGCCGCCGGCCCAGCGCCAACTGCCGGATTCCCGCTGCAAAGTGGCTAGCGTGGCCGCGCAGGGAATATAGAGCAAACAAAAAACCATCAGGCAAAAGGCGTTCAGCGGGCCAAAACCAATGCTGGCCAGCACATCGGCAAAAGTGGCCATACCGGCCGGCGAGTTGGCGTTCACCACCCCAAACAGCACCGCACAGCTGGAAACCACAACCTCTTTAGCGGAAATGCCGGCAATCAAAGCCACCGTAATCTGCCAAAAGCCCAAACCAATCGGCGCAAAAAGCGGCACCAAAAGCTTGCCCAGCATCGCGCCAAAACCGCTGCCCATATCCGCCGCATAGCCATGCGGGCCAAAGTTCAGCAACAGCCAAATCAGCAGGGTTGCCACAAAAATGGTGGTGCCGGCCTTGCCCAGATAGTCCTTCACCTTGTCCCAAACGTAAATCCAAACCGTCCGAAAATCCGGCAGCTTATACTCCGGCAGCTCAATCAGCAAAAAGTTCTCCTCCTGCTTCCTGTCCAGCAAATGCAACGCCAACGACACCGCAATCGCCACCACAATGCCAATTAAATACATCGAGTACGCCACCAACATCGCATTGTTACCAAAGAACATCTCGGCAAAAAGGATATAAATTGTCAATCTTGCATTGCAGCTCATAAAAGGCGTAACCAACATAACCTTAAAGCGGTCACGCTCATTTTCCAAAGCGCGGCTAGCCATCAGCGCCGGCACCGTGCAGCCAAAGCCCAGCAGCATCGGGATAAAAGCCCGGCCGGAAAGTCCCAGCCTGCTCATAATCCCCTCCATCACATAAGCCACACGCGCCATATAGCCGCTATCCTCCAAAAAGGCCAGCGCCAAAAACAGGATAAAGATATTTGGTAAGAAAGTCACAATCGTTCCCACACCGCCAATTATCCCGTCAATCACCAACGATTCCATAACCGGGCTGACCTGCCAAGCCGCCAGCCAATGCCCCACGCCGGCCGCCAGCCAGTCAATCCCCTGCTCCATATAGCCTTTAAGCCAATCGCCCACCGTAAAGGTCAGGAAAAACACCACGGCCATAATCGCCAAAAAAATCGGGATCCCCAACCAACGGCTGGTGAAAGCGGCGTCCAGCTGCTCGGTCAGCTTGTCCTGCCGTTGCTTGTGCAACAGCACCTCGTCAATAATCTCACTGATAAAATCATATTTTTCGTTAATAATCTGCGATTCATAGTTTTTATCCAGGGTTTGCGGCAAATCCACCGGATATTTTTCCATAATTTCCTTATCTTGCTCCAAAAGTTTCAGCGCATACCAACGGTAATTAGTAAGACCAGGATATTTTTGCTGCAAAACAGGAATAATTTCGTCAATCTTATCCTCCAACATATCAGAATAAACCATTGCATAATCGGCGTGATGGTTATGTACGTGCCGGCTTTGGCTTTTATGTTGATGAATCAGGCAGTCCGGCCGCACACAATCCCGATGGTGCGCCGCCGCGTGCAGCAAAACGCTTAACCCGCTACGCCTGCGAGCAGAAACAGGAATAACTGGTATACCCAACATCTCCGGCAGGCGATGCAAATCCAGCTCCATGCCGCGCTTCTCCACAATGTCCATCATATTCAAAGCCAACACCACCGGCTTGCCCAGCTCCAGCAGCTGCAAGGTCAGATACAGGTTTCGCTCCAGCGATGAAGCATCCACCACATTGATAACAACGTCCACCTCGTCGCTTAAAATGAACTGCCGGGAAACAATTTCTTCCATTGTATAGGAAGTGAGGCTGTAAGTGCCAGGCAAATCCACCAGCCTAATATTTAGGCCGTGATCCCGGATTGCCCCCTCCACCTTATCCACCGTCACGCCTGGCCAGTTGGCCACTTTCAAGTTTGCGCCAGTGTAAGCGTTAAAAAGTGTGGTTTTGCCACAGTTAGGGTTACCAATAAAGCCAATCGTTAAATCCTCCTGCACCTTACCACCCCACCTTTCGCACGGAAATCCGCCGGGTTATATTGCAGCCCAGGGCCAGCCTGGTGCCACGCAGCTTGATAATCATAATCCCCTTGCCTTTGCGGTTCAAAACCTGCAAGCGGGTATCCTGGGTCATTCCCAGGGCTTGCAAACGCCGTTCTATCTGAAAAGGCAGGTCCAGCCGCTCCACCACGCAGGACTGCCCCACAGTCAAATCTTTCAGCAACATTCCGTCGCCTCCTTCGTTCTACTAAATTATACTACATCACTTTGCGTTATCCTGCAATTAAAGAGGCATTTTTTAGATGTAATTTTAAAGCGTTTTTTACAATTAAAAAACAGCCGTTTTCCAGTGGATACGGCTGTTTATCTTTATTTTAAGCCAAATTAGCAAATTTACAATAAAGTATACTTTTCTGTAAGCATTTGTGACAACAATATATGGATAT
>JAETTP010000013.1 GCA_021769035.1 Bacillota bacterium | reverse complement strand
GGACAGATTGCCGATGTAGGGCGTTTCCTTCAGCTTGCCGACAGGTATTCCGATTTGCAGGAGCTTGACGCCTCTACGGTAAATGAACTGATTGAAAAGATCGTGGTCCACAGCCCGGAGAAGATCAGCGGGAAGAAACATGTCACGATTGAAGTCTATTTTACCTATGTGGGGAAAATCCGGATTCCACTTGCCAAACCGGAACTACTGACAGATACAGAAAAACCGGCGTGACCTCTGCCACGCCGGTTTTACCGGGATTTTAGTTTACTTCCTTATGGGCCTCCGGCTAAATCAGAGTGCCTTTTAGTATAGTAGGGTTTTTAATCGACATTTTCAAAAACGTCGGTCAGTTGAATGAGCAAGTCGTCATACAAGCTGCATTTGAAGCTGGTGGGGATAGCGGCCCGCTGCTCCTCGGTCATTTTTTCCAGCATATAATCCGGGTGAATAGCGTAAACCTCCTGCAAAACCAGGTCGTTATCCTCCAGAAAGTACTGCTCCACGGTTTTATCCGCCGGGTTCACCAGCCAATATTCCCGCACGCCGCAGGCGGCGTAAACCTCCTTTTTGTACTTGCGGTCATTTTTGGCGGTGCTGGGGGATAGTACCTCCACCACCAAATCCGGCGCTCCGTGCACGCCGTTGGCTTTGATTTTGCTGCGGTCGCAAACTACCATCATGTCTGGTATAAAGCGGTCATAGGGCGTTGGGTATAAATCTGTGGCGTGTGATAAAACATAGTCAGCGTTTTTTATAGAAGAATTTTTTTGATAGTTTCTAAAAATCATATAAATGTTACTAGCAATATAACAATGATTTAAGCAAGGGTGCGCAATCGCATAGCTTAATTCTCCTGCAATCAACTCATTCCAGGGTTCATCTTGCAAAGCTAAATTGCTGTTCATTTCAATATACCCTTTGCTGCTTGTTATTATTCCTGCTCTGCCAGCCGTTTATAGCCCTCGTATCGCTCCTTAGCGTCCTGGGTGGTTTTGGCGAAGAGTTCCTCCGCGTGGGCCGGGTCAATCTTGCGCAGGCTGTCGTAGCGCACCTCGCCCAGCAAAAATTCCCGCAGGTCGCCGGTGGGTTCCTTGCTGTCCAGCGTAAAGGGGTTCTGGCCGCTGGCCCGCAAATCCGGGTTGTAGCGATACAGGTGCCAGTAGCCGGCTTTCACGGCTTTGGCCTGTTCCTCCAGGCCCTTGTTCATGCCGGCTTTAATGCCGTGGTTGATACAATGGCTGTAAGCAATCACCAGCGAGGGGCCGTCGTAGGCCTCGGCCTCGCGCAGGGCCCGCAAGGTTTGGTTCATATCCGCGCCCATTGCAACCTGGGCCACGTAAACGTAGCCGTAGGACATAGCCATTTTACCCAGGTCTTTCTTTTTGGTCTTTTTACCGGTCACGGAGAACTTGGCAATGGCCGCCGCCGGGGTCGATTTGGAGCTTTGGCCGCCGGTGTTGGAGTATACCTCCGTGTCGAAAACCAGCACGTTGACATTTTCACCGCTGGCCAGCACGTGATCCAGGCCGCCGTAGCCAATATCGTAGGCCCAGCCGTCGCCGCCGAAAATCCACAGCGATTTTTTGCCCAGGTAATCCCGCAGGGCGTAAACCTGTTGCAGCAGCGGGTCGGCGCTTTCAGCCAGCAGGGGAGTCAGAGCCGCGGCGGCTTTGGCGCTGCCTTTGGCGTCGTCCCGGTTGTCCAGCCAATCTTGCAGGGCGGCGGCGGTTGCCGGGTTGGCTGTCGCTTTGGCCTGCTCAGCCGCCTGCACCAGGCGGGCGCGCTGCTGTTTAACGGCCAGCGCAATGCCCAGGCCAAATTCCGCATTGTCCTCAAACAGGCTGTTGGCCCAGGCCGGGCCTTGTCCTTTGGCGTTGGTGGTGTAGGGCATTGCCGGCACGGAAGCGCCCCAGATAGAGGAG
The DNA here is from genome assembly GCA_021769035.1 of Bacillota bacterium. Classification (GTDB taxonomy): domain Bacteria; phylum Bacillota; class Dehalobacteriia; order UBA4068; family UBA4997; genus Avidehalobacter. The sequence goes on along the minus strand of JAETTP010000013.1, from coordinate 50,986 downwards.
CAGCCGGTGGCGTTGGCGATAATCATTCGCTCGCCAAACAGCTGGGTAACCAGCTTGGCGTAGGGCGTTTCGCCGCAGCCGGCGCAGGCGCCGGAAAATTCCAGATAGGGCTGGTGGAACTGGGTGTTTTTCAGGTTATCGGTGGGGATTTGCTCATCCTTGCCGGGCACGGTCATCGCGTATTCCCAGTTGGCCACATCAGGCGATTGATGATCCAGCTCCACCAGTTGCAGAGCCTTTTGCTTGGCCGGGCAAACCTCCACGCAGAGGCCGCAACCCTGGCAGTCCAGCGGGCTGACCTGCTGGCGCATTTCCAGACCCTCCAGGCCCTTGCCGATGGCTTTTTTGGTGACAAAGCTTTCCGGCGCGGCTGCTTTTTCTGCCTCGTTTACCAATATCGGACGAATGGAGGCATGCGGGCAAACCATAGCGCAACGGTTGCACTGGATACAGTTTTCCGGCAGCCATTCTGGCACAAAGGGGGCCACGCCACGTTTTTCCAGCTTGGCGGTGCCGCTGGGGAAAGCGCCGTCGGCCATATCCATAAAGGCGCTGACGGGCAGCTTATCGCCCTGTTGAGCGTTGATGGGATCCAAAATGTTGCGGGCAAAGTCCGGCCGCTCGGCCTGCTCCGCGTCGGCAGCGGTGGGCTGGGCCTGCTTCCAGGCCGTCGGAACCTCCACCTTGTGCAGACGCTCCAGGCCGGCGGTGACGGCCTTTTTATTCATATCCACCACGTCCTGGCCCTTGCGGCCGTAGGCGTGTTCAATGCTGTGGTCCAGCGCGGCCACGGCATTTTCAATCGGGATAATGTCGGCCAGCTTGAAGAAAGCGCTTTGCATAATCATATTGGTGCGCTTGCCCAGGCCCAGCTCCTGCGCAATGCCCAGCGCGTCGATGGTGTAAAAATTGATGTTGTTTTCCGCGATATAGCGTTTCATAGCGGCGGGCAGCTCGGTTTCCAGCTCCGCCGCCTGCCATTTGCAGTTCAGCAGGAAGGTGCCGCCGGGTTTTAAGCCCTCCAACAGATCGTAGGTGTTCACGTAGGCGGCGTTGGAGCAGGACACAAAATCGGCCTGCCGGATTAAATAGGGGGCTTGGATTTTGGCCTGACCAAAGCGCAGGTGGGAGATGGTGATGCCGCCGGATTTTTTGCTGTCGTAGGCGAAATAGGCCTGGGCGTTCAGCTCAGTTTCATCATTGATGATGCCCACGGCCTGTTTGTTGGCGCCCACGGTGCCGTCGGAGCCCAGGCCCCAGAATTTGCACTGAATGGTGCCGGCCGGCAGCATGTCCGGCATATCGGCCTGCGGCGTGATTGAGGTGCGATAAACGTCGTCGTTGATAGCCACGGTGAAGTTGTTTTTACGCTCCACCGCCGGCAGAGCCAGATTGTTGTAAACGCCCACGATGTCTGCCGGGGTGGTGTCCTTGGAGGCCAGGCCGTAACGCCCGCCGATAATTTCCAGCTGGCGGCCGGCCTCAAAGCAGGCTGTCAGCACGTCCTGGTGCAGCGGGCCGGCAATGGCGCCGTCCACCTTAACGCGCTCCAACACTGCCAGGCGTTGCACGCTGGCCGGCAGCACGGCAAACAGATATTCCGGCGCAAAGGGGCGGAACAGGCGTACCTGCAACAGGCCCACCTTGCGGCCCTGAGCGCGCAAATAGTCCACCGCTTGATAGGCTACCTCGCAAATAGAGCCCATGGCCACTACCACGTCGGTGGCTGCCGGGTCGCCGTAATAATCAAAAGGATGGTAGGCTCGGCCGGTGCGCTCGCTGACTTGCCGCATATAATCCGCCACGATTTGGGGCAGTTCCGTGTGATAATGGCTGCCGGCTTCCCGATTTTGGAAGTATATATCCGGGTTTTGGGCGGTGCCTTTAATGCAAGGGTGCTCCGGGTTGAGGGCGCGCGCCCGGAAGCGAGCCACGGCCTCCTGATCCAGCATTTCCGCCAGCTCGTTGTAGTCCCAGATTTCAATTTTCTGCTGCTCGTGCGAGGTGCGGAAGCCGTCGAAGAAGTGCAAAAAGGGCAAGCTGCCCTTGATAGCCGAAAGATGGGCCACCGCCGCCAAATCCATCGCTTCCTGAACGCTGGCGGAGCAAAGCTGGGCAAAGCCGGTTTGGGCGCAGGCCATAACGTCGCTGTGGTCGCCAAAGATGCTTAAGGTGTGCCCGGCCAGAGTGCGGGCGGAAACATGCATAACACCGGGCAAAAGCTCGCCGGCGATTTTATACATATTTGGTATCATCAGCAGCAGGCCCTGGGAAGCCGTGAAGGTGGAGCCCAAAGCGCCGGCTGAAAGCGCGCCGTGCAGTGCGCCGGCCGCGCCGGCCTCCGATTGCATTTCCGTGATGGAAACCGTTTGGCCGAACAGGTTTTTGCGCCCGGCCGCCTGCCATTCATCTACATATTCCGCCATTGTTGAGGAGGGGGTAATCGGATAGATTGCCGCCACATCCGTAAAGGCATAGGCCACATAAGCTGCCGCCTGATTGCCGTCCATTGTTGCCTGAGGCTTTTTCGCCGCCATTGTTAATCAATCCCTTCTGTTGAAAAAAACTGTTACTAAAAAATTGTTAATGTAAAACTATTACCTAAAAATTGTTACCTAAATGAAAAATGTTACAACGTAAAAAAGTGTTACAGGGGAGTTGGGCTAAGGACTGTTGCAAAAAAAGTTAAAAATGATTTAAACTATTTTTTGCGGTAAACTGTTCCAGGCTACGCCACAAATTGCAGGGCTGCGGCCAGCGCGGTGCCGGGCAGGCCCAAGCAGCCGCCGGCCAGCAAAGTGACCGGGTTGATGGGCAATGAAAAGCCAAATTGCGGCCCCAGCAGGTTGATTAGCGCCAGAGCGCCAAAGCCCAAGGCAAAGTTGCCGGCCACCACCCCCAGGCTGTGGCCAAAGCTGCGCCCCAACAGAGAGCCCAAAAGCAACAGGGCAACGGCCAGGGCCGCCGCATAAAGCAGGCTTATCGGCATAAGTTATCCTCCTTTCTTCAAGCAAAACGGCTGACAAGCGAAAGAGTCCCTTAAAAAATATGCCGTGGGCCTGGCAATATGCCTTTGGGCCGGTTAGTCTGTTTCAGATTAATCCTCATCTTATATTTTGCCATACCTTGCGCAAAAAAACAATACCAAATGCAGTTATTTTCAGGTTTTATTGTTTTGTTTGCTAATTTAAGGATTGCTTTTTCCCCAAAAGGGCCATTTAATTGCCTGCAAAAGCGGAAAAATAGTTCAAAACTGGCGGCGGCGCAGCCGAATACCACTAAATACGACATTTTTATTTGGCAAATATTGCCAAAAAAGGCTGAAAACGTGACAATTTAATGCAGGATGCAAAGCCAAAAAATTATTTTACGGAGGTAACAAAAAATGTCAGAAACCTACGGGTACATTAGGGTATCCACTAAGGAGCAGAACGAGGGCCGGCAAATGCTGGCTATGGAGCATCAGCAGATACCGGCCAGCAATATTTATCTGGATAAAATGTCCGGCAAGGATTTTAACCGGCTGCAGTATCAAAAAATGCTGCGCCGCTTAAAGCCCGGCGATTTACTTTACGTGATGAGTATCGACCGGTTGGGCCGCAACTATGAGGATATTCAGCAGCAGTGGCGCTTGCTGACCAAAAAACATAAAATCGATATTTGCGTGCTGGATATGCCGCTGCTGGACACGCGCAACGGCAAAAATCTGATGGGCACCTTTATCGCCGATTTGGTGCTGCAAATTTTATCTTTTGTGGCCCAGAAGGAGCGGGAAAATATCCGCGAGCGGCAAAAGCAGGGCATTTTTGCGGCCAGGCAGCGCGGCGTGCATATGGGGCGCAGCCAGGCCCCGGTGCCGCGCAATTTTGAACAGGTGGTGGCGGATTGGGGCAGCAAAAGGCTGGATATTAACGAGGCCTTGCTGCTGCTGGATATGCGCCCGGCCACCTTTTATCGCCGCCTGAAAGATTTGCGGCTGGGCCGCCTGCGTTATTTTGACGCGGAGGAGCTGACGCAGCCCTTTTTCCTGCGGGAGCAAAACGCTTACGCGCAGCAAATCAGCCAGGAGCTTAAACAGGAGCTGGAGGAGCAAATCCGCCGCAAGCTGGCCCCCAAACTGAAAGGCAACTCCGCTTTTTAGGCGGCTCTTTACAAAAATGGCCGGTGATGATATAATTAAAGCAATCTTGATATTGTGGGGAGGCGTTTGCCTGCATGAACAAAATTTTGACGATTGCCGGTTCCGATTGCTCCGGCGGCGCGGGAATCCAGGCCGATATTAAAACTATTACCGTGCACAAAGCCTACGCGATGAGCGTGATAACCGCCCTCACGGCGCAAAACACCTTGGGGGTCAGCGCTATTCAGCAGGCCACGCCTCAGTTTGTGGCCAGCCAGCTGCAAGCCGTGTTTGAGGATATTCCGCCGGACGCCGTGAAGATTGGCATGACCTTTAACAGTGAGATTATTATGACTATCGCCCTGAATTTACGCCGCTATCAGGCGCGCAACGTGGTGCTAGACCCGGTTATGGTGGCCGAAAGCGGCGGCCGCCTGTTGCAGGAGGAGGCCGTGGCCGCCTTGCAGCGTTATCTGCTGCCGGTGGCGGATATGATTACGCCCAACCTGCATGAGGCAGGCATTTTGAGCGGCCTGACAATCAACGACGAGGCGGATATGGTGCGGGCGGCCCAAATAATCAGCCAACAAACCCCGGCGGCTATTCTGATTAAGGGCGGGCATTTGCCGGGCGACGAAGCCAGCGACTTGCTCTATATCCAGGACCAGGTTATCTGGTTTAAGAGCCCGCGGGTAGACAACCCCAACAGCCACGGCACCGGCTGCACCCTGTCCTCCGCCATTGCCTGCCAGCTGGCGGCCGGCTGCCCGCCGGCCAAGGCGGTTTACAAGGCCAAGCAGTTTTTGCTGCGGGCCCTAAAGGCCCAGCTTAATTTGGGCCGCGGCAAAGGGCCGCTTAACCATTGCTGCGATTTATAATTTAAATAGGATAATTTATGCAAAAATATGATTTAATCATCGTGGGCGCAGGCGCGGCCGGTATGCTGGCGGCCATTCAGGCTAACTGCGAAGCGCCCAAGCTGCGCGTCGCCCTGCTGGAGCGTCTGCCGCGCCCAGGCAAAAAACTGCTGGCCACCGGCAACGGCCGTTGCAATATCGCCAACGCCGCCGCCGACCGCGGACATTACTACAACGCTGCCGGGCAGAACCCCGCCTTTGTGCAGCCGGCCCTGCAAAAATATACGCAACAGGATAATTTGGCTTTCTTCCGAAGCATGGGCCTGCTGACTAAACAGGAAGCGGAGGGCAAAATGTATCCGCTGGGCGACCAAGCGGTGGCGGTGCTGGACACCCTGCGGTTGCAGCTGGCGGCCCGCCGGTTGGAATTGCTGTGCGAGGCGGAGGTGTGCGGGATTGAGCGGCAAAATGAGGGGCAGGCGGCCGGTTGGCGCTTGCGCCTGAGCGATGGCCGGCTGCTGCATTGCCGCGCTTTGCTGCTGGCGATGGGCGGTTTGGCCTCGCCGCAGTTAAGCCATGCCCAGGGCTTTACCGAGTTGCTGGCCCCGCTGGGCTTAAAAGTCACCCGTCTTTATCCGGCCTTAACCCAGTTGAAATGCAGCGGCCCGCTGCCTAATTCCCTGCAAGGGATAAAATTCAATGGGCGGGCCGCTTTGTGGCAGGTGGAGGAGCTGTTGGCCGAGGCGGAGGGGGAAATCCTCTTTGCGGCTTACGGCCTTTCCGGCCCGCCGATTTTGCAGCTTTCCCGCTGGGTGGCGCGCAATTTTTACACCAATCCGCAGCCGGCGGCTCAGGAAATCCGCCTGAATTTGCTACCGCAAATGCCGCGGGCGGAGCTGTTGGCGGAGCTTTTGGCCCGTCGCAGTCTGCCCTTGCTGCTGGAGGATTTTTTGACCGGCCTGTTGAACAAACGTCTGGGCCAGCAGCTTTTGAAGCTGCTGCCGGGGGAGCGAAAGCTCTCCGCCCCGGCAAGGAGCCTGACGGAGGCGGATATGGCCCGGCTGGCTGGGTTGATTAAAGCCCTGCCGCTGGCCGTTTGCGGTGTGACGGGCTGGGAGCGGGCCCAGGTGATGGCCGGCGGCCTGGAGCTGAAAGGCTTTGACAGCCAAACCTTGGCGGCCCGGCGGCTGCCCGGCCTGTTTGCGGCCGGCGAACTGCTGGACGTTTGCGGCGACTGCGGCGGCTACAACCTCAGCTGGGCCTGGAGCAGCGGCCGCCTGGCGGCCCATTCCGCCGTGCAGTATCTTTTGTCTAATTAAGGAGTTATTATAATATGTTGAAAATCGCTCAGCTACGTTTGGCGGTGGGGCAGCCAGAAAGCCTGCTGCCGGAGCTGGTTGCTCAAAAGCTGCATATCAAGCCGGAGCAGCTGCTGAAATGGCAGATTGTGCATAAAAGCGTGGACGCGCGCCAAAAAACCGACGTGCATTTTGTTTATGCACTGGCCTTGCAGCTGCCGCCCAAGCTGGAGCGCAGCTTGTTGACTAATCCGCGGCGGCGCAATCTGGTGCAGCCGTTGCCGCCGGCCGCCGAGGCGGAATGGCCGGAGCCGGGGCAGGCTTGCTTTGCCAACCCGCCGGTGGTGGTGGGAGCTGGGCCGGCCGGGCTTTTTGCGGCACTGTGGCTGGCGCGGGCCGGGGCCTGCCCGCTGCTGGTGGAGCGCGGCGCGCCGGTGGAGCAGCGGGTTGCTCAGGTGCAGGCCTTTTGGCAGGGCGGGCCGCTTTTGCCGCACAGCAATGTGCAGTTTGGCGAGGGCGGCGCCGGGGCCTTTTCCGACGGCAAGCTAACTACCAACACCAAGGACCGGCGCAATCGGCTGGTTTTGCAGGTGTTGGCGGCGGCCGGGGCTCCGCCGGAAATCCTTTATCTGGCCAAGCCGCATATCGGGACGGATATTCTGCGGCAGGTGGTGGCTAATATCCGCCGGGAGATTATTGCTCTGGGCGGTCAGGTGCGCTTTGGTTGTCAGCTGGTGGGTCTGCGCCGGGAAAGCGGCCGGATTAAGGCAGTGGAGCTGGCGGCGGCTGCGGGCGAGGGCCCCAATCAGCTTGTCCCCACGGAAAATGTGATATTGGCGGTCGGCCACAGCGCCCGCGACACCTTTGCTTGGCTGGCGGCGGAAAAGCTGGCGATGCAGGCCAAGCCTTTTGCGGTGGGCGTGCGGGCGGAGCACCGGCAGGCGGATTTGAACCGGGTGCAGTACGGTGATTTTGCGGCGGTGCTGGACGAGTTCGGCCAACCGGCCCTGCCGCCGGCGGATTACAAGCTGGCGGTGCATTTGTCCGGCGGCCGCACGGTTTACAGCTTTTGTATGTGTCCGGGCGGGCAGGTGGTGTCTGCGGCCTCGGAGGCGGGTGGCGTTGTCACCAACGGAATGAGCCTGCACGCGCGGGCGGGCCAAAATTGCAACGCCGCCCTGCTGGTGAACGTGGGGCCGGCCGATTTTGGCGGTTGCGAGGCCGCGCCGCTGGCCGGGGTGGAGTTTCAGCGGCAGATTGAGCAGGCGGCCTTTCAGCTGGCCGGGGCGGCCTATCAGGCCCCCTGCCAAACGGTGGCCGATTTTCTGGCCGGGCGGGCCAGCCGCGTCTTTGGCCGGGTGCAGCCCAGCTATTTGCCGGGTGTGCGGCCGGCGGATTTGGCCGGTTGCCTGCCGCCCTTTGTGGCGGAGGCATTGCGCCAGGGCTTGCCCTTGCTGGCGGCCCGTTTGCCGCTGCTGGCGGAGCCGGACGGCCTGCTGACCGCGCCGGAAACTCGCTCGTCCTCGCCGGTGCGCTTGCTGCGCAACCCGGAGGACGGCCAGAGCCTTAATCTGCCGGGGTTATATCCCTGCGGCGAGGGGGCGGGGTATGCGGGCGGTATTGTATCAGCTGCGGTTGACGGTATACGTCAAGCGGAAAATGTGCTTAAACAGGCAAGCCGTCGATAAATCGACGGCTTGCCTGTTTAAGCAATAGTTAATTAAGCCGACTAATTTTTAAGATAGGCGGTCGGGTCAATATGCTCGTCGCCCAGGGAAAGCTCCCAATGAAGGTGGGGGCCGGCGGCCTCCTCAAAGGGCGGCGGCGCGCAAAGCTCGCCCAGCTTTTCTCCGGCGATAATCTGCTGGCCTTGGCTGAGGCCCGGTTGCAGCTGCAAGCCGTAGTAGGCGCTGAGCAGGCCGCCCTCGTGCTGCAAAACCAGGCTGCTGCCGGTGAAGCTATCCTGACGGATTTCCTTAATTTCCCCTGGCAGAGGGGCCAAAACGGCTGCGCCCAGGCTGCCGGCCAAATCCACGCCGCTGTGGAAGCGCCAATCGTCAAAGGCAGCGTCGTAGCCGTAGCCGAAGTTGCGGCTGATTCCGCTGCTGCCGCTCAGCGGCGCTTGCAGCTGTTGCAGGCTGGCCTCCGCAGCCAGTGACGCATCGCCGACCCAGGGCTCCGGCGCCAAATCCACCACCTCGTCAATCGGCTCCGCGTCGATATTGGCGTTGGCGGTGGTGTCGTCGTCCTCATTGGGCTCCGCTTTCGGCTCAAGCAGGGCCGCGTTGCTTATGCTGCCGCCGCTCACCGCCTGCATTTCCGGCTCGGCTGTTTCCGGCGGTTCTTTTGCCACCGGCTGGTCGGTGTTGTTTGCCGCCGGCAACGGCGTATTTTGCGCAATATTTGCCGGTATATCCTCAAGATTGTTGTCCGCAATCACCAGCTGCGGCTGGGCGTCGGCTCCTATGTGCGCCTGTAGCTGGTTTGATAAATTGCCGGAGGCCTGCCTGGCTTCCATTTGCGGCCGGGCGTTTCCCCAAACGGCCACCGCGCCCACGGCCAGCACCAGCGCGCCCAGCACGGCCCAGCGCAGCATTAGCAGGCGGGTTCCCAGCTTGTCCGGTTTAAAATTTAGCATTTAACCACTCCTTTAGCCAAAATTGTTTCGTTAAATTGATTTTGGCCGGCGGAGTGGTTTTTTATACCTGTTTAACGGGTCTTTAATTGTTGACTTCAGCTAAATTTTCGATCTGGCAGCCAGGATAATAGACGCTGAGGATTTGCCGCCAATCCGCGCCCTGGGCGGCCAGGCCGCCGCAGCCCTGCTGGCAGAGACCAACGCCGTGGCCGAAGCCCTGGCAGGTGAACCAAAAGCCCTCCTGTCCAGCCAGCCAGCTGAAACGGCTGGAGGGCAGGCCCAACAGCTGGCGGAACTCCGCGCCGCTCCAGCGGTTGGTGCCGCAGCGTAGCTCCTTAACCCGACCGCTGGGCGTGCTGGCGGAAATGTAGAGCAGCGGCAGCTCCGTTTGGCTCAGCTGCAAACGCTCGGCCAGCTCCGCTTTGGGCCAAAAGCAGCTGCTTGGGCTGCTGTCGGCTTCCCAATAGCAGGCGGCGGCCGGCCACAGGTTGGCGCCGCCAAAGCCGTTGGCCGGACTTTCCGTCATGCCGCCGCAGGCCGCGTGAAAGTAGGCCGGCAGTACCTCGCCGTCTTTCGTTAGCACCAAACCGGCGGTTTGGCTGACGGCTTGGCGGATTTTAGCCTCATATTCCGCAAAATGCTTGCCCCAGCGTTCCCGGCGACCGGCCTCGTCCAGATAGGCCAGGCAATGGGCGCTGTTATCGCAAACCTGGCCCTCCGTCAGCTGTTTGTGCCAGGCGTAGCTGCGGGCGGCCACGGCCTGCGCTGCCAGGGCCTCCTCGGCGTAGCCGGCCGGCATTTCCGCCGCCACAAAACCCACCACGGCCTCCTCCAGCTCAATTTGCCCGTCCGGCTCGTTTGGCTGGCCGGGCTCGCTTGTCAGGTTGGTTTCGTTTGCTTGCTCTTCGCTTTTGGCAACGTGCTGCAATGTCAGATAATAGCGGGGTGCGTCCGGCTCCTCCGAGGGCTCTCCTTGGCCCAGCCAATTTTCCAGATATTGCCAAATTTGCGGCCTGCCGAAAATAAGCGCTAGCAGCAACGCCGCCGCTAGCAGGCCTAGCAGCGGCCGCAGCCAGCCCACTTTTTCCCTCATAGACCAAACCTCCCTGCAAAAAAAATTCCTTAAATGTATATGATTGCCAGTCCAGAATATACCTTTACTAAGGGCTTTTTTATGGCCTATGGGTTGACATGCTCCTGTGTTTGTGCTATAATAAAGATACCTTATATAATTGATATAAGGGAAGCTTATTGCTGTCAACCCTGGTTGGTCGGATTATCCGGTCGCTTCAGTTGAACAGAACAAAACTTTGCTTTGCTTATCTGGCTCAATTAATTTGCATTGTTTATCTTGTTCAATTTGTTGACATGCTTTGCCTAGCATAATTGTTTGCTTCATTGTTAAACAATTATCTTATTGAATTTAGGATAGCTGGTAATCTAAATCCGTAATGAAATTTAAATACCACGTTTAATTTGTACCCGTTGGCTAAGGAATGCTATCCTCCGTGTCAACGGGTATCGGCATGTTGGAGGTGGAAAATTCTGGACGTTGAAGCCTGGAGAACCAACCCTAAAACCATTGAAAAGAGTAAGCGCTGTTACGCTCATTTTGATTATCGCACAGATATTGCCAAATGTTGGAGCTATATTTCCAATCCGCAAAATATCTGCCGGCATGGTTTTTATCCTTTTATTCATTATGTTATGGATATGAGCAAATATTCCGCCAAGCTGCAGGCTATAAAGCCCAAGCAGCGGGATATTTGCTATGCCGCGCATATTGACCGCTGCATTTTTCAGCTTTATAATTTTATCCTCAATGAGCATTACAATGCTGAATGTGCCCGGTTGGGCATTGGAGGGGCCGCCGTTGCTTATCGCACCAATTTAAACAAGCAGAACAATATTGATTTTGCGCACCGGGCCATTCAGTTTATTCGCGGCAGCCAGGATTGCTATGTTATGATTGGGGATTTTACCAAGTTTTTTGACAATCTGGACCACCAATATCTGAAAAAGCAATGGTGCGCTTTGTTAAACGCAGATAAACTCCCGCCGGAGCATTATGCGGTGTTCAAAAATATCACCAAATTTTCTTATTTTGAATTAACTGATTTGCTGGCAATTAATGGTTTGGAGAATAACCTTAAAGGCCGGCGGGCATTAAATAAAAAGGAGCGGGTTTTAACCCCGCTGCAATTAAAGCAAAACGCTTTTCGTATTTATAAAAACCAAAACTGTGGGATTCCGCAGGGCTCGCCGATGAGCGGTGTTCTGGCTAATATCTATATGCTGGAAAAAGATAGAAAAATTTTGGATTTGGTTGCCGCTTATAAAGGTATGTATATGCGGTATAGCGATGATTTTATTGTTATCTTGCCAAAGGTGGCAGAGGCAGCGGCCGTGCAAATTTTGAGCGAAATCAGCGCTTTGTTTAACAGCCCGGAAAGCCCAGGCCTGGAATTGCAGCCAAACAAAACTCAATATTACCATTTTTGTGATAATAAGATAGAAAACTGCGGTCTGGTTATGCACCGGCAGGCTGATTGCTCTAACCGTTATTTGAACTTTTTGGGCTTCACCTTTGACGGCGCAAACGTAAGCATACGGGACAAAACCATTTCCAAGTATTATCAGAGAATGCGCCGCAAGGCCAAAACCATTGCTCAAAGCAACGGTTATACCAGATTTGGCCGGCGCATCAGCAAAAAAAACTTATACAACATTTATTCGGTGCGGGGCGCGGATAATAAGCCGGGCAACTTCCTCACTTATGTAAAACGGGCTCAAAGCCCGCAGCGATTTGGTAAAAATGCCAAAATGCAACTGATTCTTAACAGAAACCTGGCCAAAATACGCGGTTTTCTTAAAAAGCTGTGATTAAGGTCAGATAATTATATAAGATAGTGTTAAAGTCAAAGGAGAAAAGATTAAAATGGAGAGTTTTAAGAAGCTTTTGAAGAAGATACTTTTGCTTTGCCTGGTTCTGGCCTGGTGTTTGCTGCCGGGCGCGGCCTGGGCGGACGAGGCAACCCAGGCGGAGGCCGGCCAGCCGGTGCAGACCACCGCGCAGCCGCAGCCCGATGATGATTCCGACAATCCGGGCCAGCTGAAAGACACGGCGGCGGCAACGGAAACGCCGGCGCAAACAGACCCGACTGAGCCAACTGAAGCGACCGAACCAACCGAACCAACCGAGGCAACTGAACCAACCGACCCAACTGAAGCGACCGACCCGACCGAAACAACTCACCCGATGGAGCCCGGCGAGCAGCAGCCGGCCGGCAGCGGCATTGACCCGGCGCTGAATCAGGTTAAACTGACGCTTGACAGCAAGTGGGCTCTGGTGCGGGGCCAAAGCCAGCAGATTGAAGCGGCCCCGTTTAGTCTGGACGGCACCACGATGTTGCCGTTGCGCTTTATCGCCCAGGATATTCTGGATGCGCAGGTGGTTTGGGATGCGGAAACTAATTTGGTGCGGGTGGAGCGCGGCCAGCTGAGCTTGCTGGTTGATTTGGCCGCCGGCACGGTGCAGGCCGGGGAACAGCCTTACACGATGGCGCAGCCGCCCACGGTGGTGGAGGGCCGCACCTATGTTCCGTTGCGTCTGATTACGGAACTGATGGATTGCCAGGTGCAGTATATTCCGGAGGAGCATAGTATTTTGATTACTTTGCCGGTTGAGTTGGAGCCGCTGCCGCCGGTGGCGGATATTACTTATCAGCCGGCCACTGCCGGCCAAACCGTTCAATATGTGGATTCCAGCTTTGATCCGCAAAATCTGCCGATTGTGGAACGCCTGTGGGAGGTGACGGACGTTGCCACCGGCCAGACCAAAAGCGGCGAGAGCCTCTATTGGCTGTTCTATCAAAAGCAGGGCGGCGATTACACTATCAGCTACAAGGTGAAAAACTCCCTAGGCCTGTGGAGCGAACCGGTGATTATTGATTACTATTTGGAGGTGAACCGCCCGCCGGAGGTGACCAAGCTTGCCGCTCTGAATATGGACGTGGCGATTGGCCAAAGGCTGGATATTTCCTATCTTTACGACAATGAAGAGTGGGAGGAACTTTCCTCGGTTTACTTCACCTATTCCTGGGAGGACGACCAGGGCAAGAAAATTACCAAGCTGGGCAAGCCGGCGGCCTTTTTCCGGCCGGGCGAGCATACGGTGAGCCTGCGCTTGCAGGACGCTTTTGGCCAGTGGAGCGAAACGGCGGAGCTGACCTTTGAGGTTAAGGACAAGGTGATGGCTACGGAGGCGGAGTTTCGCTTCCAGAACCTGAACCCCGGCGAAATTTTCCTGAATCTGGCCAAATATAATTTCAACAATTTGGCGCCGGCCCAAACCACCGGTCTGCGCCAGCTGGACGTGAACCTGCTGGACAGCAACAGCCCGGAAAAGGTTGCCGGCCCCGGCCTGCTCTACAAGGACACCGCCACCGGCAACATTGCCGTGCATTATCATCACTTGAACAACACGGCCGGCGAGCTGAAATTTTATATGATCGCCCACAATGAAACAGAAGCGCCAATTACCTTTACGATTGGTAAAATGGGCTTCGCCGGCCCCTCGCAGGATCCTATGCAGGTGGGCTATATTGAGAACCAAAGTTATTTGGGCGCGCAGGCTTTGAACCGCACGGTTACCTTGCAGCCCGGCGAAAAATATCTGCTGAATGCCGACCAGAAAACGGCGGTTAAGCCGGCTTATCTGCAATCCGGTCTGGTGGATATTTACACGGAAGGTCAGCTGACCCTGGCCGTGGCGGCGATGTATCCGGACAGCGACTTCCGCAATTACACCTACTTGCAGCCGACAAACTCGGTGGGCCCGCAAACCCGCGGTAGCTACCAAAAGGCGGCCTATGACATCAATATTACCCTGGGCGCGGAGGGCCAGAAGATTATGCTGGGCTATCCCGATTCTTTCGGCGGCTGGATTTCTAGCTATCTGCTGAAAGGCGTGGACGCGATGACCGGCGGCACCACCGAGAACAAGGGCAACTATGGCATGGTGCAGACGCTGCATTTAACGGCTACTGAGCGCACCGGCCTGCTGATAAACCCGCGCGGCTCCATCTATCGCGGCGCGCTGCTTTTCAACGGCCAGCTTTGCCTGCTCAGCGCCACCGACCAAATCCAGACCAATCATGAGGGCGTGATTATCGGCGTTATTGAGGCCGGCCAAACCGCCACAGTCACCTATATCACCCCGGACGGCTCGGATTCGCCGGTGCTGTTGGTGGCTTTGCCGGAAAAAGAATGGAAAGAGCACTAAGCTAAACTTAATTAAGCGGTTTGGGGGCGGTTTGAAATGCAAAATTACGATTTTTTGAACAAATTCAGCAAAGATGAGCTTATTCAGCTAATTGAAATATATTCCAAAAACTGGTTGGCAATGGACGGCGTTTGGTTTCAGTCGGTGGAGCGCAAAAGCGGCATGGAGGAAGCGATGTTCCATGATTTGGCGGTTTGGCGTAGCTTCACGGTGATTGAGGCTAAACGTATTAAGGAGTTTTTGGGACTGCCGGAGCAAGCCGGCCTGGCAGGGCTGGCGCAGGCTTTGCAGCTGCGGCTTTACGCTAATTTGAATGAAGCGCAGATTGAACTTTCCGGCAACAAGCTGATTTACACCATGACTAAATGCCGGGTGCAGACGGCGCGGGAGCGCAAAGGCCTGCCTTATCACCCCTGCAAGGCGGTGGGCGAGATTGAATACGGTGATTTTGCCAAAACTATCGATAGCCGCTTGCTCTGCCGCTGCCTCAGCTGTTATCCTGAGGCTGTGGATAATACTTGCTGCTGCAAGTGGGAATTTACCTTGCCAGAGGAGTAAAAAAAACAGCTCGCAGATACTTAACCGATTGGGTTAATAACTGCGGGCTGTTTTATGTTGTGCTTAAATTTTACAAATTAAGTTTTACAGATTGCCTTTCATTCCGACGGCCTCGGCTCTTTCCTGCAAGCCGGCGATGGTTTCCCGGATTACCTCGTCCAGCTCCAGGCCCAAAAGCTCGCAACCTTTGCGGATAACCTCGCGGTTGACGCCGGCGGCAAAGGCTTTGTCCTTAAACTTCTTTTTGACGGATTTCACTTCCAAATCCAGCACGCTTTTGGAGGGGCGCATTAGGCAGGTGGCGTTAATCAAGCCGCAGAGCTCATCCACGGTGTAGAGGGTTTTTTCCAGCTTGCTTTGCGGCTCCACGTTGGTGCAGATACCCCAGCCGTGGCAGTTCATAGCGCGGATATAAAGCTCGTCCAGGCCGCGCTCGCGCATAATCTCCTCTGATTTTTGGCAGTGCTGCTCCGGGAATTTTTCGTAGTCCAGATCGTGCAGCAGGCCGGCCACGCCCCAAACTTCCTCGTCCTCGCCGTTTAAGCGGCCAAAATGGGCCATCACGGCTTCCACCGCCAGGGCGTGATGTTGCAGGGCTTCGGTTTGGGTGTATTCAGTCAGCAGGTTCCAGGCGTCGCTGCGGGCTAATTTGTTCATTTGTCAATCCTCCCATGTAAAAATAATTTATACATATTATATAATAATGAGCGCCAATAAGCAACTGAAAATTCCGATTGATTTTATATTTAGTTTAAGTTATAATGTTAATATTAGAGAAATGAACACAGGGGGTTTTGCTTATGAATAAAGCGGAAATTGCGGAGGCGTTGCAGGCGCAACGGGAATATTTTGCGGCCGGCTACACCACGCATTATATACGAGGCAAGGCTTTTCGGAGCACCATGCTGGCGGATTTGCGGGACGCGCTGCAAAAATATGAGCCGCAGTTGCTGGCGGCCTTGCAGCAGGATTTGGCTAAAGCGGAATATGAGGCTTACACGACGGAGATTATTCCCCTGCAACAGGAATTGGAACATGCTTTTAAAAATGGCGGCAACTGGCTGAAGGATAAAAGGCTGCTGCCCAACAAGCTGACGGCTCACGGCTCGGCCAAGGTGCATTACCTACCTAAGGGCTGTGTGTTGATTATGGCGCCGTGGAACTATCCGCTGCTGCTGACGATTATGCCGCTGATTTCGGCCATTTTGGCTGGCAACTGCTGCGTGATTAAGCCCTCGGAGCAGGCCCCGGCTACGGCGGCGGTGCTGGAGGAGATGCTTGGCAACACCTTTAAGCCGGAATATATTCGGGTGATTAACGGCGACGCGGAAACCGCCCGCGCTTTAGCGGAGGCCCCCTTTGACCATATCTTTTTCACCGGCAGCCAGCAGGTGGGGCGGGAGGTTATGGCGTCGGCGGCCAAAAACCTGACCCCGGTGACGTTGGAGTTGGGCGGCAAATCGCCTTGCATTGTTACGCCTACGGCCAACATTTACAAAGCCGCCAAAAGTATTATCTGGGCCAAATTGCTGAACTGCGGCCAAACCTGTGTGGCCCCGGATTACGCGCTGGTTTGCGAGGAGCAAAAGGAGCCTTTCATTTCTTCGTTGGTGTTTGCAATGAAAGAGATGTATGGCCAGGAGCCGCTGCAATCGTCGGATTATGGGCGGATTATCAACAAGCAGCACTTTGACCGCCTGCTGGCTTATATCGAGCCTTATCGCAACACCGGCAGCTTGGTTTACGGCGGCCAGAGCGATGCCAGCCAGTTGAAGCTGGCCCCCACAATTTTAAGCGGCGTTGGTTTGGACGCCCCGGTGATGCAGGAGGAAATTTTTGGGCCGATTTTGCCGGTGCTTACTTATGACAAACTCAGCAATGCAATCCGTTTCATTAACAGCCGACCGGCGCCTTTGGCCTGCTATCTGTTTGATAATACGGACGAGTTGACCCGGCAGGTTTGCACCAAAGTGCGTTGCGGCGGCATTTGCGTAAACGATACGCTTACACAGATGTTACACCCAGGCTTGCCTTTTGGCGGTTTGGGAGCCAGCGGCTTCGGCCGCTATCACGGGGAGGCCGGTTTTGCGGAATTTTCCGTGCCGCAGGCTGTGTTTACAAACCGGCTTGGCGCCAACGCTCTGCGTTATGCGCCTTATACGGAAAGCAAGCTGCAAAAACTGAAACAAACTTTCAAACTGGGCGTATTTGGCAAAAAATTCTAGGCTAAAATCCGCCCGCCGCTTCAATATTTTGCCTGATTTAACATATAATAAACCCAAAACTAAAAGGGGCAATGGATTCTATGGGGCACAAGGAGCGGCTTGGGAATTGGCGTTTGGCAGATAATCTGGCCTTGGCGGCCACGCCCGGCTTTGGGCAGCTTTTGCTGCTGCTGGCCGGCGCTCTGGGCTATGGCCTGCTGGAAATCGGTTGGCGCGGTTGGACGCATTGGTCAATGCTGCTGGCCGGCGGCCTGTGCTTTGTCTGCGTTAATTATCTGGACGTGCAGCTGCCTGGCTGCGGCAACGGGCACAAGGCTTGGCTTTGCTGCCTGGTGATAACCGCGGTGGAGCTTTGCTTCGGCTTGGTTTTTAACTGCTGGTTGGGCTTTAACGTTTGGGATTACTCCTGGCTGCCCGGCAACTTTTTGGGGCAGATTTGCCTGCCTTACACTGTTTTGTGGTATTTGCTTTCATTAGTGCTTTTGCGCCTGGCCCGCTGGCTGCGGCCGGTGATTGAAACTTCTGACTGAAAAATATTTTCATCTATCAAGTAAAAAAGCTTGACACCGCCTGTTTTTTATTATATAATAAACAAGTTCGGTGTTAAGCTTTTTCGTTGAACCCGGTTAAGCGACATTTTAAGAGGGCTGTTTATGGATAAGCTGGGATACAAATTAATGCTGTTTGACGCTTACGGCGGCCTGCTTACGGATAAACAGCAGCAGGCTTTGGCCCTCACCTACAATGAGGATTACTCCCTGGGTGAGATTGCGGAATGGCTGGGCATCAGCCGGCAGGCGGTTTTTGACACGCTGCGCCGGGCGGAGGCTTTGCTGGAGAACTACGAGGCCAAGCTGGGGCTGATTGCCCGCAGCGCTGCGGAGCGGCGTTTGGCGGCGGAGTTGGCCCAGGCGGAGCAAAACGCCAGCTGGCCGCAGGTGGCGGCGGTTCGGCAGCAGCTTTTGCAGTTGCTGGCGCCGGACAAAGAAGAGGGTTAAAACAAGCGGAAGGAGGGCTGCACAGTGGCAGTGTTTAGCAGCCTGGCTGATAAATTACAGGAAACCTTTAAGAAGCTGACCGGCAAGGGCAAGCTGACGGAGGCTGATATTAACGAAGCAATGCGCACGGTGCGCATGGCCCTGCTGGAAGCTGACGTAAGCTACAAGGTGGTTAAAGATTTTGTAGCCACCGTTAAGGAGCGGGCCCTGGGCGCGGATATTCTGGGCAGCCTGACCCCTGGCCAGCAGGTTATCAAAATCGTGCAGGAGGAGCTCACCGCTTTGATGGGCTCGGAGCAGGTTAAGATTAATATGCAGAACAAGCCGCCCACGATTGTGATGATGGCCGGCTTGCAGGGCAGCGGCAAAACCACCTCCGCCGCCAAAATCGCCCTTTTGTTCAAAAAGCAGCACAAGCGGCCGCTGCTGGTGGCCGGCGATATTTATCGGCCGGCGGCTATCAAGCAGTTGCAGGTGTTGGGCGAGCAGACGGAAATCCCAGTTTTTGCGTTGGGCGATAAGGTTAGCCCGGTGGAGATTGCCCGGCAGGGCGTGGAGCACGCCAAGGCCAACGGCAACGATTTGGTGCTGATTGATACGGCCGGCCGCCTGCATATTGACGAAGCCCTGATGCAGGAGCTGAAAGACATCAAGGCCACGGTGCAGCCGCACGAGATTTTGCTGGTGGTGGACGCCATGGCCGGCCAGGACGCGGTGAAGGTGGCGGAAACCTTTAACGCGGAGCTGGAAATCGATGGCCTGGTGCTCACCAAAATGGACGGCGATACGCGCGGAGGCGCGGCGCTTTCCGCCAAGGCGGTGACGGGCAAGCCGATTAAATTCGTCGGTATGGGTGAAAAGCTGGACGCGATGGAGCCTTTTTATCCCGACCGCATGGCCTCGCGCATTTTGGGCATGGGCGACGTTCTGACCCTGATTGAAAAGGTGCAGGCGGAGGTTGACGACCAAAAGGCGCAGGAGCTGGAAGAAAAAATGCGCAACGCCAGCTACACCCTGGACGACTTTTTGGACCAGATGGCCCAGCTGCGTAAGATGGGCGGCATGAAGGATATGCTGGCTTTGATTCCGGGCATTGGCAAACAGCTTAAGGATTTGGAAATTGACGAGCGGGAAATCGGCAAGGTGGAGGCCATTGTGCTTTCTATGACGCCGGCGGAGCGGCAAAATCCGGCGATACTCAACGCCTCGCGCAAGCAGCGGGTGGCCAAGGGCAGCGGCGTGCAGGTGCAGCAGGTGAACCGGCTGCTGAAGCAGTTTGAGGACACCAAAAAGATGATGAAGAAGCTGACGGAAAACGGTATGCTGAAGCCGGAGCGCGTGCACAAGCCCCGCAACAAAAAGGGCAAGGGCAAAAAGGGCGGCGGCAAGCAAAACCGCAGTAGCATGGCTGGCATGTTCTCCAAGCTGATGGGTCGCTGATTGAATTTGTTTATTAGTTTAATGATTATATAGAGATTAGCAGAAAGGGGAGGTGAAAGATTATGGCAACCAAAATTCGTCTGCGCCGTATGGGCGCCAAAAAAGCGCCGTTCTATCGTGTGGTGGTGGCTGATTCTCGCAGCCCGCGCGACGGCCGCTTTATTGAGGAAGTTGGCTACTACAACCCGATTTCAGAGCCTGCTGAAATTAAGATCAATGAGGAAAAGGTTCTGAAATGGCTGCAAACCGGCGCTGAACCGTCGGAAACAGTTAAACAGCTGTTGAAAACAACTGGTATCTGGGCCAAACGCAGCAAATAGTCTGGCGGAAGGAAGATGACTTATGATGAAGGAATTGGTTGAACACATGGCGAAATCGCTGGTAACTCAGCCGGAGGCCATTGAGGTTGTGGAGCAGATTTTGGACGAAAAAACCGTCAATCTGGAGCTGCACACCGCCAAAGAGGATATGGGCAAGGTTATCGGCAAGCAGGGGCGTATTGCCAAAGCTATGCGTATCGTGTTAAAAGCGGCAGCCAGCACCGAGGGCAAAAAGGCCAATTTGGACATTGTTTAGCTTTTTAAGCTTGAGGTTACTTTATTGTTACATGGGGAGGCTGCTTGCCTCCCCTGTGCTATTTAATATTTAGGAGAATTTATGAGTGCAAAACACCAATATTTGCCGGAGGATATGATTATCGTGGGGGAAATCACCGGCGCGCACGGCATTAAAGGGCAGGTTAAGGTGGAATGCCTGACGGATTTTCCGGAGGTGCGCTTTGCGCCCGGCGCGGAGCTTTACGTGGAAAAGCTGCACCAAAACCGCCAGGTTTTGGCCGCCAGCCTGCATAAGGGGCTTTATCTGCTGACCTTGGCCGGCATTGAAGACCGCGACGCCGCCCAGGCCCTGCTGCATACCTATCTGCGGGTGCCCAGGGGCAGCCTGCCGCCGCTGCCGGAGGGGGAATATTACCACTTTCAGCTGATTGGCTTGCAGGTTTTTGCGGGCGAGCGTTATCTGGGCCAGCTGACGGAGATTATGGAAACCGGCGCTAATGACGTTTATATCATCAAAAACGCGGAGCCGGAGCCCGATCTGCCGCCGGAAATTCTGCTGCCGGCCCTGCAAAGCTGTATCAAGCAGGTTGATTTGGCGGCGGGGCGTATGCAGGTGGAAATCCCGGCCGGCCTGTTGGATTGAGGTTGGTATGCGAATTGATATTTTAACGCTTTTTCCGGAGATGTTCGCTCCCTTGCAGCAGAGTATTGTGGGCAGA
The DNA here is from genome assembly GCA_021769035.1 of Bacillota bacterium. Classification (GTDB taxonomy): domain Bacteria; phylum Bacillota; class Dehalobacteriia; order UBA4068; family UBA4997; genus Avidehalobacter. The sequence goes on along the minus strand of JAETTP010000013.1, from coordinate 30,292 downwards.
GCCGTAAAAAATGAGCTTTTGCAGCTGAATATCAAAAATATTCGGGATTACACCGGCCCCAAGCACGGCCTGACGGACGATAAACTTTACGGCGGCGGCGCGGGCATGGTGATGAAGCCGGAGCCGCTGTTTGAGGCGGTGGCGGATTTGCGGCGTAGCGAAAAAGCCAGGGTGATTATCACCAGCCCGGCCGGCCGCCTGTTTGACCAGCAGGCCGCGCAGGAGCTAAGCCAGGCGGAGCAGCTGATTTTCATTTGCGGCCACTACGAGGGCATTGACCAGCGGGTGGAGGACGCTTTGGCAACGGACGTTTTTTCCATTGGCGATTTTGTGCTGACAGGCGGCGAGCTGCCGGCCATGGTGATGACGGATTCCGTCGTGCGGCTGTTGCCGGGCGCGTTGGGACATGACGAATCCAGCCAGGAGGAAAGCTTCGGCGAGGATATGAAAGGGCTGCTGGAATATCCGCAGTATACCCGGCCGCCGGTTTTTGAGGGCCGCGAGGTGCCGCCGCCTCTTTTGGGCGGTAACCACGCGGAAATCCGCCGCTGGCGCCGGGAGCAGAGTTTGCGGCGCACCTGGGAGCGGCGGCCGGAGCTGCTGCGCCAGGCCGCTTTAACCCAGGCCGATTTGCAGCTGCTGGCGGAATGGCAGGCCCGGCGGCGGGGACGCGGTCAGGTTTGGTTGGCCCTGGTGCATTATCCGGTTTACAACAAAAAACACGAGGTGATTAACACCTCGATCACCAATTTAGATATTCACGATATTGCCAGGGCCTGCGCCACCTTTGGCTTGGCCGGATATTTTCTGGTGCAGCCGTCTGCCGGGCAGCAGGAGCTGATTGGCAGCCTGCTGAAGCATTGGCAATACGGCTTCGGCGCGCGCTACAACCCGGACCGGCATGAGGCGCTGAGCCGAATCAGCCTGTGTGCCAGCCTGGCTGAGGCGCAGGCGGCGATTGAGCAGCAGACGGGACAAAAGCCCCGGCTGGTGGCCACCTCCGCCCGGCCCACGCCCGGCATGCAGGGCTATGCGGAAATGCGCCAACGGATTGCCGAGGCAGACGAGCCTTATCTGCTGGTTTTTGGCACGGGTTGGGGGCTGACGGACGAGCTGCTGGCGGAGGCGGATTGGGTGCTGCGGCCGGTTTACGGCGTGGGCGATTACAACCACCTTTCCGTACGCAGTGCGGTTTCGATTATTCTGGACCGGTTGTTTGGCGAGGCCAGAGAAAGCAGCAAAGCAAGCCGGGACTAATAGCCCGACTTGCTTTGGGGTATTGGCGTTGCCGGCATTGCTTAGCTGAGCCGGTTTAACTGAGCCGGGAGCCGCAGGTGGGGCAGAAGCGGCCGCCGCAATCGCCGGTGAAGCTGTGAATGTTGTGGCTGGCGTGGGCCCGCGGCACAAAGATTTTGTCGCCAGGATAAATCATATCCGGGTTTTGAATGTGCGGGTTCACTTTCAGAAGCTCCTGAATGCTGATGTTGAAGCATTTGGCCAGCTGATAGATGTTGTCGTTTTTGCGCACCACGTAGATCAGCGGCCGGGGCAGGTTGGCCAGCTCAGTGCAAAACTCAGTCCGCTCCGCCTCCGTCATATCGTTAATGCTGACGTTAGGCCGGGCCGGAGCGCTGGGCTGAGCGGGTTGGCTCGGTTGCGTCGGCTGACTGGGCGGCTCGTTTGTTGAATTGTCCGGGGGACAGGATTCGTTTTTTTCGCAGCCCTCCGGCAGAAAAATTTTTTCGCCCAGGCTGATATTGTTAGGGTTGGTGATTTGTGGGTTGGCGGCCAAAAGCTCCGCCAGGCTACAGCCGTGGGCCTGGGCAATGCTCCACAGGCTTTCGCCTTTTGCGATTATGTGGTAATTCATGCTGTTCCTCCTTGTTTTGCCTGCTTGATATATATTAGTTTATAGCAGAGTCTTGGGATTGGTTCCTTGTCTGCCTGAAAAATTGGGCCGGTTTGGCAAAAAGTTTCTGCAAAAGTTTATGACTTACTATTTAAATTTGCCGGAAAACATGATATTATATAGAATAATGGTTCTGTTGGTGAGCAACCGACGGGGCCGCAATAATAAAAAAACGTTTTAAGAGGTTTGCTGTGATGAATTTGGAAAAGCATGCGAAAATTTTTCAAACGGCCAGCCAGCTGGCCGAGCTGCTGCGCGCCTGCCCGGAATATACCCGTTATATCACCGCCAGGGAGCGCTTGTTGCAGGACCCGGTGAATAAGCGTATTTTTATGGAGCTACGGCAACAGCAGCTTGCTTTGGCCGAGGAACCTGGCCAGCCGGAGCTTAGAGAGCTTGACGCTAAGCAGCGGGGTATGGACGATTTGCTGATGTCGGTGGCGCTTAACCCGGTGGTTAATGATTTTTTGAATGCGGAATACAACTTTGGCCGGATTATTGAACATATTGGTGAGATTTTTGACCCGGTTCTTCCTTACGATGATTTGGAGGACGAGGACGTGGACGAGTTGCTGGGTTGGCTGGAAACCGGCGATAAGCGGGCCCCCAATGAATCTACTTATCTGAATTGAACAGCAAGGAGTGCAGCTTTGTGTTAAATGAAAAAACTGCTGGCCGCCGAATGACCAGGCAGCGCCAGGCGATTATGGATTTTTTGGCAAATACGGACGAGCACCCCACCGCAGAGATGGTTTACGATGCGGTGCGCAGGCAGCTGCCGGAAATCAGCTTGGGCACGGTTTATCGCAATTTGCAGCTTTTGGTGGAGGAGGGCCTGGCCAGGGAGATTGACCGGGGCCGGGGCAGCTCGCGCTTTGACGGCAAGCTGGTGCCGCACAGCCATTTTTTCTGCCAGGGCTGCGGGCGGGTTTTTGACCTGCCGGCCTGCCAGATTGATTTGCCGCCGGATTTGCCGGGCCAAATGCTGTGGCAGCGGACGGACTTTTTTGGCCTCTGCCAGGATTGCTTGCCGCCGGAGGGCCGCTTTGCGGAAACAGAGCCGGAATAAAAAAGCTCCAATAATAAAAGCTGCAATAATAAAAGCCGCAATAATAAAAGCCGGAACAGGGCAATAATAAAATAAAGTAAAAAGCTTAAAAATAGAATAAAGTCTTAGAAGCTTATAATGGAGGAAAAAATTAATGTCAATTATGGGTATGCGGGAATGGTTCCGCAAAAATAGAATGTTGATGCTGGTGGTTTTCGCTTTGCTGCTGGTGGGCTTGTTGATTTCTTACGGCCGTTTTGGCAGCAGCTCTTCCTACACGGCGGCGGATTATGAAAGAATGCTCACCGATGCGCGCGAGGCCTATGCGGCTGACCCGGAATCGCCGGAAAATGTGTTCTATATGTATCAGGTGCTTAACAGCTACGCGGTGTTTTTGAATCAAAATCACAAGGAGCCGGAGCAGGCCAAAGCCATGAGCGACGAGGCGATTACCTACTACGATATGTATTATGGTATGCTGGCGGACGAGGCCAAGGAAACCTACCAGGCTAATCCTAACTATGCTAATGCTTCCGTGGTGGCGAATTATCTGAGCCAGCGGGTGCAGGCCCAAAGCTTGTTGGAGAGCATGGATCCTGCCGCAATGCAGACCGAGGTGAACAACTGGATGGTGATTGCTTTGGGCCACCGTTTGGATGAGGTGAACGCGGAGTTGGCCAACACACCCAACGATTCCGCCCTGCTGGCTGATTTGGCCGACGCCACCGGCGCTTTGGCCTACTACAAGCACGAGCAGGATAACACATTTGACCAAAACCCGGCTTATCAGGAGGCTTTGGCGCTCTATCAGCAGGCCATTGCCAACAAACCGGCCGATATTGAGCCGGCCACTCTTGCCGGCTACTACAGCAACGCGGCGGCCAGCGCTTATGAATTGCGGGATTATGCCCAGGCCCAGCAGCTTTATTTGCAGGCGGTGGAGGCCTGCGGTAGCGGCCTGGAGCCGGCGGCCCTGGCGGAGCTTTACACCAACGCGGCGGTTTGCGCCAATGCTCAGGACGACGCGGCGGCGGCTGAGGGCTTTTATCAGCAAGCGGTGGCGGCGGCCCCCGGCGATTACAACGCGAATATGAATTATGCCTCTTTCCTGCTGAATGCGGCCAGATACGACGATGCGATTGCCGTGTTCACCGCTTATCGGGATACCTTTGATAAGAATAGCCAGGAATATCAGACGGCTCAGGAGAACTTGGACTATATCCAGTCTATCAAGGATATGATGGAAAATCCGCAGCCGGAAGATGGGGGCGAGCAGACTGGCGGCGAGGGCCAGACTGAGGGCGGCGCTGCAAACTGAGCGTTACAATTAAAAACTGAATAAAAATCAAGAAAGAGGTGGCTTCTATGTTACAAGGCAATGCAGTGATTGCCCAATCCGGCGGGCCGACTGCGGTTATCAACAGCAGTGTGTGTGGGGCGGTGCAGACCTGGCTGGCGGCAGAAAATCGCCCCGGCACCATTTACGCGGCAATTTCCGGAATTAAGGGCTTTTTTGACGAGGATTTGCTTGATTTGGCCGAGCAGCCGGCCGAGGTTATCGCCGGTCTGCGCTGGACGCCCGGCGCAGGCTTGTTCTCCTGCCGCTACAAGGTGAGCGAGGCGGAATATCCCCGGCTGGTGGAAATCTGCCAGAAGTACAACATTCGTTATTTCTTCTATAACGGTGGCAACGATTCAATGGACACCTGCAATAAGATGAGCCTGGCAGCCGAAAAGCTGGGCTATGAAATGCGGGTGATTGGGATTCCCAAAACGGTGGATAACGATTTGCCGATTACCGACCATTGCCCCGGTTTTGCCAGCGCCGCCAAATATCTGGCGGCCACGGTGATGGAAACCGGCATTGATTTGGCCTCGGTTGCCACCAAAAACAAGGTTTGTATCATCGAGGCTATGGGGCGCAACGCCGGCTGGCTGACGGCGGCCGCCGCCCTGGCCAAGCGCACGCCGGAGGAAGCCCCGCACCTGATTTATCTGCCGGAGGTGCCCTTTGACACGGAGCAATTCCTGAAAGACGTGCAGGCGGTTTACGACCGTTTGGGTTACTGCTTTGTGGTAGCCAGCGAGGGGATTATGGACAAGGACGGCAATTATATTGCCGCCGACGGACGGGTGGACGCTTTTGGTCACGCGCAGCTTTCCGGCGCGGGCGAAACCCTGAAAAATCTGGTGGAGGAGCGTTTGGGCCTGAAAGCCCGCTGCAATACCTTGGGCACTGCCCAGCGCAGCGCGATGCACTTTGCCTCCAAAACTGATTCCGACGAGGCCTACGCCACAGGCGTTAAGGCGGTGGAGCTGGCTTTGGCCGGCCAAACCGGCCTGATGGTGACGCTGGACCGGGCTCCCGGCGAGGAATATAAATGCACCCTGGGGGCGGCTCCCCTGAGCGCGGTGGCCAATGTGGAGAAAAAAGTGCCGCGCGAATGGGTGAACGCCGAGGGCAATTATGTTACCGAGGAGTTTATTAAATACTGCCGCCCGTTGATCGAGGGCGAGGTTCCCGTGCCAATGCGTGGCGGCCTGCCGGATTACGTGGCTTTGAATATGCAGCTGGGCCGGGTTGGTCAAGCCCAAAAATAATTTGGACATAATATAAATATAAATCCCTCTCAAGCGAATTTGAGAGGGATTTATTTAGCGTTTAAGCATAAGTTATGCCGAGGTGATTTTATGCTAAAATTTGCTGACGCACATTGTGACACGGTTACCAAACTGAATCCGCAGCAGTTGGCTTGGGGCTGCGGGCCGGAGCGGGCTCATTTGGATTTGCCGCGCCTGCGGGAGCAGACTCAACTGCAATTTATGGCTTTTTTTCTGCGGCAGGCTCCCCCGGCGGAGGCCTGGGATTTTTTGCGGGCCTGTTGGCGGAATTTGCAGCAGGCCACGGCCCTAAACGGCGGGGTGGAAATTTTGATGGATTTGGCGCAGGCCGGAAGACCGCGGCAGGCGGAGCGGACTCAGCTGCTGCTGGCCGTGGAGGGCCTGGATTTGCTGGCGGAGGCTGGCGAGGCCGGGGCGGAGGAGCTTTTTCGGCTGGGTTTTCGCAGCCTGGGCTTGTTTTGGAACAACGACAACTGGCTGGGCTGCGGGGCGGCGGCCCAGGGCCCGGCGGATACGGGGCTGACGGCGGCCGGCCAGGCTTTTGTGGCCTGTGCGGAGGCGCGCGGTTTTCTGCTGGATTGGGCGCATGCCTCCGCCAACAGCTTTTGGCAGGGCGCGGCGCTTTGCCGAAAACCGCTGTTTGTCAGCCACGCCTGCTGTGCGGAGTTGTGCCCGCACCGCCGTAATTTGACGGACGAGCAGCTGCGGGCTCTGGGCCAAAGTGGCGGCTGGCTGGGCCTGACGCTGGCCCCGGCTTTTTTGTGTCAGACTGGGCAGGCGGAGCTGGCTGATGTGGTGCGGCATATTCGGCACGCCGTGAAGATGGCCGGGGAGGCCGCCGTGGGCTTGGGCTCTGATTTTGACGGGGTTGACGAATTGCCGGCGGGGCTGGCTGGCGTGCAGAGTTGGCCGCTTTTGGCGGAGGCTTTGGCGGCGGCCGGCCTGGCCGAGGAATTGGTGGAGAGGATTATGGGGGAAAATTTGCTGCGGTTTTTGCGCGAGTATTAGGAAAAGCTTCAAAAAAGCCTTAAAGAAAAACTTCAAGAAAAAAATAACCGAATTTGGATATTTAATCTTGACAAGCTAGGGCAAACGTTGTATAATATAATTTATGTTGATAAATGTTACAAAAGTAAAAAGCACCGCGCAAAGCTCGGAGCGGTTAAACCTGGCCGAGGCGGTTGACGCCGCCGCTTACGGTTACCCGGAGTTGGCCCTGCAAGGGCCCCTGCAGTTTGTGGGCCGGGTGGAAAATGCCGCGCCTTTTTTGGAGCTGCACGGCCAAGTAGCCGGCCGATTGCGCTTAACCTGCGCTCGCTGCCTGGCTAAGTTTGAGCTGACCCTGCAAGCGGAAATTGCCGAGGCCTACACCAATAAGCCGGAGGCGATGTCAAAGGATGACGAATATGCGGTTAGCTTTTTTGAGGGCGATGAAATTGATATTGCCCCGGCTCTTTTGCAGGCCTTGTTGCTGGAGCTGCCTATGCAGCCTCTCTGTCGGCCGGATTGCAAAGGCCTTTGCCCGGATTGTGGCGCTGATTTAAATCAGCAGCCCTGCACTTGTAACCACCAGGATATTGACATACGTTTTAGCAAGCTGCAAGCCCTTTTGCAGGATATGCAGAGCCAGCAGCCGGAAAAGGAGGTGTAAAACCAATGGGTGTACCGAAGAATAAAACTTCCAAAGCCAACCGCCGCATGAACCGTGCCGGCCGTTACGCTGATTTTACAGCCACCGCAGTTTCCCTGTGCCCGCAGTGCCACGCTTTTAAGCTGCCGCACCATGCTTGCCCGCAGTGCGGCTACTACAAAGGCCGTCCGGTAAAAACTGTGAAAGCTGAAAAGGTGGAAGAATAAAATTTAAGCAGTTTAAACATCCCTCAACCGCATGGTTGAGGGTTTTTGTGTGAACACTTAACGATTGCCTAGTCCAGCAAAGCTGGACGACGGCAGAGTTTAGCGACCGTAGGAAGTCCAGTCGCTGGATGTGAACCATTTCAAACAGTTGTGCCCTTTAGGGTAGCAACTGTTTGATTTTGACGAAAAAAAGTTGCCGGATTGGGCGGATAACTAAGCGACAGGGCGTTGTAATGTGGTAAAAATTGTGGTAAAATAATTTAAATAAGGGTTGTTTATTATATTGCAGGAAATTGATTAGACGGAGGTTGTAATGCTTAGCTCATTTTTAGAAAAGCATAGATATACCCTGCTGGGAGCCGTTTTGATTGTGTTGATTTTGGCGTTCTTTTGCTTTGTGGACGTACCCTACACGATTTACGGCGTTTCCGTGGATTCTCAGCCAGCGGACCCGGAGGTGCTGCCGGCGCCGGAATATCAGGCTGGTAGCGACCACGGGGCGGTGGTGCTGATGTATCATCATTTGGTGACGGACGCGGATATGGCCAGCGGCAAATATGAGGATAACAATGCGATTATTTCGGTGAGCCAGTTTGCCGAGGAAATGCGCTATTTGTCTGAAAACGGTTATCACACATTTAAAATGTCCGAGGTGGCTTCTATTCTATATAATTCCCTGCCATTTCCGGAAAAATCGGTGATAATCACTTTTGACGACGGTTATGCCAGTAATTATACGCTTGCTTATCCAATCTTGCAGGATTATAATTTAAAGGCAACCATTGCCGTGGTGGTGGTGTCCTCTGTGGTGGCTTCCGACGACGGCGGCCTGACGGCCCAAAATATTCCGCACCTGAGCTTTGAGCAGATGCGGGAGATGCAGCAATCCGGCCTGGTGGAGATTGGCAGCCATAGCTACGACGGCCACGGCATGATTAAAGCCAGCCAAAGCGGGGATTTGGGGCGCTTTTTCATCGACCGCAAATATCTGACTGACGAGAGCCGCCGGGAAACGGAGGCGGAATATCGGGACCGGGTTAATCAGGATTTGCGTTTGTCCAAATATATTTTGGAATCGGAGCTGAATACGGCGGTTAATTATTTTGCCTATCCTTACGGCGTGGCTAACAGCGCTAGCCGGGACGCTTTGGCCAGAAACGGCTTTTTGGTGGCTGTGACCACGGCCAAAGGCACGATAAACAACCGCAGCGATGCTTTGAAGCTAAACCGGCGCAATGTGGACCAGGGCATTAGCCTGACGGAATTTGCCCGGCTGCTGGAAGTGAAATAAGATTTCAGTTAGGTAAATTTGTTTTTGGAGGCGGAATTTTGAGCGTGAGAATTGCTATTGACGCTATGGGCGGCGATTTGGCCCCTAAGGCTTTGGTGGATGGGGCGGTTAAGGCGGCCACCGCTGACCAGGAGGTTCAAATTATTTTAGTTGGGCAGCCGGATAAGCTGCCGCAGGAGCAGTCTTTGCCAGCCAACGTGACGGTGGAGGAGGCTGCCACGGTGATGGCGATGGACGAATCGGTGGAGAACCTGCGCAAAAAACGGGACAGCTCCATTTGGGTTGCTACCAAGATGGTGAAAGAGGGCCGGGCCGACGCGGTGATCTCCGCCGGCAGCACCGGCGCGCAAATGGCTTCTGCCCTGCTGCTTTTGGGCCGGATTCCGGGCATCACCCGGCCTGGCATTTGCACTATTTTTCCTACTTTGAAAGGCGGCTCTATTCTGTTGGATATTGGCGCTAATTTGGAGTTGGAGGTGGAGCAATATCTGCAATTTGCGGTGCTGGGCCAGGTGGCGGCGCAGGCCCTGTTGCAGGTGGAGAACCCCACCATTGGCCTGCTGAACAACGGAGCCGAGGAGCACAAGGGCACCGATAAGCTGGTGGAGGCGCACCAGCTACTGAAAAAATCCGGCTTGAATTTTATCGGCAATTACGAGGCGCGCGATTTGATGTCCGGCAATGTTGATGTTATTGTGACGGACGGCTTTACCGGCAACGCCGTGCTGAAAACCTCCGAGGGCCTGGCGAAAACCTTTGTCGGGGTGTTGAAGCAGGAGCTTTCGGCCACTATGGTGCGGCGGCTGGGGGCGGCTTTGGTGATGCCGGGGCTGAAAAATCTGAAGCAGATGTTGGATTACAAAAAGGTGGGCGGCGCCCCCTTGCTGGGCGTGGGTGGACTGAGCGTGGTTTGCCACGGCAGCTCCGACGCGGTGACGATTGAAGCCGCAGTTAAACAGACGGTGAATTTGCATAAAAGTGGTTTTATTCCCGCTATGAAGGAGCGGGCAGCCAGCTTTTTTGTTGATAAAAAAACTGTTGATAGTAAAGCGAAAGAAAATTGAATTAATTAGGAGGTTTGCCAGATGAATACGATTGAAACCTTGCAGCAGGCAATTAAAAAGGAACTGGGCCGTGATTTGGGGCCGCTGACCGCGGATACCACCTTTGAGGAGTTGGCTTTGGATTCCCTGGATGTGGTGCAGATGATTATGGCTATTGAAGAGGCCTTTGATATTGAGATTGACGACGAGGACGTGGAGGGCCTGAAAACAGTGGGCCAGCTGTTGGACTATATTGAAGACAGAAAATAAATTGCCGGCAAAAGGGAAATACTATTTAGAAGTTAATGCGATTTAAGAAATAAGAAATATTTTGTGTTAAATTGGAGATTTGTTTTGAATACTGTTGACGTAAACAAAAGCAGAAGAGAACGCCTGGGCGAATTGGCGGAAAAATTGAATTGGCAGGGGGATATGCAGCTGTTACAGCAGGCGTTGACTCACCCGACCTATTTTGAGGGCCAAAAGCTGCCGGGCGACGAGGATAACCAGCGGCTGGAGTTTTTGGGCGACTCCATTTTGGGCTTCGTGGTGGCGCGGGAGCTTTTTAAGCGCAACCCGGCCGCCGACGAGGGCTATCTGAGCAAAACGCGGGCCGCCTTGGTTTGCGAGGGCTCCTTGGCAGATTTGGCGCGGGAGCTGGGCCTGGGCGATTATATTATTATGGGCAAGGGCAGCCTGAAAAACGGCGAGCAAAACCGCAATTCTATTTTGGCGGACGCTTTTGAAGCCGTGGTGGGCGCGATGTATCTGGCGCAGGGGCAGGAAAAGGTGGAGGCCTTTTTGCTGGCTCGCTTTACCACCGAGTTGGAGGAAAAGGTGGGCGACCGCTACGAGGATTACAAGGGGTTAATGCAAATGCTGGTGCAGACCCTTTCCGACCGGCATATCACCTACCAGCTGCTTTCCGCCGTGGGGCCCTCGCACCAGCGCACTTTCACAGTGGCGTTGGTTTACTGCGGAGAAACCTTGGCTTCCGCTTCCGGCCCCAGCAAAAAGGAGGCCGAGCAAAAGGCAGCCCGGCTGGCTTGGCAGCGCAAGGACGAATGGGTGGCCCGATTGGCCCGTGGCTGAGCCGAACAACAATCACCGCCGTTTTGTCGGCGCACTGTTGCTTCGCTAATAAAAATAACAGCAAAAAATTGCTAAGAGAGGTGGAATATGGCGCAGGCAAAAAAGCATATTCTGCCTTTTTTCATCCCTCATTTGGGCTGCCCGCAGCAGTGTATTTTCTGTGATCAGCACAAGATTGCCGGGCAGGCGGCCCCCACGGCGGAGGCGGTTTGGCAGGCCATTACCGCCCTGCCGAATGATCAAAGACAGGATTATGAGCTGGCCTTTTACGGCGGCAGTTTTACAGCCTTGCCGGTAGATCGGCAGGTTTACTATCTGGAGCCGGTGCGCCGGGCTTTGGCCGAGGGCCTTTTGGGCGGGGCGCGGGTTTCCACCCGGCCGGATTGTCTGGACGAGGCCACATTGGCCCGTCTGCGCCATTTTGGCGTGGGCACGGTGGAGCTGGGCGTGCAGTCTATGGAGGAGGCGGTGTTGCGGCAGGCCCGGCGTGGCCACACGGCGGCGCAGTCTGTGGCGGCGGTGCGCAGGCTGCGGCAGGCCGGCTTTGCGGTTGGCGTACAGCTAATGCCGGGGTTGCCGGGGGAAACTCTGGCCTCGGCCTGGGCTGGCGCACAGCGAATTTTGGCGGAACAGCCGCAATTGCTGCGCATTTATCCCACGGTGGTTTTGCAGGACACCGAGCTGGGCCGGATTTGGCAGCAAGGCGAATATCAGCCGCTGAGCCTGGAGCAGGCGGTTCAAATCACGCTGGCTATCAAGCTGCTGGCGGAGGAGCGGGGGGTTGCCGTCATTCGGATGGGTTTGCAGCCTAGCCTGGAGCTGGCGGCTGCGGTGCTGGCCGGGCCTTATCACCCGGCCTTTGGCGAGCTGGTGCAGGGGCTTTACTGGCGGCTGCGGGTGTTGGCGCTTTTGCGGGAATTGCCGGCGGAGGTTCTGACGGAGGCGGTGGACTTGCTGGTTGGCCGGCGGCATTTTTCGGCCGTGGTGGGGCAAAAACGGCAGAATTGGCCGTATTATACGGAGATTGCGCCCCGGCTGCGTCTGCGCGCCCTGCCGCCGGAGCGCGCTCTGTCGGACGGGCTGCTAATCGTGCAGGCCGGCGGGGCGGAGCGTTGCCAAACGGAGGCGGAATTTCGCCGTGATTGGCGGCGGCTCTGCGGCTTGCCTTTTATCAGCTGATATGATATAATTTATTATATTTAGATAGATTATATTTAGATGAAAAAACGCAAATTTTATTTTGGAGTTTAATGAATGTACTTAAAAAGTATTGAGTTAGCTGGTTTCAAATCCTTTACCGACCGCACGGTTATCAAGCTGGAGGACGGCATTTCCTGCATTGTGGGGCCCAACGGCAGCGGCAAATCCAACATTGCCGACGCGGTGCGTTGGGTGCTGGGTGAGCAAAGCGCCCGGATTTTACGCGGGCATAAGATGGAGGACGTTATTTTTGCCGGTTCCAACAAGCGCAAGCCCCTGGGGATGGCGGAGGTTATTCTGCATATCGACAATTCCGACGGCTCTCTGCCGGTGGAGTTTTCCGAGGTGGACATTTGCCGCCGCGCCTATCGCGACGGGGATTCGGAATATCTGCTGAACGGCCGTCAGTGCCGGCTGAGCGATATTCGGGAGCTGTTTATGGACAGTGGGGTCAGCAACAACTCGCTGGCCTTGATTGGCCAGGGGCGGATTCAGGAGGTTGTGAATATGAAGCCGGAGGAGCGCCGCCTGCTTTTGGAGGACGCGGCCGGCATTGTTAAATATCGCACGCGTAAGCAAACCGCCCAGCGTAAGCTGGCGGATACGGAGCAGAATTTGACCCGTATTTGGGATATTATCAGCGAGCTTTCCGCCCGCCTGGCCCCGCTGGCGGAGCAAAGCAGCCGGGCGGAAACCTTTTTGCAGTTGAAAGCGGACGCTGATAGGCAGGAGATCAATCTGCTTTTGCAGGAGATGCTGGAGAACCGCCAGCTTTTGCAGCAGAACAGCCAAACCTTGCAGGAGAAGCGGGACAAGGCTGCGCTGGCGGAGGCCGGCCGTTTGGAGGCGGAGGCCGCGCTGGCGGCGGCCCGTCTGCAATACGACCAGGCGGAGGAGCAGCTTTTGGCGGCCCGGCAGCAGCTTTTTGATTTGAAAAGCGGCCGGGAGCAGGCCGAGGCCCAGGCCGCCCTGTGGCAGGAAAAGGCGGCCGCCGCGGAGGCCAACATCAGCCGCTTGCAGGCGGAATTGAGCAGCCTTTTGCAGCAGGACAGCGGCTTTGTGGCCGAGGTGGAACGCTTGCAGCAGCAGCGGGCGGCGGCCGAGCAGGAATTGCAGGCGGCCGAGGCGGAAATTGGCCGGCGGGAGGCGGCTTTTGCAGCCCAGCGGGAAACGGTGGCGGACTTGCAGGCGGAGCAGGAGCTGGCCCAGCAGGATATTTTGGCTAACACGGAGCAGTTGGCTAATCTGAACAATGAGTTGGCTTTTTTGCAGAAAACCCTGGCCGAGGCGGCGCAAAGCCTGACGGAGGCCGAGCAGAATATGGCGGCCTTGCGCCAAGAGGAGCAGGCAGGAGCGGCTCAGGCGGAGGCTATGCAGCAGGATTTGGCCGCTTTGCAGCAGCGGCGGGATGCCAACAAGGCCGCCTTGCAGGAGCTGGCCGGCCGCTTGAATGAAATGGAGGCCGCGCTGGTGCAGGCCAACGAGGCCAATGTGGCCGTGCGTATGCAGCTGAACAGCGAGGAATCTCGCTTGAAGATATTGTCGGAAATGGCGGAGAATAAGAGCGGCTTTTATCCCGGCGTGCGCTCCGTGCTGCGGGCTAAGGAGCAGGGCAAGCTGCCCAGCGACGGCGTTTTGGGCGTGGTGCTGGATTTGATAGAGTCCGACGTGCGTTTCAGCCAGGCCTTGGAGGCGGCCGTGGGCGCGGGCCTGCAAAATTTGGTGGTGCGGGACGACCAAGCCGCCCGCGCCTGCGTGGCTTATCTGAAGCAGGAAAAGCTGGGCCGGGCCACCTTTTTGCCGTTGGCTTCTCTGCGCTGGCGGCCCAACGCGGAAATTGAGCAAGCCTTGGGCCGGCCGGGGGTGATTGGCCGCTGCTCGCAGGTTATCAAATGCCAGGAGGCGGTGCGGCCGGCGGTGGAGTTTCTGTTCGCTAACACTTTGCTGGTAGAAAATTTGGACGTGGCGACTTTGGTGGCCAGACAGCACCGGCAGCAGTTTAAAATCGTCACCCTGGCCGGGGATATAATCTCGCCGGGCGGCTCCATCACCGGCGGCAGCCGTCAGAAGAACAGCGGCGACCTTTTGCAGAAGAAAAATCAGCTGGCCCAGCTGCAAAACAGCGTGCAGCGGTTGCGCCAGCAGGGCGAGGCCGGGCGGCAGCGTTTGGCGGAGTTGGAGCAGCAACGGGCCCGGCTGGACGCGGAGCGGCAGGAGCTGGCCGCGGCCGACCGGGAGCTGGAGCTGCAATATTTGGGCCAGGTTAAGGATATAACTCATTTGCGGGATAATTTGGCAGACAAGCAGGAGCAGCTGGCCCAGATGGAGCGCGGCCAGGCGGCGGCCCAACAGGAGCAGGCGCGTTTGCAACGGCGGCGGCAGGAGTTGGCAGCGGATTTGGCCGATTGGGACGCGGGCAGCCAGCGGGCCAACGAGCAGCTGGAGCAGCTGCGCCAACGAGTTCAGGCGGCCGGCGCGGCCCTGGAGGAGCAGCGGCAGGCTTTGGAACAGAGCCGTTTGCAGGCTTTGGAAAAGCGGCAGGTTTATCAAAACCTGGACAGCGAGGTGCAGCGTTTGACGGCGGAAAAGGGCAGCCTGTTTGAGCAGAAAGCGCAGAAGGAACAGGCGGCGGCGCAGTTTCGGCAGCAACTGGCGGAGCAGCGGCAGGCCTGGCAGGACAAGCTGGCCGAGGCGCAGTTGTTGGCCGGGCAGATTGCCGAGGCGGAGGAGCGGCTGGCGCAGGATACGGACGAAAACGGTCTGCTGAAACAGCGGATTGAGGAATGGGAGCGGCAGGCGGCGGCCTTGGGCCGGGAGGCCGGCGCGTTGCAGCAGGAAATTCATCAGCTGGAGGTTAAGGAGGCGCGCCTGCAAACGGAGGACGCGGCCGGCGTGCAAAAGCTGGCCGAGGGTTTTGAGCTGACCTTTGAGCAGGCCCTGCCGCAGTTGGACGAAAGCCAAAGCCGGCCGCAGCTGGCTCAAAATCTGAAGCGGCTGAAAAAGCAGCTGACGGCTTTGGGCAACGTCAACCTGGACGCTATCGAGGAATATCGCCAGGTGCGGGAGCGGTATGAGTTTTTGTCCGCCCAGCGGGAGGATTTGCTGGAGGCGCATAACTCTCTGCTGAATGTGATTAAGGAAATGGACGAGATTATGACCCAGCGTTTCCGCGCCGCCTTTGAGCAGGTGAATTTGAACTTTGGCCAAACCTTTGTGCAGCTGTTTGGCGGCGGCTCGGCAGCCTTGTTTTTGACGGAGCCGGACGATTTGCTGACCAGCGGCGTGGATTTGCTGGTGCAGCCGCCGGGCAAAAAGCTGATCAACTACAATTTGCTTTCCGGCGGGGAAAAATCGCTGATTGGCGTGGCTTTGGTGCTGGCTATTTTCCAGGTGAAGCCCAGCCCGTTCTGTATTCTGGACGAGGTGGACGCCGCTTTGGACGAGGCCAATGTGGACCGCTTTGCGGAATATATTAAGAAATTTAAGCTGAAAACCCAGTTCATTGTGGTGACGCACCGCCAGGGTACGATGGAGGCGGCCGACCGCCTTTGGGGTGTGACGATGGAAAAGGACGGGGTTTCCAAAATGGTGTCCGTCCGGCTGACGGACGATTTGCAGCAATATGTTTCCTGAAAAGTTTAAATATAGGAGGTTGGGCTTATGGGGTTTTTTGAAAAGCTGAAACAGGGCCTGAGCAAAACGCGGGACGATTTTAACAGCAAGCTTTCCCAGGTGTTTTCAATGGGGCGCAAGATTGACGAGGATTTTTACGAGGAGCTGGAGGAAACGCTGATCCAGGCCGACGTGGGCGTGCAGACGGCCATTGAGCTTTGCGAACGCCTGCGCGAGATTGAGAAAAAGCAGCATATCCGGGAGGCGGAGCCTTTGCGGGCCGCCCTCCAGGAGGAGATTGTGAAAATCATCAAGGGCTCCGAGGAGGGCGAAAACAAAAACCGCTTTTTGCTGAAAGGCGGGCGGCTGAATATTATCCTGGTGGTGGGCGTGAACGGCGCGGGCAAAACTACCACTATCGGCAAAATGGCCGCTTACTATCATAGTATCGGCCACAAGGTGCTGCTGGCGGCGGCGGACACCTTCCGGGCGGCCGCCATTGAGCAGCTTTGTATGTGGGGCGAGCGGGCTGGGGTGGACGTTATCCACCAGAGCGGCGGTTCCGACCCGGGAGCCGTGGTTTTCGACGCTTGCAAGGCGGCGGCTTCCCGCGGCACCAACATTCTGATTGTGGACACCGCTGGCCGTTTGCAGAACAAAACCAACCTGATGGAGGAGCTGCGCAAGATTAATCGGATCATTGAGCGCGAGGCCCCGCAGGCCAATGTGGAGGTGCTGCTGGTGCTGGACGCCGGCACCGGCCAGAACGCGATCAGCCAGGCCAAGCTTTTTGGCGAGGTTGTGCCCCTTTCCGGCATTATCCTCACCAAGCTGGACGGCACGGCCAAGGGCGGCGTGGTGATTGGCATTGCTAACGAGCTGAACCTGCCGGTGAAGATGATTGGCGTGGGCGAGGGCATTGACGACCTGCGCGAGTTTGTGGCGGCGGATTTTGCCTCGGCTCTGTTTGCCGGTGACAACGAGGAAGCACATAATTACGACACAATACAGGAGGAATGAGAAATGTTGGCATTGATTGCCGGAACCGGCTTTTACGATTGGGAAGCCCTGCAAAATCAGCAGGAGAAGCATGTGCAGACGCCTTTTGGCGAGGCGACACTGTTTGTGGGCGAGGTGGCGACGCCGAACGGCCCCAAGCCGCTGGTTTTTTTGCCGCGCCACGCCCGCAGCCACAGTATCCCGCCGCATTTAATCAATTATCGGGCTAACATTTGGGCCCTGCACAGCCTGGGCGTGCAGAAGATTGTGGCCGTCAACGCGGTTGGTTCCCTGCTGCGGGAGGTGCCGCCGGGCAGCATTGTGCTGGTGGACGATTTTTTGGATTTCACCTACGGCCGGGAGCAGACCTTTTTTGAGGGCGGCGAGGCTGGCGTGCGCCATACGGATATGACGGACTGCTATGCCAAGGACTGGCAGCGGCAGATTAAGGCGGCGGCGGAGCGGGCCGGCGTGCCGCTGGTGGAGGACGGCGTTTACGTTTGCGTGCAGGGGCCGCGTTTTGAATCGCGGGCGGAAATCCGCGCCTTTGCCCGCCTGGGCGGCACCGTATCCGGCATGACCGGCGTGCCGGAGGTGACGCTGGCCAACGAGCTGGGCCTGCAATACGGCTCTCTGGCGATGGTGACCAATTTTGCCTGCGGCCTGGCCGAGAAAGTGACGCACGAGGAAGTGACGGAGCTGATGAGCGCCAATGCCGAGCGCCTGGCGAAAATTTTGTTGCAGCTGGTTTACGCCTATCAGGAGTGCTAAAACCTGCCTGCTCTGCATAAGCTTAAACATCTTAAATGAAGTGGGTGAGCGTATGGCAGAGAATATCGTTTTAGTGGGCATGATGGGCGTGGGCAAAACCGCCGTCGGCCGTTTGCTGGCCGAGGAGCTGGCTTTTGATTTTGTGGATTTGGATGCGGAGCTGGAGCAGGTGACGGGCCTGAAGCTGCCGGAAATATATCGGAAATACGGGCAAATTCGTTTTTATTCCGAGGAAAAGCTGCTGCTGGGCAAGCAGCTGGGCAAAAGCGGGCAGGTGCTGGCGGCCGGCGGGGCTTTGCCGCCCCTGCCGGAGCACCTACGGCTTTGGCGGCAGCTGGGCTGCGTGGTTTGGCTGCAAGCGGAGGCGGAAACGGTTTTCCGGCGGATGCGCCGCAAAAAGAACCGCCTGTTTTTGCCCAAACAGGCCACGGCGGAAACCGTGCAGCAGCTGATGACGGAGCGCGGGCCTCTTTATGCCGAGGCGGCGGATTTTGCTGTTAATGTGGATAAGTGGGCTTTGGAGCAGGTGGCGGCTAAGATTTTGGCCTTTTATCGCCAGCGTTCCTGCTGAGCGGTTCTGTTTTGCTGAGGCGGCTTAGGCTGCGGCCGGCCTTTTGGGCTAATTTGATGGCTGAGGAGGCCAAAGCCACGGCTGCGGTTGCCAGGGCGGCTGTGCCGAGCAGCAGGGCGCCCAGCATTGCTGCAGCCAGCCAGCAAGCCAACAAAAAGTATAATAATGCCAACACGGGACAAACCTCCAAATGACGTTTGAAAAAGGCTTTCTGCTGCATTTTATGCAATATTTGGCCGCCCTGCCTATATTTTAATAAAAGTTTGCACTTTCTTTTGCTTAAAAGCTTGACAAGTCGCCTTATAAAATATAGAATATTATATAGTTATAAAAGTTTTACAAAAACGCATATAAAATTTTTATGGCTTTTAGAATAAATTTTCTCATTTTTTTGCGTAGTCGGGCTTGAAATAAAAACTTGACACAGATATTCTGATTTTATATATTGACTGAAAAAGGCTGGAGTTGGTTGCGGCTGCCGGGCGGCGGCCGGAGGTTTTTTTGCTGAAGACAGTTTGTTATTAGAATATGGCAAAATTTTGGGGGCCTTAGGCCGCCATTCTGTGATGTGCGGAAAATGAAGGCAGAGTTTATTCTGATTGCCCGTCGCCTTATGCGGCTGGGCTATTATTTTTGCAAAAAAAGAAATAAAAAGTAAAAAGGAGGTGAAGGAATGCCGCAATTTTCAATCTTAAATTTGCTTATTAACGCTCTGTTTTTGGTGATTGGCCTGGCTTTGGGTTATTTTGTCGGCGCTGCTTTTTACCGCAAAATTGTGGAGGCCAAGCTGGGCGCGGCCAAAGGGACTATTGATAAAATGTTGGACGACGCGGCTAAGGACGCGGAATCTCAGAAGAAAGAGGCCCTGCTGGAGGCTAAGGACGAGATATTTAAGCTACGCAGCAAGGCTGAGGACGAAGCCAAAGCCCGCCGCAATGAGCTGAACCAGCTGGAGCAACGCCTGTTGCAAAAGGAGGACTCTCTGGATAAAAAACTGGAGGGCATTGAACGCAAGGAAGCTCATTTGCAAAAGAAAAACAGCGAGCTGGACGTGCTACGGGAGAAGATTGCCAACCTGGAGCAGGAACAGCTGGCGGAGCTGGAGCGTATTTCCGGCCTGACCTCCGAGCAGGCCAAGGAAAAGCTGCTGAGCGACGTCAACAAAGAGGTGCAGGTGGATATGGCCACGATGATTCGGGAGATGGAAACCGAAGCCAAGGACGAAGCCGAAACCCGCGCCAGGGAGGTTATCACGGAGGCCATTCAGCGCGTGGCTGCCGACCACGCTGTGGAAAGCACTGTTTCCGTGGTGGCCCTGCCTAATGAGGAAATGAAAGGCCGGATTATTGGCCGTGAGGGCCGCAATATCCGGGCTTTGGAAAACCTGACCGGTATTGATTTGATTATTGACGACACGCCGGAGGCGGTTATTCTTTCCGGCTTTGACCCAATCCGCCGTGAAATCGCGCGCATTGCTTTGGGCAAGCTGATTTTAGACGGGCGTATTCACCCGGCCCGCATTGAGGAAATGGTGGAAAAGGCCAAAAAAGAGGTTGAGCAGAAAATCCGCCAGGAGGGCGAGCAGGCGGTGCTGGAAACCAATGTGCGCGGCCTGCATATTGAGCTGGTGAAGCTGCTGGGGCGGCTGCATTATCGCACCAGCTACGGCCAGAACGTGCTGAAACACTCCATTGAGGTTTCGCATCTGGCTGGGGTGATGGCGGCCGAGCTAGGTGCTGATGTGACTTTGGCCAAACGCGCCGGCCTGTTGCATGATATTGGCAAGGCCTTGGACCACGAAATGGAGGGCCCACACGTGGAAATCGGTGCGGATATTGCCAAAAAATATCACGAGAGCAAGCAAGTGGTGCATGGTATTTTGGCCCATCACGGCGATGTTGAGGTGGAATCGGTGGAGGCGGCGCTGGTGCAGGCAGCTGACGCGATTTCCGCAGCCCGGCCGGGCGCGCGCCGCGATACGCTGGAATCCTATATTAAACGTATGGAGAAGCTGGAAGCCATTGCCAACGATTTTGAGGGAGTGGAAACTGCCTATGCCATCCAGGCTGGGCGCGAACTGCGGATTATCCTGAAGCCGGAGAAGGTGGCGGAGGCCCGCGCTGAGGTTATGGTGCGGGAAATTGTGAAACGCATTGAGGCTGAGCTGGATTATCCCGGCCAGATCAAGGTGGTACTTATCCGTGAAACCAGAGTTACCGATTACGCTAAATAAGCTTTTGGCAAATTGAAAAAATAAAGCCGCTTCTGCTGGTGACGCACCGCAGGGCGGCTTTTATTATCAAGAATGGGAGGTTTAAATGCTTTACTTTTTGCAGGGTTTAACCGTCGGCCTGGCCTATTCCGCGCCGATTGGCATGCAGAATTTGTTTATTATCAATTCCGCCTTGAACAGCCGCCGCAGCCGGGCTTTTTTGACGGCGGCGATTGTGGCCTTTTTTGATATTGTGCTCTCGCTGGCTTGCTTTTTCGGCGTTGGCGCGATTATGCAGCGGTTTGTTTGGCTGCAAATGCTGATTTTGCTGCTGGGCGGCTGCGTGGTGCTGGTTATCGGCCTGCGGCTGCTGCGGAGCCGGCCGGCGGAGCTGAAGCTGCAAGCGGGGGGCGGGCCCAGCCTGCGCCAAACGGCGGCCGCGGCCTGCGCCGTCACCTGGTTTAATCCGCAGGCCCTGATTGACGGCTCTATGATGTTGGGGGCTTTTCACGCCAGCCTGCCGGCGGGGCAGACGCTGCCTTTTATCAGCGGGGTGGAGCTGGCCAGCTGCTTGTGGTTTGCCGGCCTAACCCTTTTGGTTTCCCATTTGCGCAGTAAATTTAACGCCAGGCTGCTGCGGGCGGTGAATGTGATTTGCGGCTTGGTGATCATTTTTTACGCCGGCAAGCTGCTTTGGGGTTTTGGCCGCCTGCTGTCCGGGATTTAAGCGGGAGTTTAGGCGGAAAATTGATTGACAGAAAATACTTATTTATGGTATAATTAATCAATTTGGAGAAGTTTTTTTTAAGTCGAATTGATGACGGGAGTGAGTTTCGTGGAGCTGTATCTTATTTTGGAAAACGGCCGTGTTTTCAAAGGACAATCCTTTGGCTGGCAAGGCGAGGTTTGCGGTGAGCTGGTTTTCACCACGGCGATGGTTGGGTATCTGGAAACCCTGACGGACCCCAGTTTTTACGGGCAGATGGTTATTCAAACCTTTCCTTTAATTGGCAACTATGGGGTTATTCCGGCAGATTTTGAAAGCGCCAAGCCACATCTTAGCGCTTATATTGTGCGCGAGTGGTGTCGGGAGCCCTCCAACTTCCGCAGTGAGGGGGAGCTGAACAGCTTTTTAGAGCAAAATCATATTGTGGGCCTGTGCGGTATTGATACGCGCGCGCTGACCCGGATTATTCGGGAGCATGGCGTGATGAACGCCAAAATTACCAGTAACCCAGCGGTGACGCCGGAGGTTTTGGCAGAAATTAAGGCGCATAAAATCAACGACGCGGTGCTCAGCGTAAGCAACCGCAGCCTGGCGCCCCAAGGCGAGGGCCGCCGCGTGGTGCTGTGGGATTTTGGCGCTAAGAATAGCATTGCCCGTAATTTGTTAAAGCACGGCTGCCAGGTTATCACAATGCCGGCGGAAAGCACGGCGGAGCAGATTTTGGCCCAGCAACCGCAGGGGATTATGCTCTCCAACGGGCCTGGCGACCCGGCTGATAATATGTCGATTGTGGCGGAGCTGCAAAAGCTGTTTGCTGCCGGCCTGCCGATGTTTGGCATCTGCCTGGGGCACCAGCTGCTGGCCCTGGCCCACGGCGCCAAAACCGGCAAGCTGCATTACGGCCACCGGGGCGCCAACCAGCCGATTAAGGATTTGCAGACCGGCCAGGTTTTCGTTTCCTGCCAAAATCACGGCTATGAGGTTCTGATTGACAGCCTGCCGGATTGCGCGCGCCTGCGTTATATTAATGCAAACGACGGCTCCTGCGAGGGCATTGACTATTTGGACAAGCCGGCCTTTTCGGTGCAGTTCCACCCGGAGGCGGCGGCCGGCCCGTTGGATACCGGCTTTTTGTTTGATAGATTTGTGGAAATGATTGACGCCAATTTGGAAAATGCTGATAAAGCGGCGCAGAATTAGGGGAGGTAACGTAAATGCCATTAAATCCGGGAATAAAAAAGGTTTTGGTGATTGGCTCCGGCCCGATTGTGATTGGGCAGGCGGCAGAATTTGACTACGCCGGCACGCAGGCCTGCCGGGCGCTCAAAGAGGACGGCCTGGAGGTGGTGCTGGTGAACTCCAACCCGGCCACGATTATGACGGACAGCGCCATGGCGGACAAAATTTATATCGAGCCGCTGACTTTGCCGGTGCTGAAGCGGATTATTAAAAAGGAAAAGCCGGACAGTATTCTTTCCACCCTGGGCGGGCAGACCGGCCTCACCCTTTCGATGCAGCTGGCTAAGGAGGGCTTTTTGGCGGCCAACAATGTGCGCCTGTTGGGCGCGCGGCCGGAAACTATCGAGCGGGCGGAGGACCGCCAGCTTTTTAAGGAAACGATGTTGAAAATCGGCCAGCCCTGCATACCCTCGGATATTGTTACCACGGTGGAGGACGCAGTGGTGTTGGCGGAGCGTCTGCAATATCCCGTCATTGTGCGGCCGGCCTTTACACTGGGCGGCAGCGGCGGCGGCATTGTCAACAACGAGGCGGAGCTGCGCGAGATTGCCGACAACGGCCTGCGCCTTTCGCCTATCAACCAGATTTTGCTGGAGAAATCGGTGGCCGGCTGGAAAGAAATCGAATTTGAGGTTATGCGCGACAGCAAGGGCAACAATATCACCATTTGCTCAATGGAGAATTTTGACCCGGTGGGCGTGCACACCGGAGACAGCATTGTGATTGCCCCGGCTGTCACCTTGTCCGACAAGGAATACCAAATGCTGCGCACCGCCGCGCTGGATATTATCAACGAGCTACAGGTGGAGGGCGGCTGCAACTGCCAGTTTGCCTTAAACCCTAACAGTTTTGAATACGCCGTGATTGAGGTTAATCCGCGCGTTTCTCGCTCCTCGGCTTTGGCCTCCAAGGCCACGGGCTACCCGATTGCCAAGGTGGCCTCCAAGATTGCCATTGGCTACACCCTGGACGAGATTAAGAACGCGGTGACCGGCAAAACGGCCGCCGCCTTTGAGCCAACCCTGGATTATGTTGTGGTGAAGTTCCCCAAGTGGCCGTTTGACAAGTTTGTTTACGCCAAGCGTGATTTGGGCACCCAGATGAAAGCCACCGGCGAGGTGATGGCGATTGGCCTGAGCTTTGAGCAGGCCTTGATGAAGGCGGTGCGCGGGGCGGAAATTGGCCTGAGTGATTTGAACGCCCACCGGCAGCTGGAGATGAGCCCGGCGGAAATCCGCCAGGCACTGCACCAATGCACCGACGAGCGGCTTTTCGTCATCTATCAGGCGATTAAGCAGGGTGTGGACCTGCAAGAAATATATGATATTACCAAAATCGACATGTGGTTTTTGCATAAGCTGGCTAACATTGCCGCTATGGAGGCCAGCTTGCGTGGCGGCTATGACCGGGAGAAATACCTGGCGGCCAAGCGGATGGGCTTTCCTGACAAGGTGATTGCCCAGCTTTCCGGCCAGCCGGTGGCCGAGCCGGCGCGGGCCGTCTACAAGATGGTGGACACCTGCGCGGCGGAGTTTGCGGCGGAAACGCCTTATTTCTACTCCACCTACGATGAGGAGAACGAGGCGGCCGAATTTTTGGCGGAGCGCGCCAACCCCAAGCCGACGGTGTTGGTTTTGGGCTCCGGCCCAATTCGGATTGGCCAAGGCATTGAGTTTGACTATGCTTCCGTGCATTGCGTGTGGGCCTTGCAGCAAAAAGGATTTGAGGTGGCTATCGTCAACAACAACCCGGAAACGGTTTCCACCGACTTCGACACGGCTGATCGCTTGTATTTTGAACCGCTGACCGAGGAAGACGTGGGCAACATCATCGCCACTGAAAAGCCTTACGGCGTGGTGGTGGCCTTTGGCGGCCAGACGGCTATTAAGCTAACCAACTTTTTGGATAAGCAGGGCGTGCGCATTTTGGGCACCTCCGCCGACAGCATTGACCGGGCGGAGGATCGCGGCCGCTTTGACGAGCTGTTGACCAAGCTGAATATTTTGCGGCCGCAGGGGGAAACGGTGAAAACTACCGAGGAGGCCCTGGCGGCGGCCGAGCATATCGGCTACCCGGTTTTGATGCGTCCCTCCTACGTTTTGGGCGGCCAGAATATGATTATCGCCTTTAATGAGGCGGATATTAAGGAATATATGGCGATTATCCTGGAGCAGAACGTGGATAATCTGGTGCTTATCGACAAATATTTGCAGGGCGTGGAGCTGGAGATTGATGCTATCTGCGACGGCGAGGATATTTTGATACCCGGCATTATGGAGCATGTGGAGCGCACCGGCGTGCACTCCGGCGACTCGATTGCCGTTTATCCCTCCTTTAATATCAACGACGATATGGTGGATGTGATTATTGAAACCACCCGCAAGCTGGCGGTGGAGCTGGAAACTCACGGCCTGGTGAATATCCAGTACCTGATTAAGGACGACCAGCTGTATGTGATTGAGGTGAACCCGCGCTCCTCCCGCACCATTCCGTATTTGAGCAAGGTGACGGGCGTGCCGATGGTTGATTTGGCGACGCGGGCCCTGCTGGGCGAAAAGCTGGCCGATATGGGCTACGGCACGGGGCTTTATCCCACGCCGGTTTACTGCGCGGTCAAAGTGCCGATTTTCTCCTTTGAGAAGCTGCTGAACGTGGACAACCAGCTGGGGCCGGAGATGAAGAGCACCGGCGAGGTTTTGGGCCTTGGCTCCAACTTTGAGGAGGCTATTTACAAGGGCTTGGTGGCGGCCGGCTACAACCTGAACCAAAAGGGCGGCCTGTTTGTGACCGTGAACGACCGCGACAAGGCGGAAATTGTGCACGTGGTGAAGAAATTTGCCGATATGGGCTTTGAGATTTACGCCACCGCCGGCACCCGGCAGGTGCTGAAGCAGGCGGGCATTGAATCGCACTTTGTGGAGAAAATCCACGAGGGCGACGACAACGCTGTGAAGCTGATGGAGGAGGGCAAGCTGAACTATGTCATTTCCACCTCCGCCAAGGGACGCAACCCCCAAAAGGACAGCGTAATCACCCGGCGCAAAGCGGTGGAGAGGGGTATCCCCTGCCTGACCTCAATCGACACCGCCAACGTGCTGGCGGACAGCTTGCACAGCCTCTACACGCAGGAGAGCATTGAGCTGGTGGATATTAACAATCTGCGGCGGCAGCTGCAAACCTTGCCTTTCACCAAAATGCAGAGCTGCGGCAACGATTATATTTACTTTAACTGCCTGGAGCAGCAGCTGGACAACCCGGCCGGCCTGGCCGTGCGCCTGTGCCGGCGCAATCGCGGCGTCGGCGGCGACGGCGTGGTGATGATTTGCCCCTCCGACAAGGCGGACGTTTACGTTAAGGTTTATAATGTGGACGGCAGCAACGGCGGCATTGGCGGCAACGCTATCCGCTGCGTGGGCAAGTATCTGTATGATAACGGCATTGTTGCCAAAGATGAGATGAGCATTGAAACCGATTACGGCATTAAGCAGCTGAAGCTGATTAAGCGCAACGGCAAGGTTTGGGGTGCTTCCGTGCTGATGGGCAAGCCGCAGCTGGTGCCCTCGGCTTTGCCGATGCTGGCGGAGGGGCCGGATTTCATCAACCGGCCGATTGAGGTGCTGGGCAAAACTTACAACGCTACCTGCCTTTCCGTGGGCAACCCGCATATGGTTATCTTCACCGACGATTTGGAGGGCGTGCACCTGGACAAAATCGGTTCCGCCTTTGAGCACCACGAATGGTTCCCGGAGCGGGTGAACGTGGAGTTTGTGAAGGTGTTCAGCGAGGACATTCTCTATATGCAGGTTTGGGAGCGCGGCAACGGCTACACCAACGCCTGCGGCACCGGCTCCTGCGCGGCGGTTGTGGCGGCGGTTCTGAACGGCCTGTGCGCCAAGGGCCGCGACATCACGGTGAAGCAGCCCGGCGGCGATTTGATTATCAGCTTCGACGGTGAAAATATCCGCATGACCGGCAGCGCGGAGAAGCTTTTTGACGGCGTGGTTGAAATTTAAAATACAAAAATAAAATGGCAATTTGCCAGAAATTTGTTAGCAGAATGCTAACAGAAAAAACGGGTTTGCTGTGTAATATTAATGAGTGAAATTTTATATAAGGGGAAATGGATATTATGGGTAAGGCAGCGGAAATTGATTTGCAGCCCTTGGAGCCGGTGCTGGCGGAATATGCGGCCAAGCCGGGTTCCTTGATTACGATTTTGCAGCACACACAGGATATTTACGGTTATCTGCCCCAGCCGGCGCTGGCTAAAATCAGCGAGGCTGTGGGCGTGACCCCGGCCAAGGTGCTGGGGGTGGCCTCCTTTTACACCCAGTTTCGGTTGCAGCCGGTGGGGCGTTATCTGATTATGCTGTGCCAGGGCACGGCCTGCCACGTGAATGGGGCGGAGAGTATCTCCGCCATTATCGGCGAGGAACTGGGCATTGCCGACGGCCAAACCACGGCGGACGGCCTGTTTACGCTGAAGCATGTGGCCTGCCTGGGCTGCTGCTCCTTGGCGCCGGCGATGATGATTAACGGCGAGGTTTATGGCAACTTAACGGCGGATTCAGTGCGGTCAGTGCTGAAAGATTTGCGGGCAAAGGAGGCGGAATAATGGCGATGAGAGTGAAAATTGGTCTGGGCAGCTGCGGCATGGCTGCCGGCGCCCGGCAAACTCAGCAGGCTTTGGACGCGGCTTTGGCCGCGGCCGGTTCGGCTGTCCGCAGCGAGCGCACCGGCTGCATTGGTCTGTGCTTTGCAGAACCGCTGGTGGAGGTTTGCGACGAGGCGGCCGGCCAAAATTGGTTTTACGGCCGGGTGGACGCGGCGGCGGCGGCCCGGATTGCCGAGGGGCATATTCTAGGCGGTCAGGTGCAGGAGGATTTGCTGCTTTCCGAGGAGGAGCTGCATTTTCTGCACAGCCAAACCCGCATTGCCTTGCGCAACTGCGGTGTGATTGACCCGGAAAATATTGAGGACTACATAGAGCGTGGCGGCTATCAGGCGTTGCGCCAGGCGGTTTGCGAGCTGACCCCGGAGAGCATTATCGACACGGTGAAAACCTCCGGCCTGCGCGGCCGCGGCGGCGCGGGCTTCCCGACCTGGTTTAAGTGGGACGCTTGCCGCAAGGCTGAGGGAGCGGTGAAATATGTGATTTGCAACGCGGACGAGGGCGACCCCGGCGCGTTTATGGACCGCAGCGTGCTGGAAAGCGACCCGCACAGCGTGCTGGAGGGCATGGCCATCGCCGCCCGCGCCATCGGCAGCAGCCAGGGCGTGATTTACGTGCGGGCGGAGTATCCCCTGAGTATTCACCGGCTGGAGCTGGCTATGCAGGCGGCGCGGGAAAAGGGTTTTTTGGGCCAAAACATCTTCGGCAGCGGCTGGGATTTTGATATTTATATCAAGGCCGGCGCGGGCGCGTTCGTTTGCGGCGAGGAAACCGCCCTGCTGGCCTCTCTGGAGGGCGAGCGCGGCATGCCGCGGCTGAAGCCGCCTTTCCCGGCCCAAAAGGGCTTTTGGCAGCGGCCCAGCAATATTAACAATGTGGAAACATTTGCCAACGTGGCCTGGATTATCCGCAACGGCGGCGAGGCCTTTGCCGCAATGGGCACGGAAACCAGCAAGGGCACCAAAGTGTTTGCCCTGGCCGGCAAAATTAAGCGCGGCGGCCTGGTGGAGGTGCCGATGGGCATCACCCTGCGGGAGGTTATTTTTGACATTGGCGGCGGCATTAAGGACGGCGGCCAGTTTAAGGCCGTGCAGATGGGCGGCCCCTCCGGCGGTTGTATTCCGGCCTCTCTGCTGGATACGCCGGTGGATTACGAGAGCATTAGCCAAACCGGCGCGATTATGGGCAGCGGCGGCATGATTATTATGGACGAGGCCACTTGTATGGTGGATATGGCCCGCTTTTTCCTGGATTTTACGCAAAAGGAAAGCTGCGGCAAATGCGTGCATTGCCGGATTGGCACTAAGCGCATGCTGGAGATTTTGGAGCGGATTTGCCGCGGCGAGGGACAGCCCGGCGACGTGGAGCTTTTGCAGGATTTGGGCAAGCAAATTCAGGCCGGCTCCCTTTGCGGCCTGGGCGCATCGGCCCCTAACCCGGCGCTGAGCACTATCCGCTACTTTGCCGAGGAATATCGGGCGCACATTGAGGAGCACAAATGCCCCAGCCACAGCTGCCGGCCCCTGCTGGAATATCACATCAAGCCGGACAAGTGCAAGGGCTGTTCGCTTTGCGCGCGCAAATGCCCGGCCGGCGCCATCAGCGGCGAGCTGCGGGAAGTTTTTGTAATTGATATGGCCAAATGTATTAAATGTGGCAACTGTGCCGCCGTCTGCCGTTTTGGCGCGGTGGAGGCGCTGTAATATGGAGGAGGCTTTACAATAATGTCTGAAATTAAATTGACTATTGACGGCAGAGAACTGACGGCCTCTGCCGGCGAAACGATTTTGGCCGTGGCCCGCCGGGCCGGGATTGAAATCCCCACCCTGTGCCATGACGACAGCCTGAAGCCTTACGGCGCCTGCGGTATGTGCGTGGTGGCGATGGAGGGCAGCCCGCGGCTGTTCCGCGCCTGCGCCACGGAGGCGGCTGAGGGCCAGGTGATTTACACCGACACCGAGGCGGTGCGGGCGGCCCGCAAAACAGCTTTGGAGCTGCTGCTTTCCAACCACAAGGGCGATTGCAAGGCTCCCTGCCAGCTGGCCTGCCCGGCCGGCAGCGATTGCCAGGGCTACGTGGGACTGATTGCCAACAACCGCTTTGCGGAGGCCTTGCAGCTGATTAAGGAGAGTTATCCTATTCCGGCCTCCCTGGGGCGGGTCTGCCCGCACCCTTGCGAGGAGGCTTGCCGCCGGGCCAAGGTGGAGCAGCCCATCAACCTGGCGCGCTTGAAGCAGTTTGCCGCCGATGTGGATTTGAACGCGGCGGAGCCTTATCTGCCGCAAAAGGAAGCGCCTACCGGCAAACGGGTGGCAGTGGTGGGCGGCGGCCCGGCGGGATTGACGCTGGCTTATTTTATGGCCCTCAAGGGGCACCAGCCCGTGATTTTTGAAATGATGCCGCAGGCGGGCGGCATGCTGCGCTACGGCATACCGGAATATCGTTTGCCGAAAAATATTTTGGATCTGGAAATTGCCCTGATTGAAAAGCTGGGCGTGGAAATCCGCACCAAATGCATGCTGGGGCGCGATGTGCAGTTTGCCGATTTGCAGCGCGATTTTGACGCGATTTATCTGGCCAACGGCGCGTGGCGCAGCGCCGGCTTGCGCTGCGAGGGCGAGGACCTGCCCGGCGTGGTGGGCGGCATTGATTTTTTGGGCAATGTAGCCATGGGTAATTTGACCAGACTGGGCGGCCGGGTGGCCGTGGTGGGCGGCGGCAACACGGCGATGGACGCTTGCCGCACGGCGGTGCGCCTGGGCGCCAGCGAGGTTTATATTTTGTATCGCCGAACGGAGGCGGAAATGCCGGCGGAAGATGTGGAGATCCGCGAGGCCAGGGAAGAGGGCGTGCAGTTTAAGTTTTTAGTGGCGCCCACCCGGGTGATTGGCGAGGACGGCCGGGCGGTGGCTATTGAATTGCAGCAGATGGAGCTGGGCGAGCCGGACGAAAGCGGCCGGCGCAAGCCGGTGCCGGTGCCTGGCGGCCTGGAAACTCTGCCGGTGGATTTGGTGATTGCCGCCATTGGTCAAAAGGTGGTGCCGCTGGCCTTGGGCGAGGGCAATGAAAACGCCCTGCAATACACGCCTTGGCAGACGATTGCCGCCGACGAGCGGACTTTTGCCACTTCTATCCCCGGCGTATTTGCCGGCGGCGACGCGATTAACGACGGCCCCGGCATTGCGGTGCAGGCGGTGGCCCACGCCAAACAGGCGGCCAAGGTTATCGACCATTATCTGCGCACTGGCGAGCTGGACGCGACTATTAATGAAGCGAAATATCTGCACAAAAACGGCGAGCCGGACGCGGAATTTTTTGCCCAGAAGCAGCGGGTGCAACGCGTTTCAATTAGTTATCTGCACCCGGATTATCGCCGGAGCAATTTTGCCGAGGTGGCTAAGGGCTACGACCAGATGGAAGCGATGTA
>JAETTP010000083.1 GCA_021769035.1 Bacillota bacterium | reverse complement strand
CAAAAATTGATAAAATCACAAAACTCCGAGAAATTGCAGGTTTAAGCAGAAGAGCTTTATCTCAAAAGGCAGGATTACCAGAAAATGCAATTTTAAGGATTGAAAGTGGCAAAAGCAAAAAGATAAATCACTTGCGAGCCAGAGAAATAGCGCAAGCGTTGGGGTGCAATGTTGAAGATATTTGTAGCGTGCCGGAGCGCAGTGCTTAAATATAATAAAATTTTAAGGAGATGTGTTTAATGAACAAAACAAACGAATTACAGGTATTGAATTTTGAGGAACAGCAAGTCCGTATGCTGGAAAAAGACGGTCAGCCTTGGTGGGTACTTGCAGACGTATGCAAGGTTCTGGGATTAAGCAATCCAACAAAGGTTTCTTCAAGATTAGATGATGATGAACGGTCTAACTTTAAGTTAGGTCGTCAAGGTAAAGCTACCATTGTTAATGAGTCCGGTCTTTACAGTGTTATCATTCGCTCGGACAAGCCAGCGGCCAAGAAATTCAAACGCTGGATAACACACGAGGTTTTGCCAAGCATTCGCAAAACCGGCAGCTATATCGGTGAGGATACTTCAGCTAAGTTAACAGAACAGCTAACACAGGCGGTAACTCTCATCGTGCAAACGGCTGCTGTTATGGCTAGAGTTGTAGACAAACTGGAAGTTTTAACCGAAAAGCTGCTTGTTCAGCCGGTAATCACCAGCACAGCAAAAACCACTCTGTTACAAGATGTTCCGGATAACGGCCTTTACTATAACAACAAATGCAAGCTGGAAACTTTTCCGGCCCACATTGTAAGTCGGGTGGAAGAAATGCTGGTAAATATGCAAGAACAGCAATCTCTTAACTTCAGTCAGATTGCCCGCTGGTGTACTGTCAACGGTTATACAATCTCCAGTCCGGCTGTGAAAACATACTTTAACAGGCATTTTGCCAATGCTTAAATCACCAAGGGAGGAAAACAACAATGAATAAAAACTACAAGGAAATTCGCAAAATCAGCGCTCGTACACTTCGTCAACTTTGTGTTGACAACGATTGGTACATCATGGGAGACAATGACGAATACGAACATTTGCTGTTCGACCTCGCTGAGCATAAAGAAAATTTAAGCACAGCGGACATCATTGAGATTGCAGCGGATATTATGGAACACAGCGAATTGAGTTCGGATTGCACTATTGAAAATATTGCTTTTGAAGTTGCTCGTATTGCTACAACTCATTTTATAGAGGCATAAAAAAATATAGCCGAAACGCCCTATGGGGCGTCTGCATGGAGCTGGCCGCCATGTACTGATGAGGCAGGCCAAAAGGGGTGGATATATGGAAACTTTGTTAAAAGCAACCGAATTAGCCCAAATAATGGGTTGTTCAAACAGATATATTAAGATGTTAGCCAAAGATGGCAGACTGCCCAGCCGTAAGGCGGTTAATGATAAAAATCGTCCGGTACTGCTTTTTCCGCTAAGCGAATTAAGCCCAGATTTGCAGCACAAATATCTGGCGCAGCACAAAGTAGAAGTGCTGTCAGCTGAAGCGACCCACAGTGAACCGCAAGCAATGGATAATTTCACCGTAGATGAGCGAGAAGAAATTCAATTCTGGCTGGATATATTGAGCGAGTGGCAACAATATCGAGAAAAATATACCAGGGGCAGCAAGGCCCAAGCAGACGAAAAATACGTGTGCTTGTGTGCCAAAGCCCACCCGGACAAAGTTTTCTCAATAGATATATTATACCGCAAACAAAGGGCTTTGCGCAACAAGAATTTTGCCGGATTATTGGATAAACGCGGCAAATCTCGCAAAGGCAAGTCCAGTATACCGGAGGTTATCTGGCAGGCGTTTTTAAGCTTTTATCTGGACGAAGCCCAGCACCCAATTAAGAAATGCTGGGAATACACCAAAATGTGGGCGCGGCAGGAACAGCCGGAACTGGTGGCGGATATACCCTGCTATACCACTTTTTCCCGGCACGTCAAAAGCGATGTTCTGGCGGCGGTAAAAACGTTGGGGCGCGAGGGTGAAAAAGCGTTCAGCGACCGCTGCGCTCCATATATCCGCCGCACTTATGAAGATATGCAAAGTAACGACTGGTGGATTGCGGATAATCATACCTTTGATATTATCTCGCAGGACGAAAACGGCAAAAACCATCGCTTGTATTTAACAGCCTTTTTCGACGCCAGAGGCGGCATATTCACCGGCTGCTATGTAACGCTGAACCCCAGCAGCCAGGCCACCTTAATAGCCCTGCGCAAGGGCATTCTCAAATATGGCATACCGAAAAATATTTATGTAGATAATGGACGCGAGTTTTTGACCTTTGATATAGGCGGCCTTGGCCATAGGCAGAAAAAGCCGAAAAATGGCAATGCTCCATATAACCCACCGCCGGTATTTACTCGTCTGGGTATTAAGATGACCAACGCCATTGTACGCAACGCCAAGGCTAAAATCATTGAACGGCGTTTTAGGGACGTTAAAGACCACCTTTCCCGGCTGTTTGAAACCTACACCGGCGGCAATGCCGTAGAAAGACCGGAGCGTCTGAAAAAGGTGCTGAAAAAAGGCGGCGTCGCCACGGACGCTGAACTAACTGCCATAGTTGACGAACTGCTGGAGCATTATTTCAATGAAGCTCCATACGGCGGCGCGGTAGCCACCGACCGTGGCAAACCGAGAATGCAGGTGTATCGGGAAAACCTGCTGGAAAAGCGCACCACTTCAGCGGAAGAACTGGCCCTGATGTTAATGCGCAGCGCCAGGCCGCAAAAGGTAGGACGGCGCGGCGTTCATTTAGATATTGGCGGCGCCAGAATAGATTACTGGAACGATGAGTTTGTATTTAATTATTTGGGACAAACGGTATATTTCCGCTATGACCCGGAGAATTTGGCCGAGGTTAGAGTTTATGATTTGGACGACCGTTATATAATGACCGTACCAACAGATAACACGGCAGTATTAAGCTATGAGGCCACCAAGGAAGAAGTACAGGCTGCAATGAGCGCCACGCGCCGTATGGCTAAAATAACCAAAGAGGCTATGCAAAGCAGCGTTTTGCCGGGCATTGGCAGTCGCACAGCGCTGGAGCTGGTATTGAGCGAGGCCGGACGAAACAAACAGGCCAGAGCGGAAAGCCCCTTGCCGGAGCCTAAAGTTATCGCCCTGCAAAGGCCGGATGAACAACCCCTGCTTAAAGCTATCGGTGAGGACTATCTGCCAGATTTAGGCCGAATGGCCAGAAACGCCAAATTAAGAAACGGAGGAAATGAAGATGGAGAAAACATATAATCAGGAACTGCAAAAGCGGCTGGAGGACTACATTGAGGAAACCCATATCAGCCAAGCCAAATTAGCGCCAAAAATTGATATTAGCCCGGCGGCGCTGTCCGGCTGGCGGCGCAGTCAGTACGACGGTAATATCAAGGCGCTGGAGCATAAAATTGAGGAATTTTTGCGAGTTGAGGAAAGCGCCAGGGAACAGGCGGCCAAAGCAGCCCCTTATTTGCCGGTGATTGAATATATTCCCACTTCCATATCCGAAGACGTTTATAACGCTATCTGCTATTGCCAAATGGAGCGCGGCATGGTTATTCTGCACGGTGACGCCGGTATTGGCAAAACCAAAGGCGCAGAAAAATTTGTTAAAGAGAACCCAACGGCAGCGGTGTATATTCAGGCAACGCCTGCCAGCGGAACATTGGGCAATATTTTGAAGCTGCTGGCCAGAGCGCTGAGAGTACCGGAGAGCCGCAACAAGCTTGAGCTGCTGCTCTCAATCAGGGAAAAGCTGGACGGCACGAACCGGGTTATCATCATTGATGAAGCGCAGCATTTGAAACTTAACGCTTTGGAAGAAATTCGCACTCTTTCCGACCCAAACAGTCTGACCGGCCAGCGTGGTACAGGAATTTGTCTTATCGGCAATACCGAGGTATATAGCCGTATGGTAGGCAAACAGGAGGCGCAGTTCGCCCAGCTATTCAGTCGTATCAGAATGAACCGGCGATACAGCACCCAAAAGGTGCAGAAAAAGGATGTGGAGGCGCTTTTTCCCAAGCTGGCGAATAAGGGAGCCAAAGAGGAATTGAAGTTTTTGCACAGTGTTTGCCAGTCTAAATGGGGCGTTCGGGGAGCGGTAAATTTATATAATAACGCTGTAAATAATTCGGATATAAGCTATAAGGGCCTGTATGGTATGGCAAGAAGTATGGGAATTGGGCTTATTTGACAGGGGGCGAATATAAATGTTGACTAAAAAAGTTTTGCGTAAGCTGGAAGCTTGTTTTTTAGCAGGACTGAGCGTCGGTTTGATGCCGTTCAATGAAAAAAACACCGTATTTGTGTTTATCGGAGCGGTGCTGCTGGGCTGCTGGCTGGCATATAGAGAATAAAGGGGCTTTTAGCCCCGGCCTTAATGCAGCCCTCCGGCCTTTGCCGGAAGCCGGTCACAAGCCCGAAAAAATGCAGAGTGAGGCTAAAACATAAGGAGGCGATATATATTGGTAGATGTGAGTTTTAAGAAAATTACCAAAAGCGGCGGCATTACCCTGCCCCGGCAAATGCGGCAGGAGCTTGGATTGCTGCCCGGCGTAGCGCTGGAAATCCATCCGACGGATGACGGCGGTCTGCTGTTGTGCAAGCACACGCCCAGCTGCCATTTATGCGGCAGTGCAGATGATGTTAAAACCTGTAAAGGGCTGACGCTCTGCCGAAAATGCAGTGAAGCGTTTAGTCAGGAGGTGACCGAATGAGTCAAACAGCTTTAGATTTGCGGCAAGCGGTGGACGAATACGCTGCTTTAACCAGGCAGCAAATGGAGATTAAAGGCCGTTTAGAAGCCTTAAAAACGGAGTTTGAATAGCAGGCTATTGCCGACCTTAATGACACCAAACGCAAAAACGTGGCCTATTGGGGCAGCGGCAGCGCCCGTGTAG
>JAETTP010000082.1 GCA_021769035.1 Bacillota bacterium | reverse complement strand
TTGCCGCTCAAACGGTCGTCCTTAGCGTCAAAGCCCATAGCATTTTCAATTAGAGCCTTTTTGAACAGCTCCAAAATAACCTTGTAATTCTCAGCGTTGACCTTAACCTCCAAAGTTTCCACGCCACCCTTGGTGTCGCCGTCATAGCGTACCTTAACCGCTCCATAAGCGGCCAAATTCCGGCGGAACTCGCCCAAATCCTGCCCGTCGTAATTCTTAATCACCAAAATAGTGTTGCGGCAGTCCTCCTGCATATTGTTTTCAAAGTCCGACAACATAGCGTTAATACCGTCCTGCAAGCTTTTCACCCGGCGCAGCAGCGGCGTTTCCGCCTCGTTGTATTTCAGCGGAATTAGCGGAAGCCGCGTCCAGTTGTATGCCAGACCTGCGGCCTGCATATAAGGCGCTGGCTCCCGCTCCAGCGGTTTTAAGCTACCACCCTGCCAGGCGTAACGCTGCACGCCGCCGGCAGTGTAAACCTCCACCCGGTCGCGCAGCACCCGCCGGTTGTGTTCCCAGTCCCACACCTGATACAAACGCACCGCCGCCTCCAACCGGGTGTGTTCACCGTCTTGCCAAAATGGCAGCACCTCATAGGCCGGAAAAAGCCGAAAAGCCAGCCTCCCCTCCGCATCATATCCAGGGTATAGCCAGGCGGCGCCACCGCATAACGCCGCTTTGCCGGCGTTCTTCAGCGTCCGCATAAAGCGCCTGTCCAGCACCTGCCCCAACAAATCGGCATAACGGCGATTTGCGCTCTCCACTACAAACGGCTGTCCCAACAAATAGTTGACCTTTTGATTTACCAGCTTGGCATATTGATTGTCTATCACCCGGTTGTTCGGCAGGTTTTCCACCGGCTGCAACTCACCACGCTCACCAATAGCCAGCCGGCGTCTGGTTAAAATATCCTGCTCGCCGGCATAATATAAATGGCCTTTAAGCTGCCAAACCCTCTCCGGGCTGCCCAGCCAGGCGGCAATTTCCCGCTCCAACAAAGCTTTATCCGGCGCGCCCTGCCCCTCAACATTCTCGGCCCCGGCCCGCCAGCCCAGCCAACTGCGTATCTTATCCCAAAATAACAAATCCTCACCCCTTTAATCAAAGCTAAATGTATCCGGCAGCAGCAGTTTGCCAACGCCATAGCGCATCGCGTCCATACCGTGGGAAAATTCGTGATCCGGCTTATCGGTTAGCCGGCCGTCCTTATCTTTATCCCAACAGTAGTTTTCAATCTCTTTTTTGAACTCCACGCACCTTGAATGTACCACAATCTGATAATTCTGGATAAGCTGAATGCCGTGGTTCACGCTGTCCCGCCCCTTGCGAGAGGGCTCGGCCCGAATGCCGGCGGCCACAAGCTCCGCAATGCTTTTCGGCTCCGCGCTGTCAAAAACAATCCTTTGCCTGCCATAGCCCAGCTGCTTAATCTTTTCAGCAATAACCTGATTGGTAACCCCCGTTTGGTACCACTCGTCGAATATGTATATCCGGCTGGCCGCCTTATCCAGCAGCATACACACCAAAGCGTTTGGGTCGGTGTAGCCAAAATCAAAGCCAAACGCCGCCCGCACGCCAGGAATGGCCCGAACCTCATCAACCGCAAAATCCTCATACAAAACATTGGTATAAATTAATCCCTCGGCAATGCCCCATTCACCCTCGCCCTCGATACGGTAACGGCGGGGATTCTGCCGCTGCATTTTCTCAAACACGCTGCGGTCGGCCGCGTCCAGCCATTCGTTGCATTGCCAGGTAGTTGTTTTAATAAAAGTATCTTCATCCGGCTCATCGAAAAAGCGGGCTTTCAGCCAGTGCGTTCCGCTCCAGGGGTTAAAGGTCAGCGTCAACTGCTTAAAATAACCCTCCGGCACCTC
The DNA here is from genome assembly GCA_021769035.1 of Bacillota bacterium. Taxonomy (GTDB): domain Bacteria; phylum Bacillota; class Dehalobacteriia; order UBA4068; family UBA4997; genus Avidehalobacter. The sequence goes on along the minus strand of JAETTP010000082.1, from coordinate 3,134 downwards.
GCCGCGGATTGACAAATCCAGCTTGTTGAAATCGTCCTCATTGGTGATTTCATAAGCCTCTTCAATCCAAACCCAGCACAAAACGCCCCTATCAACGGAAATAGAGGTAATTTTCAGGCCGTCGTCCAGCCCCCGGAACAATATCTTCTGCCCGGTGCTGCGGCGGATTATCTGCATCGGCGAAACCGTGCAGTCAAAATAGCCGTCCAGCCCCAGGCGGTGAATGGCCCACTTCAAGTCGCTGTAAACCGAATCCCGCAAGGTGTTGGAATAACGGCGCACGCACAAGGCATTGCTTTCCGGGTAGACCAGCAAGCGATAAATCAAATTTAAGGCGGCAGTTTTGCTCTTTTTGCTGGCCCGGCTGCCTTTGCAAACCCGGTAACGTTTGCGGGTGTTCCAAAAGTCGGCGTAATTTTTACCCACGGCCTCTTGCAAGGATATTTGCATAGCTACTCCCGCAAATCGTTCACCAGAACAACTGCCTCGCCGTTCAGATTGATGTTATCCTCCGGCTTAAAGCCGGCCCTGTCCAGAATATCCTTGGCTGCCATCAGGCGCACCGATTCGCTTCTGGCTTTCAGCAATGATTTTTCCACACAAAAAGCTTTGGCCGCAACCTCCCGCATACTGTTCTTCAAGGCGGAGGTGTACTCCGTCATAAACTCAGCATTCTTTTTCCAGTTACAAATCGTCGCTTCCGTAACGTGCAAACTGGCGGCAATCTGCCGTTGTGTCTGATTGCCAAACACCAGCATTTCAATGCACTTTTTCTGTTTTGAATTTAGCACGCACCCCGCCCCTTTCGTTAAAAAATTTTAAAAGAAAAAAATCGGCAAAATCATCTCTGCCGATTTTTCCACTATACTATTATAGCACATTCAAATGTATGATTGTGTATGATTTTGTACGTTTTTGTACGTTCTTTCAAAATTCTGCAAAGATTTTTTGTGAAGCTGCCTTGTATAAGAGTAAGTGTAGTTCATTTCAGCGGCGATAACCTCAAACCGCTTAAACTCCACATAACGCTTATAAAGTATCTGTACATAGGCCGGATTAGCCAGTGCTTGGATTTGTTTAATTATCAGGTGTTTTTCATTGGCGTATTCTTCAATCTCCGCGCTTATTTCCGCTTTCAAATCGGCCATCCGGCCAATTATATTGACAAACGGCGCATTCGCCGCCGGGCTTGTCTGTACTCTGTCCTTGGCATAATCAATAGCGCCGACGCTTTCAGCTTTCAAGCGCAAATCCTCCAGCTCGGCTATCTTCTGATTTATAACCGTGTCCAAACGTTGCAGCTGCTGCAAATACTCTTTAGCCCACATAACTACTCCACGGCCTCCAGCGCCGCGCACAGTTCTTTTATCCACTGCCGGCGTGCAATTTGGGCAATCCACTCCGTCGGCACGCCACTCACGCCGCCGCAGCCATAATAAATACCTGCCAGGCCACCGGCCACAGCCGCCACCGTATCCGTATCATCGCCCAAATTCACCGCAGCCAGCACGCAATCACGGTAATTATCTGTATGCAGCCAGCACCAAAGCGCGGACTCCAGCGTGTCAACCACATAGCCGGTGCTTTTAATCTGTTCCCGGCTCAAATTGTCCAGCTTAGCCAAACGGTTAAGCTCCGGCAGCAGACAAGAGGGGTTATCCTTTATTGTTTGCATAGCCGCCGCTTTATCTGCTCCGCTAAACAGCATTGACGCAATATCAACATAAACACCGCAGGCCTGGTTAGAAATTGGGTGATTATGCGTCAGCCCAGCGACACGCCGCACATCGGCTTCATTATGCGAAACCAACGCTACCGGCAAAATCCGCATTAGCGCCCCATTGCCGTTATCCCTAAAATCTGTACCGCCGCAGCTATCTATAGGCATTCCCATTTGGTAATTCAAAATAGCCTCTCTGGTGGTATTGCCAACATCAAAGACCTCGCCATAAGGCGTAAACTCCGCTTCAAAATACCACTTGGCAAAATTTTGCATAATATCTACCGGCTCAATCCGGCCCAAACGCGCAATACTTTCTACAGTTGCCAGTGTTAAACTGCTGTCGTCAGACCAAGTGCCCGGCGGTTGATTATAGGTTCCATAACCAATCATATCTTCCACCTTGTAAGTATCCCGCCGCCGAAATTCCACCGGAACACCCAAAGCGTCGCCCACCGCCAAGCCAATAATTCCGTCATAGATTTTACCCATAAAATCACCCCTCTAACTAAAATATCTACTACACACAAACGGTTTTTCCTGCCCAACCCCAATCACCTGATAAGAATAAGCAAATCTAACAACAGCCGAGAACTACACGCTTAAATATGCGTGCAGTTCTTTTTTTGGCTATTTAGATGTAATCATCTAAGCTGGTTTGCGGGCTTACAATTTCCCGCATAACATAATCTTTACGCTCATCATCAAACACAAGTTCAAAATTGCCGCCCAACGTGCCGCTGGCCTCATCCTTAATTTGCAGTACCGAACTTACTTTGTGGTCGAACTGCGGAATAATCATCTCGCGCGGCCCCTCCAGATTATCAAGCGAAATATCTGATATAACCCCTTTAGCAAAGGATATTTTCAAGCTGACTTTAACTTCGGCAGCCTCGCTGCCCTTTTTCTGCATATTCATCAGTGTCTTTTGAAGCACATTGTCAAAGTCTGCTTTCAAAGCAGCAAATGTGCTGCTGTTCAATGTTAATTCCAATTCCTGTGGTATTTTCATTCTTCAAACCTCCAAATTCTCAATCTCAACTTCAATCCTGGGCTGCCGGCTGTAAAATTTCTCTAAGCTAACTTGCACCAAATCCGCATCGTCACGGTAGGCCACCTGATTAAGGCTATCTGCCACTACCTTGATTATGTTATCCGCGTCCGGCTTCTTCACCGGCCGAATTTCCCCGGCTTCCATTGCTGCCTGCCGTTTCTTGCTGGCGCTGGCCGGAATACTGTAATAGGCCCTGATGCGCATTGCCAGCGGCTCCTTATCTGCAAACCGCTGGTCAGAGCATTGCCGCAGGTACTCGGTACGAATAAGGTTCTCATACAGCACCGTTTTGTCCGGCGTGTAGGTTTTGACAAACCCGCCCTGCCGGCTGAACTTTGGCCGGCCTTTGCCCTGCGGCTC
>JAETTP010000012.1 GCA_021769035.1 Bacillota bacterium | reverse complement strand
TAAGCTCCGAGGCTTTCCGCAAGAGCAAGTCCAAAATCAGCATGGCCCTGGGCATTGACATCAACGGCAGCGCCATTGTGGGCGACTTGGCGGAGATGCCTCACCTGCTGATTGCCGGTGCGACTGGCTCCGGCAAAAGCGTTTGCATGAACACTTTGATTTGCAGTATCCTCTATAAGGCGCGGCCGGACGAAGTGAAAATGATTATGATTGACCCGAAAAAGGTGGAGATGACCGGCTACACCGGGCTGCCGCATTTGGGCCGGCCGGTGGTGACCGACGCTAAAAAGGCGGCGCAGGTGCTGAAAGAAATCGTCAACGAGATGGACCGGCGTTATCTGGTGTTTGTGGACGCTGGCGTGAAGAATTTTGTTACTTACAACGAGCTGCCGGACGTGGTGAAGCTGCCGCAGATTGTGGTGCTGATTGACGAGCTGGCGGATTTGATGATGGTGGCCTCCAAGGACGTGGAGGAGTCCATCTGCCGGCTGGCGCAGCTGGCGCGGGCGGCAGGCATTCATCTGGTGATTGCCACGCAGCGGCCCTCGGTGGACGTTATCACCGGGCTTATCAAGGCCAACGTGCCCTCCCGTATTGCTTTTGCGGTGTCCTCGCAGATTGACTCGCGCACTATTTTGGATATGGGCGGCGCGGAGAAGCTGCTGGGCAAGGGCGATATGCTGTATTATCCGATTGGCCAGCAAAAACCCTTGAGGGTGCAGGGCGCCTTTTTGACGGAGGAAGAAATCCACGACCTGGTGGCCTACTGCAAGGAGCAGGCCAAGCCGGAATATCTGGAGCTGCCGGAGGTGCAGGAGCCGGCCGCCGAGGAGCACCCGGAGGAGCAGGCCAAACCCCGCTTCGACGCGCTGTTTATCGACGCTTGCCAGCAGGTGATCAGCAGCGGCCAGGCCTCGGCTTCCTCTTTGCAGCGGCGTTTCAGCATCGGCTACAACCGGGCGGCGCGTCTGATTGACACTATGCAGGAGGAGGGCATTGTCAGCGCCCCGGCCGGCAACAAGCGCACCGTTTTAATGGATATGGCAACGTTTGAGGCTTTATACGTCAACCCACCGGCTGCTGCGGCAGAGCCGGCAACGGAAGAAGTCTGATATATTGGGATAGCTTAATGTGATTTGGGAATTGGTTTAGGGAAAGGCGGTTGCACCATTGTTAGAGGAAAATGGCAAATTGATGCGAATAACCAGGGAAACCCTGGGCTACACCTACGCCCAGGTGGAGGAAGCCACCAAGGTGCGGGAGTTTTATCTGCAGCTTTTGGAAAGCGGCGATTTGGCCCAAATGCCGGGGCGGATTTACGCCATTGGCTTTGCGGATACCTACGCCCGTTTTTTGGGGATGGATCCGGCCCCCATTTTGGCCGACGTTAAGGCCTACTACGAGGTGAACAACAAGCATAACAGCTTTGAGGCCTATGTGTCCGGCAAAAAGGTGGTGCAGGCGATGGCGGAGGGCAAAAGCTATGACCCGACCTTGCATGATATGAAAACCAGGGCGCAGAGCCGCTTGCAGGATCAGAACAGCAAGGCTGACGCGGCCAACCAGCTGCGGGCGCAGGGCGTTTCCAACGGGGCGCTGGGGCACCCAATCCGCACCCGTAGCAAACGCTTTGGCCGGCGTTTCATCTGGCTGGTGCTGGGCAGCGTGATGGTGCTGCTGATGTTGATGTTGTATCTTTTGCAGGATAATCCGGCGACGCCGGGCAACACCGACGACCCAGCACCGCCCAACCTGAACAACGAGGCTCCTATCGTGCTGATTGTGCGGGCTGTGGGCGAGGACGTTTGGATGGGCGTGCGCATTGACGGCAATGAGGCCAGCACCCACCACACCATTCCGGCCGGTTCCTCGGAGGTCTTCTCGGCCAATGAGTCCATTTATATCCGCACCAACAATGCGCTGCATTTGGAGCTGGAATATAACGGCCAGACGATTACCAATTTCAGCGGCGGCTTTGACGTGTATAATCTGGACTTTACAACCACCGGCTACAGCGGTTATGACGATAATCACCGCCCGCCCAGCGAGCTTTTGGGCACGGCGGGCAACACCGAGCAATAAAAGCAAAAAGAGGCGGAAAATTGAGCTTTACGAATAAGATAAACATATACTTTGACACGATGGGTTGCGCCAAGAACCTGGTGGACAGCGAATACGCCCTGGGCGGCCTGCGCGCGGCCGGCTTTGCCCTGACGGAGGATCCCTTTGCGGCCCAGGTGGTGGTGGTGAACACCTGTGGTTTCATCAACGATGCCAAGCAGGAATCTATCGAGCGGCTGCTGGAGTTGGCCGCCCTGAAGCAGGAGGGCGAGTGCTTGCTGCTGGCGGCCACCGGTTGCCTGGTGCAGCGTTATCGGCAGGAGCTGCCGGCCGAGCTGCCGGAGGTTGACCTCTGGCTGGGCACGGAGGAATACGACCAGCTGCCGGAGCGGCTTTGGCAGGCTTTGGCGGAGGTCACCGGGCAAAAACTGGCCAAACTGCAAAAGGCAGCCGGGGCCAAGCAGACGGACGGCGGGTGCGCCGCGCTGCCGCCGCGGGTTTTGCTGACCCCGCCGTACACGGCCTATCTGAAAATCGCCGAGGGGTGCAGCAACCGCTGTTCCTTTTGCGCCATACCAAACATTCGCGGCCCCCTGCGTAGCGAGCCTTTGGCGGAGCTGCTGGCGGAGGCGGCCCGCTTAAAAGAGGCCGGCGTGCAGGAGCTTTGCCTGATTGCCCAGGACACCACGGCGTACGGCCGGGATTTGCCGGAGCATAAGCCGCTGCTGCCCCAGCTGCTGCGGGAGCTGGACAAGCTGGGCTTTGGCATGTTGCGCCTGCTTTACGCCTATCCGGAGGGCATTGACGATGAGCTGCTGGCGGCCATGCGCGATTGCCCCACAGTTTGCCATTATTTGGACTTGCCCTTGCAGCACGTGAACGCCGCGGTGCTGCGCCGAATGAACCGCCGGCTGAACCGGGAGAGCATTGAGCAGCTTTTGGCTAAAATCCGGGCCTATCTGCCGGACGCGGCCCTGCGCACTACCTTTATGGTGGGCTTTCCGGGGGAAACGGAGGCCGATTTTGAGGAGCTGCTGGATTTTGCCGCGGCGGCTCAGCTGGATTGGGCTGGGGTTTTCCAGTATTCCCCGGAGGAGGACACGCCGGCGGCGGCTATGCCGGAGCAGGTGCCGGACGAGGTTAAGGCCCGGCGTTACAATCAGCTGACGGCCGTGCTGGCCGACGCTGGAGCGGCCCGGCGGGAGCAGCAGGTGGGAGCCTGCCTGCCGGTGCTGCTGGAGCAGCCCTCGCTGGACGTGCCGGGCTACTTTGAAGCCCGTTCTGAATATCAAGCGCCGGAGGTGGACGGGCTGATTTACGTGCAAAATCTGGACGGCTGCTTAACAGAAAAGCAGATTGGCAGTTGGTTGACGGTGGAGGTGGCCGTGGCGGAGGGCTACGACCTGTTGGCTGTGCCTAGCGACGGGGCCAAGCCCCAAAAGCATAATAAACGAGCGTAATGCGTATATTTAATAGTAAAAAAAGAGGGGATTGCAAAATGAACCTTTGGCATAAAATGAATTTGCCTAACAAGGTGACAATGGTGCGGTTTTTGTTGGTGCCGGTGTTTGTGCTGGTGGTGTCATTGTGGCAGGGCTGGCAGGCGGACTTGCTGGCTGGGCTGCTGTTTATCGTGGCGGCCTGCACGGATTTTGTGGACGGCCACCTGGCCCGCAGCCGCCATTTGGTGACCACCTTTGGCAAGTTTATGGACCCGTTGGTGGATAAAATCCTGGTGACGGCGGCCCTGGTGGCTCTGGTGGCAATGGAGAGAGTGCCAGCCTGGGTAGTGGTGCTGATTTTGGCGCGGGAATTTGCGATCACCGGCCTGCGCACGGTGGCCGTCAGCGAGAATGTGGTGATTGCGGCCTCGCCCTTGGGCAAGCTGAAAACGGCCTGCCAGATGACGGCTATCGCCCTGCTGCTGCTTTACACTATGCCGTTTTTTGCGCCGGCCTTTGGGGTGACGGTGTACTTTTTGGGTCAGGTGCTGATGTATCTGGCCTTGGCCCTGACGCTGCTTTCCGGCTGGGATTATCTGGTGAAGTGCAAGGATTTGCTTTCCGATATGTAACGGAGGTTTGGGGCGATGCAGAAGCAGATTGAACGGGCGGCCGGGCGACTGCTGGCCCTGCTGCTGGCAGAGGGCCGGCGGGTGAGCTTTGCGGAATCCTGCACCGGCGGGCTGGCTGCGGCGGCTTTCACGGCTTGCCCTGGGGCCTCGGCGGCCTTGGAGATGTCCTTTGTCACCTATTGCGATCGGGCCAAGGCGCAGCTTTTGGCGGTGCCGCCGACGCTGCTGGCCCGGCACACTGCGGTTTCTGCGCCGGTGGCGCGGGCGATGGCCCTGGGCGCGCAAAGGGCGGCCGGGGCGGATTTGGCCCTGGCCGTGACCGGCTTGGCCGGGCCGGGAGCCGACGAGTTGGGCCGGCAGCCGGGGTTGGTGTATCTGGCGGCGGCCTGGCAGGGGCGGACGTGGGTTTTCCGCCACCATTTTCCGGGCGACCGGCAGCTGGTGCGTCAACAGGCGGCTTTGGCCGTTTTGCAGCTGGGCTGCCGGGTTGTGGCCAGCCAAATATAGTTAATTTGTAAAACAGAGGTGTTATATTTGCCTAAAAATAGAATGAACAGGCGGCTTTTGGCCCTGGCGTTTGCGGCGGGCGCGCTGCTGCTGGCTTTGGCTGGCTGCAAGCAGGAGGGCGGGCCGGTTTCGCTTTACGATAATGAAACGCGGGCCTATGTGCACCCGCAAATTGGCGCGGCGATGACGGTGCCGGCGGCTTGGAAAACCCTCTCCGAGGCGGAGGACAGCGTGGTTTTCACCACGCCGGAAGCTGATTTGACGCTGACCCTTGCCTGGGAGCTGGGCGGCTACACCTATTATTCCGACGCGGATTTGCTGGATATGGCGGCGGCGGTGGCCGGGCAGGTGTTGGCGGAGCCGGAGCTGCTGCGCCAATCGGCCCGCAGCCTGCCGGGCAACAACCAGCTGGTGACGGCGGCCGGCCCACTGCTGGGCGCAGAGGACGGGCCGAATGCGGTTTGCGAGGTGATGATTTTCAGCCCGCTGCCTGCGGTGCGTTATTATCTGATTACGGTGGCGGAGGTGGAGGCCTACGAGACCAACGCCAAGCTTTTGAATGAGATTTACGCCAGCTTTTATTTGAGCGAGGACGAGGATACTATCTACGCCGGGCTGCACCGCGACGCTGCGGCTGATGATACGGAAGCCGAGCCGGAAGAGGGCGAGGTTCCTTTGGAGCAGCTGCCGGATAAGAATGAATAAACCAAGAGGACGCTGCTTAAAAAGCAACGTCCTCTTAACTTAAAATATGGAGCTGGAAACGTGACTTGAACACGCGACCTGCTGATTACGAATCAGCTGCTCTACCAACTGAGCTATTCCAGCGAATAGAAAAGCTAACTATTAAATTTTAGCATAAACTGCGGCGTTCTGCAAGAGGTTAGCCGTATTTTTTGGAAAAAATTTTTTGTCGGCCCCGGAGGCGCGTCGGCAGGTAATCTAAATAGAGTGTAGAATTTTAAATAGGTTAAGTTGTTTTTTTAAGGTTACTGGCGAAGCAGAGGAAAAAATGCGTATTTTGGGGATTGACCCCGGCACCGGCATCACCGGCTGGGGCATTGTGGACAAGGATTACAACCGGCTGACGGTGGTGGATTACGGCTGCATACGCACGCCGGCGAACAGCCTGAACCAGAAGCGGCTTTGCGATATTTACGACGGCTTGCTGCTGCTGTTGCAGGAATATCAGCCGGACGAAATGGCGATTGAGGAGCTTTTTTACAATCGCAACACCACCACGGTCATCAGCGTGGGGCAGGCGCGCGGCGTGTTGATTTTGGCGGCGGCCCAGCGCGGCGTGCCGATTTTTGAATATACGCCGCTGCAAATTAAGCAGGCGGTGACGGGCTACGGCAAGGCAGACAAGCGGCAGGTGCAGTTTATGGTTAAGGAAATGCTGCGTCTGGCGGCCGTGCCCAAGCCGGACGACGCCGCCGACGCGCTGGCCGTGGCCGTTTGCCACAGCAACTGGCAGCAGGCCAACCACTGGCAGGGCGGGCAAAGCAATTTAGTTTGAGCAGGAGGTTGCTATGATAAGCTGTATTCAGGGCGAGGTTTGGGAAGTGAACGAGGACAATTTGGTGGTTTTGGTTGGCGGTTTGGGCTATCAGGTTTATGTGCCGCTGGCTTGCTTTGCCGCGCTGCCCAGCCCCGGCGAGGCCATTTGTCTTTACACCCAGCTGCAGCTGAGCACCCAGCCGCGCGGCGAGGCGCTGACGCTTTTCGGCTTTGCGGACAAACGCTCCCAGCAGCTTTTTAATCTTTTGCTGAGTGTGAACGGCGTGGGGGCTAAAACGGCCCTGGCCGCCTTAAACACCTGCGGCTACGCCGGGTTGGTGAACGCTATCCAGACCGGCAACGCCCAGGCTTTGCTGCGGATTCCCGGCGTGGGCAAAAAGGCGGCAGAGCGTATCCTGCTGGAGCTGCGGGATAAGGTGCTGAAGCTGGAGCCGGATTTGCTGCCGGCCGACGGCTCGCAGGCTGCCGCCCCGGCGGTTAACAATATGGTGGCCAATGTGCGCCGCACGGCGGCCCTAGCCCTGACCCAGCTGGGCTACAGCCAGGCGGCGGCGGAGCATTATGTGGAGGGGGTTCTGCCAAACCTGCCGGAGGAGGCAGCTTTGGAGGAGATTATCACCGCGGCCTTGCAGCTGGCCGCGCAGGAATAAACAGGCAGGCAGGAGGTGGCAACTTTGGAAAGAGAGATTGGCCGGAATGTGTTTTCCAACAAAAATCTGGCGGCAGGGCCGGCGCAGGGGCCCCGAGTGGCCTCGGCGGAGGCCAACCTGGAGGACGCGGCTGTGGAGCCCAATTTCCGGCCGCAGCGGCTCAGCGATTACATCGGCCAGCAGCGCGTAAAGGAGAATATGGAAATCTTCATCAAGGCGGCCAACGCCCGCGGCGAGGCCCTGGACCATATTCTGCTTTACGGCCCGCCGGGGTTGGGCAAAACCACCCTGGCGAATATTATCGCCAATGAGCTTGGCGTGGCGATGAAGGTGACTTCCGGCCCGGCTATTGAGCACGCCGGCGATTTGGCCTCTATTCTTACCAGCCTGGCCCCGCACGATGTGTTGTTTATTGACGAAATCCACCGGCTGAACCGGGCGGTGGAGGAGGTGCTTTATCCGGCGATGGAGGACTTCCACATTGACATAATGATGGGCAAGGGCCCCGGCGCGCAGACCATTCACCTGCCGCTGCCGCCCTTTACGCTGGTGGGCGCCACCACCCGCGTTGGTATGCTGACGGCCCCTCTGCGCGATCGCTTTGGCGTGATTAGCCGGCTGGAATATTACACCTCGGAGGAGCTTTTCACCATTGTGAAGCGTAGTGCGACGCTGCTGGACGTGCCGATTACCGACGCCGGCGCCCGGGAGATTGCCGGGCGTTCCCGCGGCACGCCGCGCATTGCCAACCGGCTGCTGCGCCGGGTGCGCGATGTGGCCTGCGTTAAGGGTACCGGCACCATTGACGAGGAGATTGCCAACCTGGCCTTGGAGCTGCTGGAAATCGATTCCCGCGGTTTGGACAAGACCGACCAAAAGGTGCTGCGGACTTTGATTGAAACCTTTGGCGGCGGCCCGGTGGGTTTGGACACGCTGGCAGCCACCATCAGCGAGTCAGCTGACACGATTTTTGACGTTTGCGAGCCTTATCTGTTGCAGCTGGGCTTTTTGAACCGCACGCCGCGCGGCCGCCTGGCTACGGCGGAGGCCTATCGCTATTTGGGTTATCCGCCGCCGCCGGCGATTGGCGCGCAGGCGGCGCAAGGTAATCTGTTTGATAATTCGGAGGCAGGTGAATAAAATGAAGCTTCTGCTGCATTGCTGCTGCGCCCCGTGCAGTGTTATGCCTCTGCGCCTGCTGCGCGAGGCCGGGCACGAGCTGGCAGCATTTTTCTACAATCCCAATATCCACCCTTACCGGGAATATAAAAAGCGTCGCAACTCCTTTCGGGAGTATATGGAGGCGGAGCATGTGCCCCACGCAATGCTGGACGATTACGATTTGGAGGGCTGGCTGGGGCGGCTGAACCAGGGCAACCCTAGGGCGGAGGCGCCTGGCCGTTGTGGCTTTTGTTACTCCGTGCGGCTGCGCCGGGCGGCGGAATTTGCGGCGGAGCACGGCTTTGCCGGCTTCAGCACCAGCCTGTTGGTTAGTCCCTATCAGCAGCACGATTTAATTCGTCTTTGGGGCGAGCGGGCAGCGGCGGAGTTTGGCCTGCAATTCATCTATCAGGACTTTCGGCCCTATTTCCGCGAGGGGCAGGAAATCGCCCGCCAGCAGGGCTTGTATCTGCAAAGCTACTGCGGTTGCATTTACAGCGAGAAAGATCGCTATTTCAAACCTAAGCAGCAGCCTCTGATATTTGACAATAAATGGCAAAAAGCGTTGAACCAGGCCGCCAAAAGACGGGCGGATTGAGCGCACAAGCGAGGTATCTATGAGTTTAACAAGAACGAAATGGCTGTGGGCGTTGGCCCTGCTGCTGCTTTGGCTTTGGCCGGGGCCGGCGCAGGCAACTAACATTCGCGTTTGCCTGCAAACCGGCGTGAACACGGTGGAGCTAAAAGTGGTGGAGGGCACTTATCAGATTAAGGGCGGTTCCCTCAGCGCGGCCCTGTTGGCGGAGGCCGATGAGGGCGACCTTATTCGCACGGTGCGCAACGGCGCAATTATCACGGTTTACGTCAACGGCCGGCAGGTGGGCACCAGCAACGTCAACGTGTCGGTGCTGGCCAGCGGCAGCGGCCGCAATGTGATTTCCTACGGCAACCGTCAGTATCGGGACAGCATCTCGCTGCTTTCCAACGGCTATGTGCTGAACGTGCTGGATATGGAGCATTATCTTTACGGCGTGGTGGGGCAGGAGCTTTCCTATAGCTATCCCAAGGAGGCCTTAAAGGCGCAGGCCATTGTGGCCCGTTCCTATGCCTATTACAATTTGGGCGGCACTTACTACGACGTGGGCCGCTCCACGGCCGACCAGGTTTACGGCGGCTTTACGGCGGAAAAGGCGGCCGGCGGCAATGTAATTGTGGAGGCGGTGGACAGCACCGCCCACCAGGTTCTGCATTATAACGGCAAGCCGGTGGAGGCGCTTTATTGTAGCAGCGCCGGCGGCCACACGGAGAACAATGAAAACGTTTGGGCGGGCGCGGCCCAGCCCTATCTGCGCGGCGTGCCCTCGCCCTATGACGCGAATTACAATTATATGAACTGGCAGGTGGATTACAGCGCCTCCAAGCTGGCGGAGCTGGCGAATGCTTATATGAAGCGCACCAAGCAGGAGGGCAGCTTTGGCAGTTTTGTTTATTTGGAGATTAGCTACGCCGGAGCGAACGGCCAGGCCACGGCTTCCGGCCGGGCGGCCAAGGTGACGATGGTGGGCACCGGGGCCACGGTGGTGGCGGAAAACGACAATATCCGTTCCCTGCTGGGTCTGAAAAGCACCTTGTTTTCTGTGCAGGACGGCCTGGTGCAGCCGCCGCAGACACCGGAGCCGGAGCCTAAGCCGGCGGTGGTGACTGGCGATGAGGTTTACGTGCTGAACGGTTCCGGCAACAAGGTGAAGCGCCAGTGGGCTGATGTGATTGCCGTGGATAGCTCCGGCGTGACTCAGCAGCTGGGCGATTTGGCAGCGGCCTATGTGCGCTCGGCAGAGAGCGAGGGCCGTTTTGGTACGGCGGAGGAATTGGCGGCGGCTGAAAGTGCCGCTAACCAGCAGCAAACAGCCGCGCAAACGCTGGGCACCGTCACCGTGACTGGCGGCGTAACATTGCTTGGCAACGGCTACGGGCACGGCGTGGGCCTCAGCCAGTTTGGCGCGGTGGGTATGGCTCAAAACGGCAGCACCGCTTGGGAGATATTGCAGCATTACTACGGCGGCAATGATAAATCAAAGCTGGAGCTGAAAAAAATCAGCTGATATAAGGGTTGTTTAGGAGTAATTTAATTAGCTATGAAACTGGAAGAATTTGTTTACGACCTGCCGGAACGGCTGATTGCCCAAACCCCGGTGGAACCGCGCGACGCTTCGCGTCTGCTGGTGCTGAACCGGCAGGACGGTTCCCTCAGCCACCGGCATTTTTATGACGTGATTGATTATCTGGAGCCCGGCGACGTGCTGGTGGTAAACCGCACTAAGGTTCTGCCGGCCCGTCTTTGGGGCAGACGGCCCACCGGCGGCCTGGTGGAGGTGCTTTTGGTGCAGCAGGTGGATTTGCAGCACTGGAAAGCCCTGGTGAAGCCCGGAAAAAAGGCCCGCCCCGGCGACCGTTTGCAGTTTGCCGAGGGCGTGCTGGCCGCCGAGGTTGAGGCCGTGGTGGAGGAGGGCCTGCGCCTGCTGCGTTTTGAATATCAGGGCAATTTTATGGAGATTTTGGACCATTTGGGAACCATGCCCCTGCCGCCCTATATTCACGAGCAGCTGGAGGATCAAAACCGCTATCAGTGCGTTTACGCCAAAGACCCTGGCAGTGCGGCCGCGCCCACGGCCGGCCTGCATTTTACGGAGCAGCTGTTGGAGCGGATTGAGGCCAAAGGGGTGCGCCTGGCGGAGGTGCTGCTGAACGTGGGCTTGGGCACCTTTCGGCCGGTTAAGGTGGAGAATATTGAGGAGCACCAAATGCACGCGGAGTTTTATCAGGTGACCCCGGAAACGGCAACACTGATTAACAGCTGCCGGGCGGCCGGCGGCCGAATTTTCAGCGTGGGCACCACCAGCACCCGCACCCTGGAAACCGTCAGCACCGAGGACGGGTTGGTGCAACCCGGCAGTGGCTGGACGCGCAAATTCATTTATCCCGGCTATCACTACAAAGCAGTGGACGCGCTGATTACCAATTTCCATCTGCCCGGCAGCACGCTGATGATGTTGGTTTCCGCCTTTGCCACGCGGGAGCAGATTATGCAGGCCTACCAAACGGCGGTGGCGGAGGAATATCGGTTCTTTTCCTTTGGGGACGCGATGTTGATATTGTGATTTTATTGTACAGAAAGGATTGGTTTAATGCTGAATATTCGGCCGGAATCCGCAGCTGATTATCAGCTGGTGGAGGATATTACTAGACGCGCTTTTTATAATCTCTATATGCCGGGCTGTTTTGAGCATTATTTGGTGCATATTATGCGGCGGCACGAGGATTTTATTCCGGAGCTGGCTTTAGTGCTTGAGCTTGACGGGCAGGTTATCGGCAATGTGATGTATACCAAAGCCAAATTGCAGGCCCAGTCCGGCCGGACAAAGGAAATTGTCACCTTTGGGCCGGTTTGCATTGAGCCAGAACAGCAGCGCAAAGGCTATGGCAAAATGCTGTTGGAATATTCCTTTGATAAAGCGGCGGCAATGGGTTACGAGGCGATTGTTATTTTTGGCAGCCCGGCTAATTACGTTGGTTTGGGTTTTCAGAGCTGCAAAAAATACAATGTCTGTTTGGAAAACCAAAAATACCCGGCTGCTATGCTGGTGCGGGAGCTTAAACCGGGCGCGCTGGCCGGGGAAAAGTGGTTTTACTATGACAGCCCGATAATGAATGTGGACGAGCAGGCGGCTCAGGCCTATGACGATAGTCTGCCGAAAATGGTTAAGTGCTGGCGGCCCAGCCAGGAGGAATTTTATATTATGAGCAATTCCTTTGTGGAGTAGGTGTTTGGGGAGTAAAAATAATTAAAGCGGCGTTTTCTAAATTGAACGTCGCTTTAATATTCCTTTCAGTTAAAAAGAGCGCCTGCTTTTGATGAAGCAGGCGCTTACTATTGCTCATTATTTTTAATTGTTCGTCCGCTGATTGGTAGTGGCGTTCAAACGTCTTTGGTAGATTCGCATAATGGTGGAAAGGGTGAAATTCAGCAGGAAATATAGCAGCATTGCAAAGCCGAATAACAGGCAAACCTCGGTGAAATCCACAGCGTGCCCGGTGTAGGTGGGCAGCTTGGCCTGCAAATCCTTGGTGTTGAAAAGCAGCTCGCCAAAGGCCACCTGGGCCGCAAAGGAAGTGTCCTTGATAACCGTAACCACCTGGCTCATCATCGTGGGGATAATCCGGCGGAAGCACTGGGGAATAACAATGTACCAAAGGGTGCCGGCCAGGGTGAAGCCCTGCGAGGCCGCGGCCTCAAACTGGCCTTTGGAGATGGAGTTTAAGCCACCGCGCACAATCTCGGCCATCATCGCAGAGGTGAAAAGCACATAAGCAAAGCAAATACGGCTGAAAGCGGTGGGCATTGGCGCGGCAATGAAGCAGACCATCACCCAAAGCAGGTTGGGCGTGTTGCGAAAAATCTCTACGTAAAAGCCGGCCAGCTTGCGCAGAACGAAATTGCCGTAGCTGCGGATAATACCCAGCACCGTGCCGATTAGGATTGAAAAGAAGATGCTGACACCCGCTAAACGGATGGTGTTGGCAAAGCCGCGCATAATATACATTACATTGTCCGGAGTGAAAACGGAGCTGATGGATTCCATCATGCTACCACCTCCTCAACCTTTTCCAACTCTTTAGCCTGTTGGCTGTCGCGGCGTTTCAGCCGTTCCTCGTAGTTGCGGGCCCAGGCGGAAAGCGGAAAGCAAATGACGAAATACAACACGCCGCAAAGCAGATAAGCCGGGCCGTAGCTCATATAACCGTTGGTGGCGTTGGAATTGGCGAAGTACATCAAATCCAGGCCGGCAATCATCGCCACGGTGGAAGTGTTTTTGATCAGATTTACCATTTGGTTTACCAAAGGCGGCAAAATGATTTTCACCGTTTGCGGCAGGATAATCAGCGTCATCGTTTGAATGTAAGTGAAGCCCTGGGAGGCCGCGGCCTCAAACTGGCCTTTGGGAATGGAGCCGATACCGGCCCGCACTACCTCGGACATATAAGCGCCGGTGTAAATGCCCACGCAGAGGATACCAATTAGCTTTTTCTCCAGCACAATGCCGGCATAGGGCAGGGCGTAGTAAACGAAAAAGACTTGAATCGGCAGAGGCGTGTTTTGGAAAAACTCCACGTAAACCCGGGCAATGCCGCGCAGCACCACTTTGTTGGAGGTGGACATCAGGCCGAAAACCACGCCCAAAAACAGGGACAAAAGCAAGGCCAGCAGCGCAACCTCCAGGGTGTTGCCAAAGGCCGTCAGCAAACGGGGCCATTTGCTGAGCAAATCCTGCCAACGCCACAGCGTAAAAATTTGTTCAATCATTGGTAAGTCCTCCTTATTGGAACAACAAGGGCCGTTTTGTTGTTAAATTTTGATAATCACAGTTTCGTTATAAGGGTTCTGCACGCAGGTTTTTATGAGGGCGGCCAGCGACGGGAGCGGCCGCGGCGGCAGAGCCCTTATAACGAAGTTAAGGAGCAGACTTTCTCTGCTCCTTAAAATTCGTCAAAATTACTGTCAGGCTTATGCAGTAAAATTACTCGGTGAAAGAAGCAACAACGCCGTTATCTTCAATAATCTGGGCCATGGTGCCGTCGGCCAGCCAACCTGTGATCAGGTTTTCCAGATAAGCGGACCATTCAGTGGCGTCCTTTTTGGAGGCCAGGCCATATTCCTGCGGAGAGAAGCGAATGCTTTCCACGATGTGATTGGTGTTGTCAACATAACCGGCCAGAATGGAACCGTCCACGCTGAATGCCTGCACACGGCCGGCGTCCAAAGCAGCTTTAATCTCCGGATAGGAAGCGTATTCCTCAAAGTTTTTGTCCTCGTCCAGGGTTACGTTGGCGTCGGCAGCAGCGGCAATCAGGGCTGCCTTGGAGGTCGCGCCGGTGGCTACGCCAATTTTGATGTCCTGCAAATCGGCATAGCTTTCAATACCGCTGTCGTTCTTAACCAGCAGGGAAACTGCGTCGGTGTAGTAAGGCGTGGTGAAATTCCAGGAAGCCTTGCGTTCTTCAGTGATTGTGAAAGTGGCGGCCACGATGTCAATATCGCCGGAATCCAGCAGCTGGCCGCGGGTGGCGGCGGTTACCGGGGTGAATTCCACTTTGTCAATACCCAATTCCTCGGCAATTTTGTAAGCCAAATCAATCTCAATGCCGGAATAGGTGTTGGTGGCGGTGTCCAGCAGGCCGAAGCCGGGAACGTCGGTTTTAACGCCTACGCGCAAAACGCCGCGCTGAGTGATTGCCTCCGGGGTGAGGCCACCGGTTGTGGCGCCGCCTTGGTTGCTGGGGGTGCTGTCGCCGCCGCAAGCTGCCAAAGCTACCAACATCGTCAATGATAAAAGCAGTGCAAAAAGTTTCTTCATAATTTTTTCCTTCCTTTTTAAATATAGAGTGTATATTCTTGTATAATGCTAAGCCTGCAACATTATGGACAAGCAAACAAACGGTTTCCTTACAAAATTTTGCTCAGGAACGCTTTGGTGCGCTCCTCGGTGGGGTTCACAAAGAAGTGCTCCGGCGAGCCCTCCTCCAAAATCCGTCCGTCGTCCATAAAGATAACGCGGTCGGCCACCTGGCGGGCAAAGCCCATTTCGTGGGTTACAACTACCATGGTGATGTTCTCCGAGGAAAGCTTAATCATAACGTCTAGCACTTCTTGGACGGTTTCCGGGTCCAGGGCGCTGGTGGGTTCGTCGAAGAGAATAATTTTGGCGCGCGAGCACAAGGCGCGGGCGATGGCCACACGTTGCTGCTGCCCGCCGGACAGGGTGGAGGGATAGACATTGGCTTTTTCCCGCAGCCCCACAATATCCAGGTATTTGTAGGCCAAATCCTCGGCCTCTGCTTTGGGCACCTTTTGCAATTTGATTGGCGCCAGGGTCAGATTTTGCAGCACGGTTTTGTGCGGATACAGATTGAATTGCTGAAAAACCATTGCGGTGGTGTTGCGGGCAATTTCAATCTTGTTTTTATGCGTCAGCCGCGTGCCGTTTATGTAAACCTCGCCTGAGGTTGGCTCCTCCAAAAAATTCATACAGCGCACCGTGGTGCTTTTGCCGGAGCCGGAGGGCCCGATGATCACCAACTTTTCGCCCTCTGCCACCTCCAGGTTGACGTCTTTCAGAACGTGGACGTTGCCAAAGAACTTGTTTACGTTTATCAATTTAATCAACGGCGGCTCCTCCTTTCTTTTTTAGACCATAATTATACGTTTTTTGTGCATAAATTACATTTTGGCATTTGGCCAGGCTTTTGTTTGGCATTGCACCTGGCAAGTGCTGTACCAAAAATTAAATACCTTATTATTATACATTATTTAAGCCGACAAGTCAAGCAAAAGGATTGGCTTTCAATTTTGCATACAGTATAACGCAGAATACTCGCTTTGCTTAAAAAGGAACAATAACCGTAAAATTTGGCCCGAAAGAGCCAACAGAAAGGCGGCCACAGCCGGCCGCCTTTCCGTTTGTAAAGAAAATATAAGGAATTCACAGGGAAGATACTTTCATTTTGAGCTGAAAATTATTTTTGCACGAAGAACTGAGCCCAGTACGGCGTGCCGTTAATAACCGTGTAGCCGATGCCAATGCTGGTGTAGTTGCTGTTCAAAATGTTGGCCCGGTGGCCGGAGGAGTTCATCCAATCAGTCATCACGGAGTTGGGCGTGCGCTGGCCGTAGGCGATGTTTTCACCGGCCCGGCGATAGCTGACGCCGGCCTCTTTCAGTGCGGTGAAGCAGCTGCGGCCGTCCGGCCGGGTGTGGGAAAAGCTGCGGGCACATTCTGCCGCCCGCACTTGGGCCGCGGCCGAGGCTTTGGCGTCCAGGGTCAAGGGCTGCAAGCCGCGGGCGGCGCGTTCCTTGTTTACCAACTGCAAAACCTGGTTGACGTAGCTGCTGTTGGCGTCCTGTTCCGGCTGGCTGCCTGGTTTGTTGTCATTATCGCCCGGATTGGGAGTTGGCGTCGGTTCCGGCGTGGGCTCCGGGGTAACGTCGGGCTGCTGACCTGGGGTAGACGGATTTACCGGCTTGCTGTCGGGAGTTTCTGTTGGTTTGCAACTGGGCCGGTTACTTGGTTTGTTGCTTTCCGGTTTGCTGAGGCCCACCTGCTGCATAATATCGTTCCAGAAGCTGTCGCTGCTTTGTATGTACTGCCAAAGCTCGTCTTGAGGCTGCTGACAGTTCGGCTTCCAGTCGTAGGCCAGGGCGCTGCTGCCCAGCATACAGAATACGGCGATTGTCAATGTGATACTCAATAGTTTTTTCATAAACTATCACTCCTTTGCGTTTTTAAGTTTTGTTTTCAGTTTTCAGTCAACAGCCTTTCGGTTTGGGGCGTTGGGCCATTGACTGAACTCAGTATAACGCAGGGGCGGGGCCTTTGGCAATGGTAAAAAGAAACAGTCCTGGTCGGATTTAGCGATAAGCCGGCCTTTTGCCAGCTATTGCCGATAAAGGAAAATCATACGGGCCGAAAAACTGCAAGTTTGGGGTGATTTCAGCTGTATTTATCTGTTAAGGCAGGCGCCTGGGCTGCTTGCGATTTGTATATCATTGTGTTATAATTAAAAATACGAGGAGGCCTTTGATATGAAAAAACGGATAATACTATTTGCTGCCTTGCTGTTTGCCTTGGCTGCTTTGGCGGCTTGTTCCACCCACGCCAGCAAGTCGGCCACCTTTAATGTGGAAACCGGCGATAAGATTAAGGTGACAGTGGACGTTAAGGCCGGCTATGATTTGACTATGGAGGTGCCGTTTGCGATAAGCAAGGGCGATGAGGTGGTGCTGAACGGCACGTTTGGCCTGCCGGAGGCCTATGAAACCTATCGGCAGCTGGCGGAGGCCGACCCGAATGCCGCCATCTTGGCCGAGGACAGCAAGGACGGCAACGCTTACTTTTTCTATACCGTAACCAACCCGGAAACGCAGGTAACGGAATACGATTATTTTGTGCAGGTGGCCGGCTCTCAAACGGTGGTGATTATCGGCTCCGTGGCTGAGCGGGAGGCGGTGGAGGCGGCCTTTGCGGCTATCACAATCAGTTTGGCAGAGGAGGATTAAAATTAAAAGATAGCCTATTGTTTTCTTTAAGCAGAAGGTATATAATAAAAGTAGGGAATTCCCTATTTTTATTATACTTTTTAAGGGAGGTTACAAAATGTTTGCTAATGTTTTCGTTGACAATGCCAAAGTGATGGCCAAGGGACAAATTACTATTCCTAAAGATGTTCGCAAGGTTTTGGGGGTTGAAAACGGGGATCGAGTCTCTTTCATTGTTGATGGCGCAGATGTTAGGCTGGTTAATTCAGCAGTTTATGCAATGCAGATGCTTCAAAAGGAAATGCAGGGAGAAGCTAAACGCAGCGGCCTGGAATCTGAAGATGATATTATAGCTATGATAGAGGAAATGCGCGCTGAGGAAACTTCAAAATGAGGGTTTTAATTGACACTAATGTCCTTATTTCAGCGGCCTTAAATGCCGATGGCGTTCCTTTTCAGGCCTATAAAAAGGCATCTTCATATCCCAACAAAGGCTTGATATGTGAACAAAATGTTGATGAAATGAAGCGTATTTTCAATAAAAAATTTCCTGCCAAGCTGGCGGTGTTGGATAAATTTTTGTCAATGGCGCTTTTGACGCTGGAATTAATTCCGGTGCCGGAGCTTAAAGCTCAAGAGGAAAGCCAGATAAGGGATGTAAGTGATCGGCCTATTTTGCGGGCGGCAATTTGGGCAAGGGCAGATATTTTGCTGACTGGGGATAGGGATTTTCTGGAGGCAGGTTTGAATAAATCACAGATTGTGACGCCAGCCGTTTTTTTAGATACAAAATGTTAATAAAGCTGTAGTAAATATTATTCGGTTTTGCAATTTTATGCAGCCCAGCTGTTGACAAACCAGGTTTGTTAAGACTATAATAAGCTAATAACGTTTTTTCAGAACAAAATAATAAATTTTACATATAGAATAGGAGTTGATAGTATTGAAGAATTTTGACCGCTATCAGCGCGGCTATTTTATGCCGCCGGTGAATGACCTGAAATGGGCGCACAAGGAATACATAGACCACGCGCCGATTTGGTGCAGCGTGGACCTGCGGGACGGCAACCAAAGCCTGATTGTGCCGATGAGCCTGGACGAGAAACTGGAATTTTTTAAGCATTTGGTGCGGGTTGGCTTTAAGGAGATTGAGGTGGGCTTTCCGGCTGCCTCGGAAACCGAATATGAATTTTTGCGCACCCTGATTGAGCAGGATTTGGTGCCGGACGACGTGACCTTGCAGGTGCTGACCCAAAGCCGGGAGCATATCATTGCCAAAACCTTTGAGGCGGTGCGCGGCGCGAAAAACGCTATTGTGCATTTGTATAATTCTACTTCCCTGGCCCAGCGCGAGCAGGTTTTCCAGATGGAAAAGCCCGGCATTGTGGAAATTGCCGTGGAGGGCGCCAAGCTGATGAACGAATACCTCAAGGATATGCCGGGCAATATTCGCTTTGAGTACTCGCCGGAGAGCTTCACCGGTACGGAGATGGAGTTTGCCCTGGAGATTTGCAACGCCGTGCTGGACGTTTGGCAGCCACGGGCGGACTGGCCGGTGATTATCAATCTGCCGGCCACGGTGGAGATGAGCCTGCCGCACGTTTACGCCAGCCAGATTGAATATATGAACGATAACCTGAAATATCGGGAGAATGTGCTGCTCTCCTTGCACCCGCACAATGACCGCGGCTGCGGCGTGGCCGACGCGGAGCTGGGTATGCTGGCCGGGGCCGACCGTATTGAGGGCACGCTTTTCGGCAACGGCGAGCGCACCGGCAATGTGGATATTGTTACCTTGGCGATGAATATGTTCTGCCACGGGGTTGACCCCCAGCTGGATTTCAGCGACATCACTGAGATTACTAAGGTGTACGAAAAGGTGACGCGCATGCATGTTTATGAACGCCAGCCCTACAGCGGCCGGCTGGTGTTTGCGGCTTTCTCCGGCTCTCACCAGGACGCTATCGCCAAGGGTATGAAATGGCACGAGGAGAAGCACCTGCACGGCTGGAGCGTACCCTATCTGCCGATTGACCCGCATGATGTGGGCCGCGAATACGAATCGGACGTTATCCGAATCAACAGCCAGAGCGGCAAGGGCGGCATTGGCTATCTGATGCAGACCAAATACGGCTTCAATATGCCGCAGAAAATGCGCGAGGATTTCGGCTACGCGGTTAAGAGCGTTTCCGACCATTTGCACAAGGAGCTTTCCCACGAGGAAATCCGGGATATTTTCCTGTCGCAGTATGTTAATATCGAGCACCCCATTTCCTATGGTAAATATTCTTTCAGCGACAAGGCGATTATGTATGCCGATGTGGAGCTGAAGCTGCACGGCAAGCTGACCCGGCTGCAAACCACCGGCAACGGCCGCTTAAACGCCGTCACCAAGGCTTTGGAGCAACTGCTGGACCGCAAGCTGCACGTGGTGACCTACGAGGAGCACTCCCTGACGGCCGGCTCAACCTCGCAGGCGATTGCCTACGTGGGCCTGGAGGATCGGCAGGATAACGTTTGCTGGGGCGCGGGCATTGATAACGATATTATCGACGCTTCCTTGAACGCGCTGCTGAGCGCGGCCAACAAGTTATACGAAGTTTGGCAGAGTAAAGGAATTTAATAAAACAGAGGATTGTTGATAAATGTTCAGATTTGGTTGATTTCGCAAGCGAGAAGAGAAGGCGTACTTTATAGTACGTTGACGATTTGAACGTAGCGAAGAGGCCAAAGATGGGCGTTTAGCGACAATCCGACAGGAGGAAAGATAATGGGAATGACTATGAGCCAAAAAATTCTAGCCGCGCACGCCGGCGTGGAGAGCGTTAAGTCCGGCCAGCTGATTATGGCAGATTTGGATTTGTGCCTGGGCAATGATATCACCACGCCGGTGGCCATCAACGAGTTTGAAAAGGCCGGCTTCGACGCGGTTTTTGACCGTGACAAAATCGCCCTGGTGATGGACCATTTTGCGCCAAACAAGGACATCAAGGCGGCGGAGCAGTGCAAGCAGTGCCGTCAGTTTGCCGCCAAGCACAGTATCACGCATTACTATGATGTGGGCTGTATGGGCGTGGAGCATGCTCTGCTGCCGGAGCAGGGCCTGGTGACGGCCGGCGAGCTGGTGATTGGGGCGGACTCCCACACCTGCACCTACGGCGCGCTGGGCGCTTTTTCCACCGGCGTGGGCAGCACCGATTTGGCAGCCGGTATGGCCCGTGGTAAGGCCTGGTTCAAGGTGCCGGAGGCGATTAAGTTTGTGCTGACCGGTAAAAAGAACCCCTGGGTCAGCGGCAAGGACATCATTTTGCATATTATCGGCCTGATTGGCGTGGACGGCGCGCTTTATCAGTCGATGGAGTTCACGGGCGACGGCCTGGCCCAGCTTTCAATGGACGACCGGCTGTGTATGGCGAATATGGCGATTGAGGCCGGCGCAAAGAACGGCATTTTTGAGGTGGACGAGGTTACTCTGGCTTACCTGAAAGAGCGCGAAAAGAAAGCGCCCACCGTTTATCGGGCGGACGACGATGCGGAATATGCGCAGGTGTTTGAGATTGATTTGGCGGCGGTGCAGCCCACCGTGGCCCTGCCGCACCTGCCGGAAAACACCAAAACGGTGGCGGAGCTGGGCGAGCTGCCGATTGACCAGGTGGTTATCGGCTCCTGCACCAATGGCCGCTTGCAGGATATGGCGCAGGCGGCGCAAATCCTCAAGGGCAAAAAGGTGGCGCCGGGGCTGC
Organism: Bacillota bacterium; assembly: GCA_021769035.1. Lineage (GTDB taxonomy): Bacteria > Bacillota > Dehalobacteriia > UBA4068 > UBA4997 > Avidehalobacter. The sequence goes on along the minus strand of JAETTP010000012.1, from coordinate 33,100 downwards.
GCGTGATTATCATTCCGGCCACCCAACAGGTTTACAAGCAGTGCTTGCAGCTGGGCTATCTGGAAACCTTTATCGACGCGGGCTGCGCCGTTTCCACGCCCACCTGCGGCCCCTGCCTGGGCGGATATATGGGCATTTTGGCCGACGGCGAGCGTTGTTTGGCCACCACCAATCGCAATTTTGTGGGCCGCATGGGCCACACCGGCTCCGAGGTCTATTTGGCCAGCCCGGCCGTGGCGGCGGCCAGCGCGCTGACCGGCCGCATTTCCGTGCCGGAGATTCCAGAGGAGGTGGAGTAAATGATTAGCAAGGGTTTTGTGCATAAATATGGCGATAACATTGATACGGACGTGATTATTCCAGCCCGTTATCTGAACACGGCCAACCACCAGGAGCTGGCGGCGCATTGTATGGAGGATATTGACAAAAGCTTTGTGCAGCGGGTGCAGGCTGGGGATATTATGGTGGGCGGCTTCAACTTCGGTTGCGGCTCCTCCCGCGAGCACGCGCCGATTGCGATTAAGGCCAGCGGCATTGCCTGCGTGATTGCCAAAAGCTTTGCCCGCATTTTTTATCGCAACTCTATTAACGTGGGGCTGCCGATTTTGGAATGTGCCGAGGCGGACAAAATTGCCGCCGGCGACGAGCTGGAAATCAACTTTGACGCTGGCGAGATCCATAACCTGACTAAAAATGAAACTTACAGCACGGAGCCGTTCCCGGAGTTTATTCAAAATATTATCGCTAAGGGCGGCCTGCTGAATTCAATTAAATAAATTTGCTTAAAAAATAGGAGAGATAGCAAAATGGAAAAAACTATTGCGGTTATCCGCGGCGACGGCATTGGCCCGGAGATTGTGAACGCCTCCTTGCAGGTGCTGGAGGCTGTGGCGGGCAAATTTGGCCATAAATTTAACTATGTTGACGTTGATATGGGCGGCTGCTCCATTGACAAGCACGGGGTGCCGCTGACGGAGGAGGCCATTGCGGCCTGCAAAGCCAGCGATAGCGTGCTGCTGGGCGCTATCGGCGGCTACAAGTGGGACAAGCTGCCGGGTGATGTGCGGCCGGAGCGCGGCCTGCTGGGCCTGCGCGCGGCGATGGGGTTGTATTCCAACGTGCGGCCGGCCCGGCTGTTCCCGCAGCTGGATTTTGCCTCGCCCTTGAAGCCGGAGATTGTGGCCCGCGGCATTGATTTGGTGATTGTGCGGGAGCTGATTGGCGGCGTGTACTTCGGCGACCACACCACCGAAACCCTGCCGAACGGTGAGAAGAAAGCCACCGATGTGATGAGCTACAGCACGCACGAGATTGAGCGCATGCTGCATATTGCCTTTAATATGGCTATGAAGCGCCGCCGCAAGGTGACAATGATTGACAAGGCCAACGTGCTGGACACCTCCAAGCTTTGGCGGGAGATCGGCTATGAGATTGCCAAACAGTACCCTGAGGTGGCTTACGATTATATGCTGGTGGACAACACGGCTATGCAGCTGGTGAAAGATCCCTCTCAGTTTGACGTTATCGTAACGGAAAATATGTTTGGCGACATACTCTCCGACGAGGCCAGCATGATTACCGGTTCCATTGGCATGATTCCATCCTCCAGTCTGGGCGAGGGCACGGTGGGTATGTACGAGCCGATTCACGGCTCCGCCCCGGACATTGCCGGGCAGGACATTGCCAACCCGATTGGCACCATTTTGGCGGCGGCGATGATGTTAAAATATTCCTTTGATATGGACGCGGAAAGCGAGGCCATTGAAGCGGCGGTGAATGCGGTGCTGGACAAAGGCCTGCGCACCGGGGATATTATGAGCGATGGCATGACCCGGCTAGGCTGCGCCGCAATGGGCGCGGCGGTGGCCGAGGCGGTGCTGAATGGCTGATATGCAGAACTTACAGGACGAATTGCAGGCGGTGCTGCTGCGGTTGGCCGCCTGCCAGATTGAATTGACGGAATGGCAGGCTTGGTGGTCAGCTCATTCGTCCGCGGTGAAAAAGCTGATTAGCCCCGGCGATTTCAGCCGCCTAAATCGGGCCCCCAGCTTGTATGGCCCTAATTCCTTTATGGAAAAATGCCAGGTTGGCGCGGAACGGTATTTGCAAAAAATGCAGATACCGTTTTCCCACTCTGGGGTTTATGCGCGGGCCGCTGCTGAAGAACAGCGTATTTATAATCAGAAAAAGGATGCGGAGATGGCGGAAAATCAGCGGGAAGCTCAGGCGAGGTTGGAGCGCAACCGGCGTGACCCGGAGGGGCTGCCATTTTACCGGGATTTTGTTGATATTTTTGTGAAACGAGCTAAGCAGAAGCCTTATTTGCCGGCGGAGCTGGCTGCCTTTTCCCCGGAGCAGCAGGCTTTGGTGGCCGATTGGCTGCAAGATGAACGTTATATTGCGCTATCTGATGTTTTGGCGGATTTGGATTGGCAGATTGTCTGTAATGAGCTGGAGCTGCACCAGCACGGTTTTAAAATGCCCTATATGACCTACGACGATTTGCTGCACGATTTCACCTGTCGTATGCAGGGGGACGAATGGCCGAAAGATACAACTGAAGAATAAAAAAAGGGAGATTGCCGGAAATTGACAATCACCCGTTTAGCCTTTTGGCGTAAAACAATGTGTTGACATTGTGCGCCAAAGGGTTTATAATATAGCTAGAATAAAAATTGCGGAGGTGTTTTCTATGGCTAAAACTGCAAATTTGAATATTCGGATTGAACCGGAAATTAAGGCGCAGGCGGAGGAGCTGTTCGCCAATTTGGGCCTGACGGTGACTGAGGCGATAAACGTGTTTTTGCATAAGGCGCTGCTGGTGGAGGGCATGCCATTTGAGGTGAGAATGCCCAAATATAACGAGGAAACATTGGCGGCTATGCAGGAGGCCAGGGATATTTTGGACGGCAAGATTGAAGCGAAAACCTATAATTCGGCACATGAACTTACCCTGGAATTGGAAGCTGAGATTGCAGCTGAGCAGGAAGCAGAACCGGAGTATGAGGTTTAAATCATGTTAAGATTAAAATTAACTGCTAAATACCGTCGAGATTATAAAAGAATGATGAAGCGGGGGTATGATACAAATAAAATTGAAACAATTATTGATATGCTGCGTGAAAAGAAAAGGCTTCCATTAAGATATAAAGACCACGCCTTAACCGGTGATTACCAGGGCTATCGGGAGTGCCATATTTTGCCGGATTGGCTGCTGATTTATACCGTCGATAATGACGAGCTGGTGTTGATTGCTTTCCGCACCGGCACGCACGCAGACTTGTTTGATGAATAATAAAAAAGGTGCTTGCCGAAATTTGGGCAATCACCTTTCTTTTGTCTGTGCCAGAATGTACCAGATTAGGACGATTATAAACGATACGGCCTGAGCAATGGAGATTCTAAGCACCATCAATTCATCGGCACCGCTGCTGGAAGCGACGTGGAGCATATTGACAATGGCATTGTTTATGAAATGGTGGCCCATTGCCATATACAGGCTGTTGGTGAGTTTAGTCAGCAGGGAAAATTTAAAACCGACCAGGGCGGAGGTGCTGACCAGCAGCAACGCATTGGCAATTAAGCCGTTGAAGCTCATCGTGCCGTCATAGTAGCTGCGCAGGGGCGCCATAATATGCCAAAAGCCAAAGAGGATTGCGGAAAAGCAGGCGGCGGCGATAAAGGAATATTTATTTTCCAGCAGCTTTTGAAACAGCCCGCGAAACACGCCCTCTTCCATTATAACGTTTATGATGTTGCCAAGCAGGCAGATGATAAAGAATATCAGAGCGGTTTGCCGGCTGCTGTTGCCGTCGACGGCGTAGGCGCTTACGTATATTTCCAGGCTGGGCGTTTTATTTTGCGCGGCCAGTAGGGCAATTTCCACAAGATAGGCCGGCAGGAAAACCAGCAGGCCAAAGGCCAGGCCGGCCAGAAGCTGGCCCAGACCGTTGCTGAAGCCAAAGCCGATACTTTTCAGGCTGAGCCGGCAAAGCCGCAGCGTCAGCAGCAAAATGGCAATCCCGGCCAGCTTGTGCAGAAAGGCCTCGCCCCAAAAGGTTTGGTCGGTGCGCAGAATGAAGTATTCCCAAATGCGGCAGAGGAAGCAAATTCCGTAAACCGCCAAAACAAGGGCAAGGGGATTGCGTTTTGTTTCGATATTAAACAACTCCTTAAATTGGGTTTATTAAAAAAGGTGGTTGTCGTTTTCCGACAATCACCTTTTGCTAATGTGCTTTTATAAAAATTAGGCCGCATAGGTTTTGTTAAAACGCAAAACCAGATGAGATTTTCTTCTGGCGGCGGCGTTGCGATGAATCAAATTGGTGCGGGCAGCCTTATCAAGCAGGCTGATAACCTCCTTCAGCAAAGCGGCGGTTTCCTCTTTGTTGGCGCCGGCCTGCAAGGAAGCCTCATACTTTTTGACGGCGGTGCGGATACGGGAACGCGCGGCAGCGTTTTTAACGCGGCGGGCCTCGGCGACGAGCACTCTTTTTTTCGCAGATTTGATGTTTGCCATGTTTTCACCTCCTGTAAAACGAATGTTATATTAAAACTTTAAAAAGCTATATAAATCACACCATAGTATTTTATCACAAAAAAATGGAAAATGCAATAGGTTTTAAACAAAAATTTTGCTCTGGCATATTTGCCGCCTGTTTTTCATAAGCATTAACATTAATTGGAGGTTTGCCATGCGGGAGAGAGAAAAACAGGGACGGGCTGGGCTGCTGCTGCTTTTGCTGCTGCTGGCGGCGGCTGCCATTTGGGGACAGAAATCATTGCTGTCGGCTGCGGGGCCTCAGGGTCAGGGCAGCCTGGCAGCTTATGGCGCGGCTTCCGGGGCGGTCTACGCCTGGCCCAAGCGTTTGGCGGCGGACAGCGAGGCCCTTTTTGCCTGGCGGCATTATCAAAAGCAGCTGGCCGAGGCGGCGGCGGAAATTAAGGTGGGGATTTACTGCACCCACAGCTCTGAGAGTTACATCAGCTTTTCCGGCCAGGCCAAAGTTTACGGCGAGCAAGGCGGGGTTTATCGGGCGGCGGCGCAGCTGGCGGCCAGCTTAAACGCGGAGGGCATTGGCACGGTGCTGAGCGAAACCATTCACGATTGGCCGGATTGGAACAAGTCCTACGCTAACTCGCTGGCCACGGCGGAGGGGTTGCTGGCGGCATATCCACAGCTACAGGTGTTGATTGATATGCACCGCGACGCCGGAGTGAGCCGGGAAGCCTCGGTTTGTGAGATAAACGGCAAAAAGGCGGCCCGGATTATGCTGGTTTGCGGCAGCGCCCAGCGTTATGATAATGATAATTGGCAGGAAAACGAGGCTTTTATGCAGCGGTTGGCGGCTAAAATGGAGGAACTTTATCCCGGCTTGCTGCGGCGGGTGGCGGTGCAGGCCGGCCGCTACAACCAGCATATTTTCAATCATGCTATTTTGGTGGAAATGGGCAGCACGGAAAACCATATTGACGAGGTGGAATATTCCGCTAGTCTGCTGGCTGAGGTTTTGCGGCAGACGCTGGCGGAGGAGGCAAACTAATTTACTGCCAAAGGTAGATTTTTTTGGATTAGCATGGTATAATGTGAATATCGGTGAAATCAAGCCGTAGGCGATGATTGAACCGTTTATGAACCAATACCACAGTGCAATTTGTTCTGATAAGGTAAAAAACCTTGTTCCTGTGGTATAATATAATATTAGAATAATCTACCATTCTTTTGAGGAAGTGAATTTTTTGGGCAGTTCCGCAACCCCGGCAGCCAAAAGCGGCGGCGCCACCCTGATGGCGGCGGCTAACCTGTTGATGCTCAGCACCATTGCCTCGCGCATATTGGGTTATCTGCGCGATGTGCTCATTTTTGCCAAGTTCGGCCAAAACAACCTGACCGACGCTTACAACGCGGCCTTTTCCATACCCGATTTTCTTTATATGATATTGGTAGGCGGCGCGCTTTCCTCTGCCTTTATTCCGGTGTTTTCCAGCTATCTGGCCCGCAACCAGGAGGACGAGGGCTGGCGCGTGCTGAGCATTATCTTCAACTGGATTATGCTGCTGCTGGTTTTGGGCGTAACCTTTGGCGTAACCTTTGCCCCGCAGCTGGTGGACGTGCTGGTGCCTGGTTTTGATCCCGCCACCAAAGCTTTGACCGTCAACCTGACGCGCATTATGTTCGTGCAGGTGATTTTTATGTGCCTTTCCGGCATCAGTACCGGCATTTTACATTCCTACAAAAATTTCACCGCCCCGGCGTTGGGCTCGGTGCTTTACAATTTGGGCATTATTTTGGGCGGCCTGCTGCTGGCCGCGCCGATTGAGCATTACTTCCCCGGCTACGGCATTGCCGGCTTTTCGGTGGGCGTGGTGCTGGGCGCTATGCTGAATTTTCTGGTGCAGGCCGTGGCCTTGCTGCGCTTGGGTATGCGCTATAGCTTCAGTATGGATTTACGCCACCCCGGCGTGCAGGAGCTGCTGGCTTTGATTGTGCCGGTTTTCATCGGCCTGGGCGCCAGCCAATTTAATTTGTTTGTGAACCAAAACCTGGCTTCCGGCCTGGCGGAGGGCCTGGTTTCTGCGCTGCGGGCGGCCCAGCGGTTGATGCAGCTGCCTATCACCTTGTTTGGCATTACGGTGGGCATTGCCTTTTTCCCCACGATGACCCAACTGGCGGCGCAGGAAAAGTGGGAAAATTTCAAGGCCACGCTGATTATGGGCGTGCGCACGGTGGTTTTTGTGACTATTCCGGCTTCCTTTGGCCTGGCCGCCCTGAGCGGGCCGGTGATTCGTTTTATGTATGAGTTCCGCGGCGGCGCTTTCACGGCGGAGGATACCAAGCAGACGGCTTACGCGCTGATTTTTTACACTATCGGTATTTTTGCCTATGCCGCTATTCACACGCTGTCGCGTGCTTTTTACGCTCTGAAGGACACCAAAAAGCCGGTGGCGGTGGCGGTGCTTTCCATTGCCGTCAATGTGGCGCTTTCCATTGTGCTGGTGCGTTATATGGCGCAAGGCGGGTTGGCGTTGGCCTATTCCGTGGCGGGCATTTTTAATATGGTGGTGTTGATTGTGCTGCTGAACTGGCAGGTGGGCGATATTGGCAGTTGGGGGCTGATTAAGTCAACTGTTCAGACAACGCTGATCTCCTGCTTGATGGGCGGCGCGGTGTGGCTGCTGGCCCGTTTTTGGGAGCTGTATCTGCCGGTGAGCGGTAAACTGGCCCAGCTGGCGGAAATTTTGGCGGCGATGGTGCTGGGCATGGGGCTGTTTATGTTTTTGGCCGTGCTTTGGAAAATGCCGGAGGCGGAGCAGCTTTTGGGCATTTTGCGGCGCAAATTTAACCGCAAAAAGCAGCTGCCGGAGCCGGCAGAGCCGGCAGAACCGGCTGAAATCGAGGAAAAGCAGGATTAGCTTAATCAGGATTAGCTTAATATAGATAAAAAACTGAGTGTGAGAAAGGATTTTTTCATTAATGAGCAAGGAAACGACACAGAAGAATATACGTAATTTTTGCATTATTGCGCATATTGACCACGGCAAGTCCACCCTGGCGGACCGGCTGCTGGAATATACCGGCGCGCTTTCTAGCCGGGAGATGGAGGCGCAGGTGCTGGACGATATGGATTTGGAGCGGGAGCGCGGCATTACTATCAAGCTGAAAGCGGTGCGCCTGGATTATCAGGCCAAGGATGGGCAGGAATATACCCTGCATTTGATTGACACCCCCGGCCATGTGGATTTTAACTATGAGGTCAGCCGTTCCCTGGCAGCCTGCGAGGGCGCACTGCTGGTGGTGGACGCGGCCCAGGGCATTGAGGCCCAAACTTTGGCCAATGTGTATCTGGCTTTGGAGAATAATTTGGAGATTATCCCGGTTATTAACAAAATCGATTTGCCCAACGCCGACCCGGAGGCGGTTAAGGCGGAGATTGAGGAGGTTATCGGCCTGCCGGCGGACGACGCGCTGCTGATTTCCGCCAAAACCGGCCTGGGCATTGAGGACGTGCTGGAGGCCGTGGTGCAGCGGATTCCGGCCCCGGCCGGCGACCGGGAGGAGCCGCTTTCCGCCCTGATTTTCGACAGCACTTTTGACGCTTACAAGGGCGTGCTGCCCTATTTCCGGGTGATGTCGGGCCGGGTGAGCCGCGGCATGCGTGTGCGCATGATGAATACCCAAAAGGAATTTGAGGTGGTGGAGGTTGGGGTGCTGGCCCCCGGCGTCAAAATGGTGGACAGCCTGGCCGCCGGCGACGTGGGCTTTTTGACCGCCAGCATTAAAAATGTGCGGGACACGCGGGTGGGCGATACCATTACCGATGCGGCCAATCCGGCCCCGCTGCCACTGCCCGGTTATCGACCGGCGGTTTCAATGGTTTACTGTGGCCTTTATCCGGTGGACAGCTCCAAATATAACGATTTGAAAGACGCGCTGGAAAAGCTGCAACTGAACGACGCGGCCCTGCTCTATGAGCCGGAAACCTCGGCCGCGCTGGGCTTTGGCTTCCGTTGCGGTTTTTTGGGCCTGCTGCACATGGAAATCATTAAGGAACGACTGGAGCGGGAATATGACCTGGAGCTGATAACCACCGCGCCCAGCGTGAATTACCGCGTCACCAAGACCAACGGCGAGGTGCTGGAGATTGACAATCCCACCGATTTGCCGTCCAGCGGCGAAATCGTCAGCATTGAAGAGCCCTACGTTAAGGCCACCATTATGGTGCCCAAGGATTTTGTGGGCAATGTGATGGAGCTGGGGCAGGAAAAACGGGGCGCTTTCCTGAATATGGAGTACATCACGCCGACGCGGGTGATGTTGCTTTACGATTTGCCGCTGTCGGAGATTATTTTTGACTTTTTCGACAAGCTAAAGAGTATGACTAAAGGCTATGCTTCATTGGATTACGAGCTTTCCGGCTATCAGCAGTCTAATCTGGTGAAGCTGGATATTATGGTGAACAATGAGGTGGTGGACGCGCTTTCCTGCATTGTGCACAAGGACAAGGCCTACTATCGCGGCCGGGCTTTGACGGACAAGCTGCGCCGGCTGATTCCCCGGCAGCTGTTTGAAATCCCGGTGCAGGCCTCGGTGGGCAGTAAGATTATTGCGCGGGAAACCATCAAGGCTATGCGCAAGGACGTGCTGGCCAAGTGTTACGGCGGCGACGTGACCCGCAAGCGCAAGCTGCTGGAAAAGCAGAAAGCCGGCAAAAAGCGCATGAAGCAGGTTGGCAGTGTTACTATTCCGCAGGAGGCTTTTATGGCTGTTTTGGAGATAGAATAGGGAGGCTGTTGATAACGGCTCATTGATTGGCTGAAGCTGGTAAGTATGGAGGTTTTATGAATATCTTTTTTTACGACCCAACTGCCGCCGCCTGCCTCAGGGAGGCCGGCCTGCCGGCCAGCCAAATCTTCTGCCTGGAGCAGGATTTGAGTGTGGGCGATATTGCGGCGCAGGCAGAGCCGGTGGAACTTCTGAAAGCTGTGCAGGCGGGGGAACCGCTGCTTTTGTGGCTGAGCCAACGCCCAGTGGACATTTGCGGCCTGCACTGGCTGGCCTTTTGGCTGGAAACATGGCAGGTCTGCGACGCTACGGTCAGCGCGGTTTGGCTGCCCCGTTTTGAGGAGCGGCCGGACGGTGTGGTGCTTATCAGCACGCATTGGGGCGAAATGCTTTTGGCAAACAACTGCTTTCAGTATGCGGCGCAGGCGGAGCGGCTACCGGCCAATTTTATCCGCGGCTGCGCCTGGCATTGGCGGGACTTGCAGCAAGAAAACGCGCCGCTACGGGCGGTTGTGAACGGCCGGCTGGTTGGCGTGGCGGCGGATTTTTACGATTGCTTTGTGCGGCAGGCGGCGGCTGAACTCAGGCGGAAACAAGGCGAGTTCCGCAGGCTGGAGCTGATTGGCAGCGTGCTGGGCAACTATTGCCTGGGCATTAGCGACGAGTTGATTGCCAGTCGAGTGGAGGCATTGGCAGCCGCGGGTGAGCTGCGGCTGATGGTTAATATTTCTAAATAAGCTTTAAGGAGGCGTAAATTATGCGGATTGCCATGATTGGTATGGGGGCTGTGGGATCGGTTTTTGGTATGGATTTGTTCAACGCCTATCCCCAGGAGTTTTTTGCGATTGCCGCCGGCCCGCGGGCGGAGCGTTTGCGGGCGGAGGGCTTGCAGGTGAACGGAGAAAAATTTCCGTTGCTGGTGGAGGAGCCGGCGGACGGCGTGCAGCCGGCGGAGGTAATTTTTGTTTGCGTCAAAAATTACGGTTTGCAGGCGGCTTTGGCGGATATGCGCCCCTTTGTGGCGGAGGGCACCGTCATTGTGCCGCTGCTGAATGGGATCAGCGCCACCCCAACCCTGCGCGAGGCCTTTCCGCAGGCCAAAGTGCTGTTTGGCATTGCGATGGGCATTGACGCCCGGCGCACGGTGAACGCGGTGGATTTCACCACCCGCGGTGTGCTGCAATTTGGCTGGGAGCGCAACGCGGAGCCTTACGTGCCGGAGGTGCAGCTGGTTTGGGATATTTTGAGCAAAACGCCAATCCCACTGGAGGTGGGCGCGGATATGGAGCGCACTTGCTGGAAAAAATGGATGTTGAACGTGGGCTACAATCAGGTGACGGCGGCGGTGGATTGCTTCATCTACGAGTGCACGGAGGTGCCGGCCTACTTTGCCCTGACCTCGGCTGCTATGCAGGAGGTGGTGGAGCTGGCCAAGGCCCGCGGTGTTGACCTGACGGAGGCCGACCGCGAGGAAACCGAGCGTTTTATGGCGGCCTTTCCGCGCACGGCGCAGACCAGTATGCACCAGGATATTAAGGCCGGCCGGATAACCGAGGTGGATTACTTTGCCGGCATTGTGGAGGAATACGGCCGGGCGGCAGGTGTGCCCACGCCGGTTAATACAATATTGCGCCAGATTGTGCACGGCAAGGAGCAGCAGAACCGGCTGCACGCCGCGGCTGCTCAGTAACAATGCGTTTGTATAATAAGAAGAAACTGTTATTTGCCGTTTTGGCGCTGCTTTGGCTGTTTGTCTTTGGGCTGGCGGCCTGCGCGCCGGCGGAGCAAGCGGCGGAGGCAGACGTGGGGCCGCATATTGTGGCGACGGTGTTTCCGCAGTACGACTGGCTGCGTCAGATTATCGGCGACAATCCGGGCCATTTGCAGCTGACCCTGCTGCTGGCGGACGGCACGGATATGCACAGCTATCAGCCCAGCGTGGACGATATGGTGCAGCTTTTGAACTGTGATTTGTTTGTTTGCTTGGGCGGTGAATCGGAGCAATGGGCGCGGGAAGCCCTGCGCGACAGCGAGGTGCGCCAGCTGAGCCTGTTAGATGCTTTGGGTGAGGCGGCCCAAGCAGAGGAAACGGTGGAGGGTATGCAGCAGATGGGGCTGTTTGGCGGGCACGAGCACGCTGAACATGACCACGCTGAGCCTGAGGTGGAATATGACGAGCACGTTTGGCTGTCCCTGCGCAATGCAGAAACGCTCTGTCGGGCTTTGGCGGCGGAGCTGGCCCGGCTGGATCCACCCAACGCCGCCTTTTACGAGGCCAATGCGGAGGCTTATATTCAGCAGTTGGCGGAGCTGGAGGCGGCATATCAGGCGGTGGTGCAGGCGGCGGAACGCCGCACCCTGCTGTTTGCCGACCGTTTTCCGTTTCGCTATCTGGCGGCGGATTACGGCTTGAGTTACTATGCGGCTTTCAGCGGTTGCTATGCGGACGCGGAGGCCAGCTTTGCCACCATCACCTTTTTGGCCGGCAAGGTGGACGAACTGGGCCTGCCCTGCGTGCTGACCCTGGAAAAATCGGACGGGCGGCTGGCCCAGGCGGTTATCCAGTGCACCGAAACGCAAAACCAGCAGATTTTGGCCCTGGATTCTATGCAGTCCGTCACCTTGCAGGAGGCGGCGGCCGGCGCAAATTATCTGGATATTATGCGGGCTAATTTGGCGGTGTTGCGGCAGGCCTTAAATTAGCGGTTTGCTGAAATGATAAGAATTAATTAAAATTTAGGAAGAAACTGGAGGAAGCGGCGTGGCGCAGATAACCTGCCAAAACCTGACGCTTGGCTACGAGGGCCGGGCGATTTTGCAAAATCTGAATTTTACGGTGCAAGCCGGCGATTATCTTTGCGTCGTGGGGGAAAACGGCGCGGGCAAATCCACGCTGATGCGCACCCTGCTGCATTTGCAGCCGCCGCTGGCGGGCGCCGTCCGCCTGGGCGAGGGATTGAGCCCGCGGGATATTGGCTATCTGCCGCAGCAAACGCTGGTGCAGCGGGATTTTCCGGCCTCCGTGTGGGAAGTTGTGCTTTCCGGCTGCCAGGGCCGCGTTGGCTGGCGGCCTTTTTACGGCCGGCGGGATAAGGCGTTGGCCCGGCGGGTTTTGCGCCGTTTGGAGGCGGAGGCCTTGGCCGGCCGCTGCTATCGGGAGCTTTCCGGCGGCCAACAGCAGCGGGTTTTGCTGGCCCGGGCCTTGTGCGCGGCCCAAAAGGTGCTGCTGCTGGACGAGCCGGTTTCCGGGCTGGACCCAAAGGTGACGGCGGAAATGTATCGGCTGATTGCTGAGCTGAACCGCCAGGACGGCCTGACGATTATTATGATTTCCCACGATATACAGGCGGCGGTGCGCTATGCCAGCCATATTTTGCATATCGGCCAGCCGGTGTTTTTTGGGACGCGGCAGGAATATCTGCAAAGCGAGATTGGCCGCAGCTTTGCGGAGGCGCGGGAGGAGGCGGCGCAATGCTGACGGCTTTGGCAGAAATTCCGGCCCGCCTGGCCTTATATTTCCAATATTCCTTTGTTTGGTATGCCCTGATTGTGGGCGTGCTGATTGCCCTGTGCTCCTCGCTGCTGGGCGTGACGTTGGTGTTGAAGCGGTTTTCCTTTATCGGCGACGGCCTTTCCCACGTGGCTTTTGGCGCGGTGGCGGCGGCCAGCGTGCTGCACGTGGCCAACCAAACCCTGCTGGTGCTGCCGGTGACGCTGTTTTGCGCGGTGCTGCTGTTGCGCGGCGGCCAAAATGCGCGCATTAAAGGCGACGCGGCCATTGCGATGCTCTCCGTGGGAGCGTTGGCGATTGGTTATCTGCTGCTGAATTTGTTCTCCGCCAGCCCCAACCTGGCGGGCGACGTGTGCAGCACGCTTTTTGGCTCCACCTCGCTGTTGACGCTGACCCAGACGGAGGTTTGGCTCTGCGTGGCGCTCTCGCTGCTGGTTCTGCTGGTTTTTGTGCTGTTTTACAACAAAATTTTCGCCGTCACCTTTGACGAAGCCTTTGCCAAAGCCAGCGGCACCAGGGTGGAGCTGTTTAACCTGCTGATCGCCGTAATTATTGCGGTGATTGTGGTGTTGGCCCTTAATTTGGTTGGCTCATTGCTGATTTCGGCCTTGGTAATTTTTCCGGCCCTTTCGGCAATGCGCATTTGTAAAAGCTTTTTGGGAGTCACCTTGTGTTCGGCGGCGCTTTCGGTGTTGTGCGCCCTGCTGGGCATGTTGATTTCCCTTTTGGCGGCCACGCCGGTGGGCGCCACCATTGTGGCGGTGGATATTGCTGCCTTTGCATTGGCCTGCGGCCTGGGGCGCTTGCTGGCGCGTTAAAAAACAAACCGTTTGCAGGGTTGGCCCCTTAAAAAATATTTTCGGAAGCTTGTCAAATAAAATTCATTCTGCTATAATAATAAGAGGATAAAATTGCCTTAGGGAGGTGGCGGCAATAAACGCCTCAAAGTCTATTCCCCTAATTTTGCGTGTTGTAATTTCCACATTGGCTTTAATCATCATTGCGGCAATTTGCCTGCTATATTCCCGTTTTGCCAGCCGGCAGATTTATCAGGAAAGCGCCGCTCATCTGGAGGAAATTTATACTCAAATAAATTTAACTTTCCGCTCCACCATCAGCAAAAACTGGCGTTTGCTGCGCGGTTGGCAGCCTTATCTGGAGGCGGCCCAGCCGCAGCAGCTGCAAACCTTTTTGCAGGAGGAAAAGGCGGATTGGCATTTTGACACCTTTTATCTTTTGGCAGAGGATGGCTCCTACATAACCGAGGAGGGCGCGCGCGGCAGCCTGAACCTGGGCGAGGCCCTGCCGGCGCTGGTGGAACAGCGGCAGAACATTGTGCGGGATAACGTTTTGCCCTCCCTGGAGCGGATTATCATTTTTGCGGTGCCGGTGCAGCCCGGCCAATATCAGGGCTTTGATTATGTGGCGGCGGCGATCAGTTTTAAGGCGCATGAGATGGCCAGTGCGTTTAATATTGAGGCCTTTGCCGGCTTTAGTGAATGTTATGTAACTTATCCAGACGGCCGGATTCTCTTTTCCTCGCGCAGCGAGGCGGAGCAGCCGGCCAACCTGCTGGCTTATTTGATGAGCGGCACGGATTATCACAATATTGCCGCCGAGGATTTGCCGGCCCACTGGCAGGAGGGCCAAAGCAATGTAACCACTTTCCGCCTGGACGGGCAGGAGTATTATCTGATCTACCAGCCGGTGGGCTTTGCGGATTGGATGTTGGCCGGCCTGGTGCCGGTGACGGTGGTTAATGCCAACCTACATAAGTTTACTTTGGTGACGCTGTTGGTGATGGGCCTGCTGTTTGGCCTGATAACGCTCGGCCTGATTTTTATGGTGGTTTTGAACGGCCAGCGTCGCATGCGGGCCCAAACTTTGGATTTGAAACTACGCGAGCAGCTTTTTGACCTGCTGACGGAAAACACCGACGATATATTTGTTCTGTTCTCGCCGCGAGATTTCACGGCGGAATACGTAAGCCCCAATCTGCACCGGGTGCTGGGGCTGGAATCGGAAGATGTGCGGCAGGATGTGCGCCGCCTGTTGTTTGAGGACGTGCTGCTGCCGCCGGCCGATGGCAACGATTCGCTGACCCCGGAAACTTTGCTGACGGTGCCCCTGGGCGGCGTTTGGACGGGCGAGCGCGACGCGGTGCATTTGCAAACCTACGAGCTGCGCTGGTTTAAGATTTTGTTGCGGCATTGCCAATTTGATAAGCGGGATAAGTTTATCCTGATGCTTTCCGACCGTACGCAGGAGCGCCGAATGAATGAGATGCTGGGCGAGGCCCTGCACACGGCCCGTGTAGCCAATGAGGCCAAAAGCAGCTTTTTGGCTAATATGTCGCATGATATTCGCACGCCGATGAATGCAATTGTCGGTTTTGCGCGTTTGCTGGCCAAGGAAACGGAAAATCCGGCCAAGGTGCGTGAGTTTACCGGCAAGATTGAGGCCTCCAGCCGGCATTTGCTGGGTTTAATCAACGATATTCTGGATATGAGCAAAATTGAAAGCGGCAAAACAGCCCTGAATATCGCCGAGTTTTCCTTGCAGGAGCAGCTGGATGAGCTTTACACCATGATGTCGCCGCAGGCTAAGGCCAAAGGGCAGCAGTTTGATTTTCAGATCCGCGACGGCTTGCCGCGCGTTGTGCTGGGCGATAAGCTGCGCCTTAATCAGGTGCTGATTAATCTGCTTTCTAATGCTATTAAGTACACCCAAAAGGGCGGCGAGATTTCGCTGACTGTGTTGCCGGTGCACCCGGTGGAGCACAATGTGGCCCATCTGCGTTTTGTGGTGCAGGACAACGGCTTTGGCATGAGCCCCGGCTTTTTGCAGACCATTTTTGAGCCTTTTTCTCGTGAGTCCACTGAGGCCACGCGGGAGGTGCAGGGCACTGGTCTTGGCATGGCTATCACCAAAAACATTGTCGATTTAATGGGCGGCTCCATTGAGGTGGAAAGCGAGCTAGGCCAGGGCAGCGTTTTCACCCTGGAGGTGGAGCTGGCCGTGCCCGACCAGGCTGATGTGGCGGCGGCTGAGTTGGAGGCCTTGCATCAACAGACGGTGGAGGAAATTTCTCTCTCTGGTTTGCGAGTGTTGGCGGCTGAGGATAATGAGATTAATGCTGAAATTTTGGGCGAACTTTTGCAGATGGAGGGCATTGAGTGTGAAATTCTGCCGGACGGCCAGGCGGCCTTGGAACGCTTTTTGCAGTCGACTCCCGGCGATTTTGATATGATTTTTATGGATGTGCAAATGCCGGTGATGAACGGCTACGAGGCCACGCGGGCTATTCGGGCCAGCGAGCACCCGCTGGCGAAAACTATCCCCATCATTGCGATGACGGCCAACGCCTTTGAGGAAGACCGCCGCATGGCATTGGAGGCCGGAATGGACGCGCACACCGCCAAACCGTTGGATATGGATAAGCTAAAGGAAATTATTATTAGCCTGTTGCGTAGATAGCAAATTACAAAACCCCCAGCTGAAGCCGGGGGTTTTGTAATTTGTCTTACTGCTGCGGGCGGTAATCCTCTCTGGCTGGGGTGAAAAACTCCAGCCAGACGGCGTCCTCAGCCACGGAAACAAAGGTGTGGGGCACATTGGCGTCGATTTGCACCACATCGCCGGCAACAAGGGTTTGGGTTTCCTCGCCGCAGAGGAAATCGCCCCGGCCGGAGATGATGTAAACCACTTGCTGGTGCGGGTGGCTATGGGCCGGCGCCTGGGCCCCGGCTTGGGCCTGCATCAGGTTCAGGGTGTAGCCGCCCTGGCCATCCTGATAGGCCAGCAGCTTGCGGCTGACCTCCGGCGTCATTGCCTGGGCCGGCAGATTTTGAAAAATATTATATTGCATAATCAATACCTCCTGTTTATAATTCATTATAAGCCTTTTTCTGTAAAAAAACAAGGTATATCCCTTGACAATTTCCCAAAAATGTTATAATATACAGGGTATAATTATAATATTGCATTAAAGCGGCAAAAAGCTTTATAAATATTTTATTAAACGGAGGTAAGTACGATAATGAAAAAGCTACTTAGCTTGTTGCTGTGCCTCAGCCTGGGCCTTTGCCTGGCGGCTTGCGGCGGCAACGACAATCAGGACCCCGCGGCTGGCGGCAAAGACGAGGTTGTGGGCACGGTGAACGACAAGGAGGTTATTAACGTTGGCTTCGTGCAGCTGGTAGATATGGCGGACGCGCAGGAGATGTATACCAGCTTTATGGAAACTATCGCTAATGCTGGCCTGGGCGAGAAGATTTTGGTTGATTTCCAGAGCGCTGCCGGCGACGCCGGCACTATGTCCACCATCATTCAGGGTTTTGTGGATAACGACTACGATTTGATTGTGCCCATGCTGACCCCGCCGGCTCAGGCGGCGGCCAACATTTGCGGCGGCGAAATTCCGATTATCTTTATGTCGGTGGTTGACCCGGTTTATTCCAAAATTATGCCTGATCTGAACACTGTCGATCCGGCTTTGCTGGCAACCGGCACCTCCAACACTATTCCGGCGGATTTGATTATTGAAACTGCCAATGCGATTACGCCGGTGCCGGAGGGCAAAAAAATCTGCATTATGTATAACACCTCGCAGAACAATGCCCAATGCACAATGGAAGCTGCGGCCGATTACTGCGACGGCAAAGGCTACGCCTACGATACTATGGGCTATGCGGATATTACCGATGCGGTAACGCAGGCGCAGGGCCTGGAGGCTGCAGATTATGGCTATGTTTACGTGGCGCTGGATTCCGTGATTGCTTCCAACTTCAATCAGTTGGGTCAAACCCTGGCGGAAAAGGGAATCCCGGTTTACGGTGCGGCGGATTCGATGACGATGGGCGGCGCGTTCTGCTCCTACGGCGTGGATTATGAAACCGTGGGCAAAATGACGGCCGATATGGTTATTGAGTGGTACAACGGCAAGGCGCTGGAGGAAATGCCCTGCCAGCAGTACGCTGATTTTACGCTGGTTGTCAACAGCGATGTGCAGCAGCAGCTGAACATTGAACTGCCGGCGGATTATGCCGCTCAGGCCACCTATGTGACCACCAAATAAGACAATTTGAGGTTGAGGGGCATTTATAGGGTAAGGCTGTTTTAAAATGTGCCTGATAGTTTTGGCGCGGCAGGCCGGCAAACAGGTTCTGCCGCGCTCTGTTTATATTGTAGTATGGTATGGCGGAGGCTTTTATGACGAATCAAATTTTGGGTGCTGTGGAGCTGGGCCTGGTATACGGCCTGATGGTGCTGGGCGTTTTCATCACCTTTCGGATTTTGAAAATCCCGGATTTAACGGTGGACGGCAGCATTACTTTGGGTATGGCAATCAGCGCCATGGTTATTAACACCGGGCGGCCCTGGGCGCCCTTTGCGGCTTTGCTGCTGGCTATGCTGGCCGGAGCGGCGGCCGGCAGTGTGACGGCGTTTTTTCAAACCAAGCTGAAAATCCCGGCAATTTTGGCCGGTATTATGACAATGTCTGGCTTGTATTCCGTCAATTTGTTGATTATGAACAACGGCACGCCCAACATCTCTATTTTGGGCTCTCCCACGCTGTTTTCAATGTTTCAGCAGAGCTTTGGCGTTTCCAAGCACACGGCGATGATTGTGGTGGGCCTGCTGATTTGTGCTGTGGTGGTGGCTTTGGTGGAGTTCTTTTTCACCACCCACACCGGCCTGTGCATTTGCGCCACCGGCGACAACGAGGAAATGGTGCGGGCCACCTCGGTTTCCACCACCAAAATGAAGTGGCTGGCCCTGGCTTTGGCCAACGCTTGTGTGGCGGTTTCCGGCGCGGTTTACACGCAATATATGGGCTACGCCGACGTGACGGCCGGCAGCGGCACCATTGTTGTGGGCTTTGCTTCGGTAATTATTGGGGAAACTCTGTGTGTGAAGCGGAATTTGGCGGTGGGCTTTGTTTCTGCTATTGTGGGCAGCGTGGCTTATCGAATCATTGTGGCGGTGGCTATTAAAACCAACCTGTTTCCAACTTATTTCCTCAAGCTGGTTTCTGTGCTGATTATCGCGGTTGCTTTGTCGGTCGGCCCGGCTAAGGCGGCGTTGGCAGAGTATCACAACAAGACAAGGAGGCTCAGGCAGCATGCTGGAAATTCGTAATATTCACAAAACCTTTGAGGCCGGCACGGTGAATGAAAAGCAAGTGCTGAAGGGTCTTTCTCTGCATTTGGCCAAAGGCGATTTTGCCGCGATTATCGGCTCCAACGGGGCGGGCAAATCCACCCTGTTCAATGCTATTGCCGGCACTTTTTTAACCGATGAGGGGCAGATTTTGATTGACGGGGAGGATATGACCTTTCAGCCGGAAACGCACCGGGCCAAGGTGATTGGCCGCATTTTTCAGGACCCGATGAAAGGCACCGCGCCTAGTCTTACGATTGAGCAGAATTTGGCGATTGCCTATTCCTCGGTGCGGCGCGGCCTGAGGCCGGCGATTACCAAAAAGGATCGGGAGATTTTCCGCGAGCACCTGGCCCGGCTGGATATGGGCTTGGAAAATCGGCTGAAAACGAAAATGGGCCTGCTTTCCGGCGGGCAGCGGCAGGCCGTCACCCTTTTGATGGCGGTGATTGTGACCCCGAAAATCCTGCTGCTGGACGAGCACACCGCGGCGCTGGACCCGCTGACGGCTGAAAAGGTGTTCCGTATCACGCGGGAGGTGGTGGCGGAAAAGCAGATAACCACCTTGATGATTACGCACAACATTGCTTCGGCGCTGGATATGGGCAACCGCACGATTATGATGGACGATGGAGCGGTTGTGCTGGATATTCAGGGCCAGGAGCGGGCCAGCCTGACGGTGGAGGGCCTGCTGCAAAAATATCGGGAGGTTAAAGGCCAAATGCTGGATAATGACCGTATTTTGTTGGCCTGAGGCCGAGTTCAAATGTTTTGTTGATAGGTTCTATTCTTTGAATAGAGCCTATCTTTTTCGTAAATAAACTAAGGCGGCGTACCTTTGGGGGGAAACGCCGCCTTAAAATTTGGTTTATTAGCTGGGCTTACTCCAGCACTTTGTCCAGGGTTTCAAAAAGCTTATCAATATCAATGGGTTTGGCAATGTGGCCGTTCATACCGCAACGCAGAGCCTCCTGTTTATCTTCTTCAAAGGCGTTAGCAGTCATGGCTAGAATAGGGATTTTGGCAAGCTGGGGATTTTCCAGCTTGCGAATGGCCTTGGCGGCCTTAAAGCCGTTCATAACCGGCATTTGAATGTCCATCAGAACCAGTCGATAATAACCTGGCTCCGAATTCTGTAACATATCCAGGGCAATTTGGCCATTTTCGGCAATTTCTACAGTGAAGCCGGCCTCCAGCAGGATGGCCTCGGCAATTTCCTGGTTTAGCTCGTTGTCTTCAGCCAGCAGGATACGCCCAGTGTGGTTTACAGTTTGTTGTTTTTCTTCATCGGTTTTATTTTGGTTGGGGCAAACCATAGAACGCAGGCAGGTGCGCAGCTCCGAAGCAAAGAGTGGTTTGCTGCAAAAAGCGGTGACGCCGGCTTCGGTTGCTTCCTCCTCAATATCGGACCAATCATAGGCCGTCAGCACGATGATCGGCACCTCGTCGCCAATTTCCTTGCGGATGCGTCGGGCCACTTCAATGCCGTTCATATCCGGTAGCAGCCAGTCGATTATATAAACGCTGTAGTTATCGTTGCGGCTGACCGCCTGGCGGGTGCGCAGCACGGCCTCCTTGCCGGAGAGAGTCCATTCCGCGCGCAGGCCGATTTGTTGCAGCATATAGGAGACGCTGTCGCAGGTGTTAAAGTCGTCGTCCACCACCAAAGCCCGGCAGTTTTTCAGCTCCGGAATGGTGATTGGCTCCTTGTTGTTGGTGTTTAGCCGGAAAGTCAGGCAGACAATGAACTCCGTGCCCACGCCTTGCTGACTGAGCACCTCAATGCTGCCGTGCATCATATCGACAATGTTTTTGGTGATGGCCATGCCCAGGCCGGTGCCCTGGATTCGGCTGATGGTGGAGTTGCGCTCTCTCTCAAAGGGCTCAAAGATATGCTCCACAAAGTCTTGGCTCATGCCTATGCCGGTGTCTTTAATATGAAATTCATAATTGGCAAAGCCGGTGGGGGCGCCGGTTTTTTCCGTAATTTTTACGCTGATAATACCGCCGGTGCCGGTATATTTAATGGAATTGCTGAGCAAATTCAGCAGAACCTGGTTTAAGCGCAGTTTATCGCAGAAAATTTCTTCGTGAAAGACGTCCACAGCGTCAATGTAAAGCTCCAGATGTTTGGCGTGAATATCCGCTTGCACAATGTTACGCAAGCCGTGCAGAATATCCGGCAGGCTGCACGGTTTTTCATCCAAATTCATTTTGCCGCTTTCAATGCGGCTCATATCCAGAATATCGTTGATGAGGCTTAATAGATGATTGCCGGAGGTCATAATTTTTTTCAGATATTCCTCCACCCTTTCGCGCTGATTGATGTGGGTGATGGCCAAGCTGGTGAAGCCGACAATGGCGTTCATCGGGGTGCGAATATCGTGCGACATATTGGAGAGGAAAACGCTTTTGGCCTTGCTGGCCCGGTTGGCCTGTTGCAAAGCCTCCTGCAAAAGGTTTTTCTTTTCCAGCTCGCTGCGGGTTTCTTCGTCTACGCTGCGCATGCCCAGCACAATGCCATGGTCCTTTTCCCAGCTGCTAGTGCGCACCACTTTCATTTGGAAGTAGCGCAGGTTGTTGCCGTTGCACAGGGTGCGGTAATTGCAGTAGGCGGTGTTGTTTTCCGTCAGTTCCTGCTGTAAATATGTAGCGGAAACCGCTTGGCGGAGCAATTCCCGGTCATCTGGGTGAACGCAGGTTTCAATGTATTGTTCCATATTGTCGTGCAGGTTAAGCTCGCCCTGGAAGATGGTGTCCAGCACGTTAAACTGACAATCGTTGATACGCAGAACCTGGCCGCAACAGGTGTCGAGGTCAAAAAAGCAAACCAGATTGTAATCGATGCTGAGGGCTTGAATGAGCTCCATCTGGCGATGTTCCTTTTCCAGCTGCTCCTGAAGCTCGTGCATTTTTTTGGCGGTACAATCCAGCAGAAAACGCTGGTAAAACAGCTCGCCGTTTTCCTCCATCAGCTTAACATTGCCCATAATATGTAAAATATCGCCGTTGTTGTGGCGCACGCGATATTCCACGCTGACGCTATCGCCCACATTTTTCAGCCCCAAGATGCTTTGACGCAGGGTGGGTTTGTTCTCGTCCAAAACGGAGGGCGCCACTGTGTTAAAGCCGCTGGTGCTGAGGGCCTCCTGCGATTCATAGCCCAGAATTTTTAGGGCGGCCGGATTTACGCTGATAATGCGGGCGCCGTCCACGGTGTGGCAAAGCACGCCGCAATCCATTGTGGTGAAAAGGTTTTCCAGATTTTGGGTTTTGGTAAGCAACTCCTGCTTGTAGGCCTGCTCCTGGGTGATGTCTATGCCAACGCCCACAGTGCCCATCACGCCGCCGTCTAAATCGTAGAGCGGTGTTTTGTAGGTGGTGAGCAGGCGCGTGCCCTCGCCGGTTTGCACGGTTTCCTCGGAAACGCAGGTTTTGCCGCTTTCCATCACGATACGCTCCGATTCAATACAAGCGGGATCGTCCTGTTCCACATCCCAAATGTAGGCGTGGCCGCGGCCTTGCACCTGTTGTTTGGTTTTGTTTACGGTTTTGCAAAAGCTATCGTTTACTTTTTCATGAATACCGTCCTTGGTTTTGTACCAAATCAGGTTGGGAATACTGTTGATGGTGGCCTCCAAAAATTGATTGGTTTGCCAGGCCTCTTTTTCCTGCTGGCAAACCTGCTGCCAGCGGGCAAAGCGAAAATGGGCCTCAGCCTTGGTTAGGGGCAGGGTCCAGACGTCGGTGATTTGGGCCAGGCAATCGGTCAGCTGGGGGAGTTGCTCTTTTTCCGCCAGCAAAATTAGCTGGGTTTGAGGTTTTTTATCGGTTAAAAGCTGTTCCAGGGTGGGCCGGGCCGGCAAGTTTTGCAGATTTACCAGAATAACATCAGCCTGGGTGGTTAAATCTTTTTGTGGCAAATCACTGTGGGAAAATTGGTGGCTGAAGTTATCCAGCGGCGGCATGGACTGAACTAGGTTAAAGATGTTTGACTTAGGACCAATCAGATAGAAATGGAGATGGCAATGATACATAGCATTTGTTCCCTTCCATATATTTAAACATACCTACCTTATATTTTAACAAGAGTGAGTTTTTATGTCAATATTTTAATTCTCATAAGAAGTGTTTTTTTCCTAAAAAAATAAAACGCTGCCGTTGGTGCGGCAGCGTGGGGGGCAATTTATTTTACACGGTAAAAAATATCATCCAAGGTGATTATCAGATCGTCATAGAGGCTACATTTGAATTCTTTCACAATGGCAGCGTGTTCTTCAGCGGACATTCTTTTCAACACATAATCCGGGTGGATTACATAAACGTCATTGAGTATATATTTGCCATTTTGCAGCAAGTATTGCTCGATAGATTTATCCACGGGGTTTACAATCCAATATTCCTTAACGCCACATTGTTCGTAAACGTCCTTTTTGTAGCCTTTGTCGCGTTTGGCTGTTGAAGAGGAAAGAACCTCCACCACCAAATCCGGTGCGCCGTGTACGCCGTCGGGCTTGATTTTGTTAGGGTCGCAGACAATCATTCCATCTGGTATAAAATGGTCTTTTTCGGTTAAAAAGACCTCTTCGCCATCTGGAAAGGTGGTGCATTTTTTTCCTCTTAGGTGCCTTTCAAAAATATAGGCAATATTAAAAGCTACCCGATTGTGATTAGTCATAGGCCTGGGCGACATCAGCACAATTTGGCCATTAATTAGTTCCTGTCTGATTTCGTCTTGGTAGGCAAGGTCGGTGCTCATCGCGTTGGCTCCTTTCTGGCAGTGATTAGAAAATGTTATTTAGCTCCAGCAATTCCGGCACGGCAAAGCGGGTTCTTTCCAAAAGCGCGTCAAAGGAGCCGGATTCCAGCACCAGGCCGGGTATATCATTGCTGGTTGCAATCCAGACGCTTGCTTCTGGGTCCCAGGTGAAATTGATAACGTATTCCATTTTTAGCCTTCTTAGTTTGTTTATTATATCATACCATTTTGCCCACCAAAAAGCAAGCGTGGGCTTGCCAGACAAAAAAATATGAAAAATTTAGCAAAAAAATCATAATACCACTTGACGAAAGGCGTTGGTTAGCGGTACAATATGATTACAAGGCGACAAAAAAAGTTGCGGCAGGGACTGCGGTATTACCAGTACCACAGCCTCCTTATGCAGGATGCCCTACCATCCATACACAACTGCTTTTGAGTCGCAGCGCCGCTGTATTTAGTATAATACAATTTCCCTTGTTCTGCAAGGGTTTAGTCCGTTTTTTCAGTTGTGCTGCTGCACTTTAGAAGATTTTTTCCTCCTGAAAAGGGGTTTCTATGCGTGTATGGGTAAATTATGCCTGTATGCGCTTTTTTGTTGTCTTGGCGGCCGCACCGAAGGGGCTTAAATATCATATTTCGCCAATCCTTTCACGCTCCCTTTGGTGTTTTGGCTGCTGAGATTACACTTTTTTAGGAGGTTTTATAAATGAAGAAAAGGTTTTTAGCCATGCTAACGCTGGCAATTTTGCTGGCGTTTGGTATGGCGCAAGGGGCGTGGGCAGCAACGGTTGATTATGCTGTTACCGGCGGTAATATTCAGTTTGATACTGAAACCGGTACGGTGACAGGTGCTGACAAAAGTATTACGGAAGCAATAATCCCTGATAAAATTGAAAATGTTGCTGTAACCAAAATAGGGAAAATGGCATTTGAAAATTGCATGTCTTTGGAAAGAGTTACAATTCCAAATAGTGTAAACAAAATTGACGAAAGAGCATTTTTTCGCTGTCAGGCTTTGGAACATATTAATATCCCAGACAGTATAAACAGCATAGGGCATAGAGCATTTGGTGTATGTGGTGAATTACAAGAGGTAAATATTCCAGCTAGCGTTAAGGATTTAGGATATGGGGTATGGGGCGATTGTACTAAATTAACAACTATAAGTATAGCTGAAGGTAATCCAAACTTTATGGTTGATGAAAACGGTGTTCTTTTTAATAAGGAAAAAACTTGTTTAGTGCAATATCCTGCTGGTAAAACCGATGTTAGTTATATAATTCCAAATAGTGTTGTAGAAATAAAAGAGAACGCATTTCGAGGAAATACAAAATTAACAAGAATTACAATTCCAAGTAGTGTAGAAAATATTCGTCTAAATCCAACTGATACTCTTTTTGGTTATTGTATTTCTTTAACAGATATAGAGGTGGCACCTAATAATTCTAACTATACCTCTGTTGATGGAGTACTGTTTAATAAAGAGCAAACTACATTGATACAATACCCGCTCAATAAAGCAGATATAAAATATCAAGTACCTAATACTGTTAAAAATATTTCAGCTAATGCATTTTCTTGTACACAAAATTTAGAAACAGTTCTTATTCCAAATAATGTAGAAGATTTGCAGGAAATGACCTTTTTTTATAGTGAAAAATTATCTACAATAACAATCCCCGCTAGCATAACAGTAATTCCAGATTTTGCTTTTGAGGGTTGCACAAACTTAAAGAGCATTACACTATATGATACCTTAACCAATGTAAATGACGGTGCGTTTAATAACTGTAATGCCTTAACAGATGTATATTATACAGGCTCAGAAGAACAGTGGAATAAAATCAATATAAATGAATTTTATAATGAGCCGCTTTTGGGGGCAACCATTCATTATAATTATCAAGATGCTGAGCCGGAAGAAATTCCGGTTGACAGCGTAACATTAAATCAAACAAAACTGACTTTGCAGCCTAAAGCTTCGGCCACCTTGCAGGCCACCGTTTTGCCGGCCAACGCAACCGACAAAACAGTCAGCTGGACAAGCAGCAATGATAAGGTTGCGGCGGTGAAAAACGGCGTGGTAACGGCGATTGCCAAAGGCACCGCGACAATAACCGCCAGCGCAGGCGGCAAAACCGCCGCCTGCACGGTGACAGTAACCGAAACCGCACCGGAAACTGTTGCAGTTACCGGCGTAACCTTAAATCAGCAAACCGCCGCAATGAAAGTGGGCGAAAAACTCAATCTGTTTGAAACTATTGCTCCCGAAAATGCAACAAATAAGGATGTTACCTGGAGCAGCAGCAATTCCAAAGTTGCAACCGTCAGCAAGGAAACAATTCGAACTACGGCTGACGGCGTAAGCTCAACGCGCTATGTTGGCCAGGTAACCGCTGTTGGCGCAGGCACCGCCACTATCACGGTGACAACCGCCGACGGCGGCAAAACCGCCGCTTGCACGGTGACAGTAACTCAGCCGGCCACCGGCATAACCTTAAACCGCACGGAAATGTCCTTGCTGGCGGGCGGCGCCGCCCAGCTGCAAGCCACAGTTTCCGAGGGCGCAAGCAATAAAACCGTAACCTGGGCCAGCAGCAATTCCGCAGTGGCCACGGTTGACGCAACCGGCAAGGTGACGGCCCTGGCGGCTGGCGAGGCGACTATCACGGCCACGGCGGCTGACGGCAGCGGCCAAAAGGCCACCTGCAAAGTAACGGTTACCGGCACGGTTACACCGGGTGAGGCCATTTATACAATCACCTTTGACACCGACGGCGGTACAATGGCCGGGCCAAGCTTTATGCAGGTAACCAAGGAAACTAAGGTGACAATGCCGACCACGGAGAAGAGCGGCTACAACTTCAAATACTGGCAGAATGTGGCGAATAGTAACCAGACTTTTGCTGCCAACAATGTTTACAGCTTTGCGGCGGATACCGAGCTGAAAGCCATTTGGGAGCGCAGAAGCTCCGGCGGCAGCTCTGGCGGCGGCGGTGGTAGCAGCAGCAGACCGGCAACCAAACCGGGAACAAGTACCGAAACCAAGCCGGGCACCGAAACTAAACCGGGCACTTCCGGCGGCAGCAAGGAAATTACCGCGGCCAATGTTGCCACAGTGTTTGCGGACGTGCAGAACAACGCTTGGTACAGCGAGGCGATTGCCTACGTTTACAATAATGGTATGATGAACGGCACAGAAAAGGGCTTTGAACCGAATGTGGCAACTACGCGGGCAATGATTGTGACAATGTTGCACCGGTTGAATGATGAGCCGGCGGCAGGCGCGGCCAATTTCAGTGACGTTGCCGGCGGCCAGTGGTACAGCGAGGCCGTTGCTTGGGCAGCGGCTAATGGCGTGGTGAACGGCTACAGCGATACTCAATTTGCCCCGAACGAGAAAATCACGCGGGAGCAGCTGGCGGCCATTTTGTACCGATACGCGCAGTTTAAGGGCCTTGATGTGAGCGCCAAAGGCGATTTGAGCGGCTTTGCGGACGGCGCAGCAGTGTCCGGCTGGGCTAAGGAAGCAATGCAGTGGGCCGTGGGCGCAGGCTTGCTGAACGGCGATAACGGCTCCTTAAAACCGGCGGCCGGTGCGACGCGGGCCGAGGTGGCGATGATATTAATGCGGTTTATCGGATAAAAAAGTAAAACAGAAAACCCTCGGACTCGTCCTCCGAGGGTTTTTCTGTGTGCCTTAAATGCATCATTCTCTGTTGTTGCATTTATATTATAGCAGATGTTCAGGCTGTTGTCAACCATTTTGTTTGTGGCTTTTTATTGCAATTTGCAATTTTATATGCTAAAATAAATGACAAAAAGAGTTGTTCATTGAAGCGGCTGGCCCTCGCGTAACCACGATAAAAATAGCCGCCTTCCCTGACAAAGATCGCGGCTATTTTAGCTCATTTTAGAGGGTCAGTCGCCAAAGCGGATGACTCTTTTCATCTATAATTATATAACATTTTTTAACTTTTGTCAACTGATAAGGAGCGATTAACATGATTTCATTTGCCAGTGATTATATTGCCGGCGCACATCCTGCCGTTTTGCAGCGCCTGCTGGAAACTAATTTGGAGAACCTGCCCGGTTACGGCGCGGATCATTACTGCGCCGAGGCGGCGGAAAAAATCCGCCAGGCCTGCGCCTGCCCCCAGGCTCAGGTGGAATTTTTGGCGGGTGGCACCCAAACCAACGCGGTGGTTATCTCCTGCTTGCTGGCCAGCTATCAGGGGGCGATAGCCGCCAGCACAGGCCACATTGCCTGCCACGAAGCCGGCGCAATCGAGTATAGCGGCCACAAGGTGCTAGAGCTGCCCCAGCAGGAGGGCAAGCTGCCGGCGGCGGCCCTGCGCCAGTATCTCAAGGACTTTTACGCCGACCAAAATTATGAGCACATGGTTCAGCCGGGCCTGGTTTACATTTCCCACCCCACGGAATACGGCACCCTTTACAGCAAGCAGGAGCTGGAGGAGTTGGCGGCCATCTGCCGGGAATATCAGCTGCCGTTGTTTATGGACGGCGCGCGTTTGGGCTACGCCTTGCAAAGCCGGCAGACGGACGTGACACTGCCGGACATTGCCCGCCTGTGCGACGTTTTTTACATCGGCGGCACCAAGGTGGGCGCGCTCTGCGGCGAGGCGGTGGTGTTCAGCCGTGGCAATCGGCCGCCAAGCTTCCTGGCCAGCGTTAAGCAGCGGGGCGCTCTGCTGGCCAAGGGCCGCCTGCTGGGCGTGCAGTTCGACGCGCTTTTCAGCAACAACCTCTACGCGGAAATCGGCCGGCACGGCATTGAGATGGCGGAGCAGCTGAAGCAAATTCTGCGGGAAAAAGGCTTGCACTTTTTTATGGAAACGCCTACCAATCAGCAGTTTGTGATAATGGAAAACCGGCAGCTGGCCCGTTTGCAGGAGCAGGTGACCGTCGGCTTCTGGGAGAAATATGACGAGGAACATACCGTGGTGCGCTTTGCCACCAGTTGGTCCACCACCCAGGCGGATTTGGACGAGCTGCGGCGGATATTGTAATAAAGGGGGATAAGCAAAATGGAATTGGCAACTTACTTTTGGAGCGTGTTGCAACAGGACAGGGCCGCAGTGGTTATCTGCAATTTGCAGCATGAGATAATTTATATGAACCCGGCCGCAGTGCAGCGTTATGCCAAGCGCGGTGGCGAGCAGCTGATTGGCCGCAGCTTGTTGGATTGCCACCCGCCGGCGGCTAACCGGCGCATTGAGCAGGTGCTGGCTTGGTTTGCGGCCAGCCCGCAGCACAACCAGGTTTACACTTTCCGCAACGAGCAGGAAAACAAAGATGTTTATATGGTGGCCCTGCGGGACGAGGCCGGCCGGCTGATTGGCTACTACGAAAAGCACGAGTATCGGGATTTGGAGCAAGCGCCGCTTTACGATATGGCGGACTGAGGACGGCCAATGAAGATTGCGCGTTTAATAGGGATTCTCTCCCTGCTGTTGCAGCAGGAGCAGCTGACGGCCGCCCAGCTGGCGGAGCATTTTGAGGTTTCTCCCCGCACCATTTATCGGGATATTGAGGCGCTCTGCCAGGCGGGCATTCCGCTGACGACGGCCCAAGGCCGGGGCGGCGGCCTGGCGATTATGAGCGGCTACAAGATTGACCGCACCCTGCTCAGCACTGCTGATATGCAGGCGATTTTGGCCGGTCTGCGCAGTCTGGACAGTTGCAGCGGCACCAACCGTTACCAACAGCTGATGGCTAAGCTGGCTCCGGAGGGGACTTCCTTGCTGGCGGCCGACCAGTCCTTTCTGATTAATCTGGCTTCCTGGGACAAAGCGGCCCTGGCGCCGAAGCTGGAGCTGCTGCACAGCGCTATTGCCGAGGGCCGGCAGGCGGCTTTCATCTACTGTGGGCCGGGTGGCGAAACGGAACGGTTGATTGAGCCCTACAAGCTGCTGTTTCAGTGGGCCGGCTGGTATGTTTGGGGTTGGTGCAGTCTGCGCCTGGATTGGCGGCTATTTAAGCTGAGCCGAATGT
The DNA here is from genome assembly GCA_021769035.1 of Bacillota bacterium. Classification (GTDB taxonomy): domain Bacteria; phylum Bacillota; class Dehalobacteriia; order UBA4068; family UBA4997; genus Avidehalobacter. Next base: position 3,367 of record JAETTP010000012.1, on the reverse strand, counting down.
TGGATTTGCACCTGGCTGGCTGCTTTGAGCCCCTGCCGGCTCCTGCGCCGGACTTGCGGACGGAAAAGGTCTTTCCGCCTGTTTTACAGGTGCGGGCGCTGTTTCAGCCGCAGTGCAAGTGGCGGTTGCTGGACGATTACGGCCCGGATAGTTTTGAGCCTTTGCCGGACGGGCGGCTGCTGTTCCGCTTTGGCTTCACGGATAAGGAAAGCCTGCTGGGTTGGCTGCTCACCTTTGGCGGCGATGTGGAGCTGCTGGAGCCGGCGGAGCTGCGGCAGGAATTGTGGCGGCTGGCGGCGGATATTTGCCAAATTTATTCGGAAATATGACAGAATGTTGTCAGGTTTTATGTGGTATAATGTGAGTACTCAGTGAAATCAAGCTGAAAGCGCAGATTGAGCTGTAGTCGAACAAATACCACAGTGCAGTTTGTTATTATAAGATAATTTAACCTTGTTTCTGTGGTATAATGTGAGTACTCAGTGAAATCAAGCTGAAAGCGCAGATTAAGCTTAGATATGGTAAAATGGATCTATAAAAAGGGGGCATAACAATGGCTTCAAGCCTGGAATTTGTGGAATATGCGGCCGGGCAGCTGGCCGGAGCAGGGACAATTACCTGGAAGCGAATGTTTGGGGAATATGGCTTGTATTGTAACGGCCTGTTTTTTGCGGTGATTTGTGATAACCAGCTGTTTGTGAAGCCGACGGAGGCCGGCTTGCGGCTGGGCCCGGATTTGCCGCAGGCGCCGCCTTACAACGGTGCGAAGGAACACTTTTTGCTGGAGGATTTAGAGGATCGGGACTGGCTGGCGGAGTTTGCCACGGCCACCTGTCGGGAACTGGCGGCTAATCAAAAGCCGAAAAAGCCTAAGGAGGCTAAAACGGCCAAGGCTGCGCCGCTCAAAGCAGCCGCCTTTGATTACAAAAAGGAGTACAAGGAGTTTTATCTGCCCAAACGGCAGCCGGGCTTAATTGAGGTGCCGCCAATGCAGTTTGCGGCGGTGCGCGGCCAGGGCGACCCCAACCAGGAGGGCGGCGAGTATAAGCAGGCCGTCGGCTGGCTTTACGCTGTGGCTTACGCTATCAAGATGAGCAAGCTGGGCCAGCGGCAAATTCAGGGCTATTTTGATTTTGTGGTGCCGCCGTTGGAGGGCCTTTGGTGGCAGGAAGAGGGTTCAGGTTTGGATTTGGCCCACAAGGAGCGGTTTCAATGGTGGGCCTTAATCCGCTTGCCGGAATTTGTGAGCGAGGCGGATTTCGCTTGGGCTGTGGCGCAGGCGGCCAAAAAATCAGTCCCCAGGGAGCGCGTGCAGCTGCTGCAATATACGGAGGGGCTTTGCGTGCAATGCCTACACCTGGGGCCGTATGACACGGAGCCGGCCACCCTGGCGGCTATGCAGGAATTTGCCGCAGCCCAGGGCTTGGCCCCGGATTTGACGGCGGGGCGTTATCACCACGAGATTTATCTGAGCGATCCCCGCCGCTGCAAGCCGGAAAATTTGAAAACGGTAATTCGGATACCACTGAAAAGAATCTGATTAAAAGCCCTCTCGGCTCTGGCTGAACCGGGAGGGCTTTGTCGCTATTTAGATTTTAATAGTGATAGCGTTTGCGTTTGCCGATGATGAATGCGAACGCCACAAGCACGGTGAACAGATCTGCCAGCACGGCGGAAAGCCAAATGCCGTCCACGTCCAGAACGGTGGGCAGGTACAGCACCATGCTGATTTCAAACACCAAGCTGCGCAGGAATGCAATCAGGGCGGAGGTTAGGCCGTCGCTGAGGGCGGTGAAGAAAGAGGAGCTGTAAATGGCGAAGCCGGCAAACAGATAAACCAGGGCGTAAATGCGGAAAGCGTGAATGGTAAGCTCCATCAGCTCCGCGTCGTAGCCCACGAAAATTTGGGCCAGTGGGCCGCCCAGCAGTTGGGATAAAACCAGCATAGCCACCGCCGCCACGGCAACCAGCTTCAGGCTGCGGTGCAGCAGGTTGCGCAGCTCCGCGTGATTGCCGGCCCCAAAGTGATAGCCCGTCACCGGGGCAATTCCGTTGGCATAGCCGGTGAAAATGGCCAGGAACACCATAGTGACGTACATTATTACGCCGTAAGCGGCCACGCCGTTTTCGCCCACATAGTGCAGCAGCTGGCGGTTGTAAAGCATACTCACCAAGGAAAGGGCGATGTTGCTCATCAGCTCCGAGGAGCCGTTGGTGCAAGTGTGAGTTTTCATAAAGAATGCAAAGGATTAGACTGTTAAAAACGAGCCTTAAAAAACCTAAAAAAATCTAAAAAACAATAGAAAAACCTTTATTAAAGTTGAATTTGACCTAAAATAAAATGAAAAGTTGCAATCTTATCAAAATTGGATTGCAACTTTTTTTATGCCATTTTGACCGTATATTATGTTATAATTATGCAAAATGTATTCAAGCAAATTTACCTTTCAAAATCTTTCAAAGCAGCTGATTATTATTAAAGCATAAATGCTGCCTAAACGCCGCCAACAGCGGCCTTGAACGATTTTACAATAACCTTTCAATAGCCTTTCAGAAAATAATAAAACAGACTAAGTATTTTTTATTCATTTAAATAATTTAATGGGAACAAAGTTGTTGGTTTAATGGGAACTACTTCCCATTAAGACATGGTGCTGTTTTAAGCGTATAATCGAATTTCAATCAATGAATTTTAATGGGAACAAAAAAGAGAAAGTTTGTAACTTTTAATGGGAACTATTTTATATAAATAAAGTCATGCTTAAATATCGTCTTTTTGTAATTGCTCGGAAATATCATCTAAAATTTCTTTATAACTTTCTAAAGCCATTTTTTTTGTTGTTTTTATTCGTTCATCAGTTGGTAAATCTTGCCAAGAATAGAGATACGAATTAATAAAAGAGTCTGAAACAGACATAGATAATCCTGCAAAACATAATCTGAGTGTTTGTTCCTTTTTATTATTTTCTTTTAAGTAACCATGTAATAATACCAAAATATCACTAGCAAATTTAAGTTCTCTATCTGGTAGGACTTCCATTCTTGTTTGAATATCTACTAGAAAATCTGAAAGATTATTTTTAAGGTACTCTGTAATTCCACCATCATTTCTCCATTGTAAAATATCTATTGGGTCTTGTGTTTCTCCTCGCAAATAAGCACCACTAACATTAAAAAATTCTTCAAGTGCTGCCATTGCTTTTGAATTAGGTTCACGTCTGCCAGACTCATAACTATTTATTGCATGAAATGAAATACCAGTAGCAGCAGCCAATTCTTTTTGTGTCATTTTTCTTTCTTTGCGTAGTTTTTTTAATATTTGTGCCAACTCCATAATTTATACCTCGCATATTTTTGATTAATTTAC
>JAETTP010000081.1 GCA_021769035.1 Bacillota bacterium | reverse complement strand
TACAATCTAACTTCTGCAATGCTGACCCACGGCCGAAATTTGAATGTTATATCCAATAATATGGCAAATGTTTCCACCAGCGGTTACAAATCGGATACCTTCACCGCGACTACCTTTGACGATGTGCTTTGGAGCCGCGTGGGCAACAAGAATAAAATATATGAGGATTTGGGCAATCAGAGCTACATAACCGCCCCCAGTGAGCTTTACACTGATTATGCCCAGGAGGGCTTTGACCTGACGGGAGGCGTGCTGGACTTTGCCATTGAGGGCGACGGCTACTTTGCCATTCAGATGGCGGAGGGCGACCAAACGCTTTACACCCGCGCCGGCAGCTTCACATTGGATAACGAGGGCTATCTGACCCTGCCGGGAGCCGGCCGGGTGCTGAACGAGGAGGGCGCGCCCATTTATCTGCTGACGGATAAGCTGAAATGCGCTTTGGACGGCACGATTTACTCCGTGCAGGGTGATTTCCTGGGCAAAATTGGCGTTTTCAGCTTTGGCGAGGAGGCGGCCCCAGCCAAGGATGCCAGCGGTTTGTTTCAGCCGGACGGCGAGGCGCAGCTGAACAATGCTGTGCGCGTGCATAACGGTATGCTGGAGCGTTCCAACGTGGATTGGTTGCAGCAGATGACCAGAATGATTTCCGCTCAGCGGGCCTATCAAAGCGCGGCCACGATGTCTAAAATGTATGATGAGGTTATGAGCCACGCAGCTTCGGATATTGGCAGAATGTAATAGGAAAAGGAGCAAGGCGATATGAACATGTCATTTTATACAGCCGCGGTGGGGGCGGAACAGCAGCAGACCCATTTGGATGTTTTGGGCAACAACATTGCCAACTTGAACAACACGGGTTTTTGTGCCAAACGTCCGGTTTTCACTGCGCTGATGTACGATTTTATGGATGGCGTGGACGGCGCGCGTTTGCAGCGCGGCTCCGGCGCTTATATGTCCAGCGCGGACAGCAATTTTGCGGCGCAAGCCATGCCCGATACTGGCCGGGCCCAGGATTATGCGATTGAGGGCGACGGATTTTTTGCCCTGTGGGATCCGGCAACGGAGGAATACTCCTACACCAGAGATGGCTCCTTTGTGGTTTCAATGTTTACGGTGCCTTTGGAGGAGGGCGAGGAGCCGGAGCTGGATGCGGACGGTAATGAAATTTTGGAAAAAACGGTTTGGTATCTTTCCGACGGCGACGGCCGCTTTGTGCTGAGCAACGAGGGCCGTTTGATTGAGGTGGAGGACCAAAACGCGCAGCAGCCGGTGGGCGTGTTTGATTTTGTCAACACCAACGGCATGCAAAACGTGGGCGAAAAGCGTTATGTGCCGGTGGAGAAAAACGGCGAAGTTATGCTGGGCACCGGCAAGGTGCTGTGGAAGCATTTGCAGGCCTCCAACGTGGATTTGGCTTATGAGCTGAGCAAGGTGATTGAGGCCCAGCGTTCCTTTAGCTACACTTTGAAGATGATCCAGGCCTCCGATGAGATTGAAACCACCGTGAACGGTCTGCGCTAAAGGCTGGCAGGGCGCTCCCTCTGGAAGGAGATAATTTTATGAAGATTAAAAATTATGACGAATTAACCGATTTGGAGATTGATACTCTGCGGGAAGTTGGCAGCATTGGCACAGGCAACGCCGCCACCTCGCTTTCCCAAATGCTGGGCTGCGAGGTGCGCATCACCCTGCCGGAAGTGCGTATTATGGGCTACAATGAGGCTATTGAATGGATCGGCGGGCCAGAGGCCATCACCGCTGGGGTTTTGGTTGGTATCAGCGGCGAGGTGAACGGGATTATGCTTTCTGTGCAGCCGCTGGAGTTCGTAAATTTGATTATTAAGCATATGTTGGATAGGGAGCTGACCTCCTATGAAGAATTGGAGGAATTGGAAAAATCAGCTCTGATTGAAATTGGTAATATTATGATTTCTACTTTTATCAACGCCCTCTCCGGTTTGGCGGGGATTAAGGTGGAGTTGTCGGTGCCTAGCATGGCAGTTGACATGCAAGGTGCGATTTTAACGGTTCCCATGGCAGAGTACGGCGGCCAAACCGATTATTTGATGACGATAGGTTCCAATTTTATGATTAACAACCGGGAAGTTCCTTGTCGCCTGCTGCTCTCGCCAGATGTTCGCTCGTTGAATTATCTATTGAGAAAGCTGGGGGTAGAATGATTGGTGGTTCAAAGCCGGTGGTGGTCGGCATTGCCGATATGAAGATGGTAAACGGCGATGGTAAGGTCATCACTTATGCGCTTGGTTCCTGTATTGGGATTTGTCTTTATGATCCAAAGCTGAAGTTGGCTGCGCTGGTGCATATTATGTTGCCATTAAATATGGAAGCTGGGCGCAAAAACCCATTAAAATATGCCGACACCGGTATTCGGGAAACCCTGAAAGCCATGCAGGCAAAGGGGGCGTTGAAAAGCCGGATTACGGCCAAATGCGCCGGTGGCGCTAAAATGTTTGAGGTGTCTGGCAAAGGCTCATTGGGCAACATTGGCCAACGTAATATTGAAAGTGTACACACAATTTTGAAGATGGAAGGAATCCACCTGGTGGCCGAAGACGTCGGCGGCGGCGTGGCCCGCACGCTCACCTTTGACGCCGCCACCGGCATGGCAACTGTGCAATCCTACGGCAAGCCGGTTAAGACGATTTAGAGAGAGGAGAATCTGTTATGGACGCAGAAAAAAACGAAATTCTATTGGAGTCTGGCACAAATGAAATTGAGATTATGGAATTCACAATTTCAGACGTTCTGTACGGCATCAATGTGGCCAAGGTGCGCGAGATTATGCTCTGCGAGCCGGTCAAATTTATGCCGCACACACATCCCGCGGTGGAGGGCATTTTTAAGCCGCGCGATTTGGTGATTACGGTTATTGACCTGCCCAAATATCTGGGGGATAGTAACAATGTGCCTAACCCGAAAGATATTTTCATCGTTACTAATTTTAATAATATGAACATTGCTTTCCGCGTCCATACTGTGGTGGGTATTCGCCGTATCTCCTGGACCGATATTCAAAAGCCGGATAAAACAATCAGCGGCGGCGACGACAGCGTGGCAACGGGCATTGCTCAGTGCGGCAGCGATTTGGTGACGATTTTGGATTTTGAAAAAATCGTGGCGGAGATTGCGCCGGAAACTTCTATTCAAATGTCGGAGATTGACCAATTGGGCCCGCGCGAGCGTGATTCTCGCGCCATCCTGATTGCGGAGGATTCCATTTTGCTTTCCAAGATGATTCGGGAAGCCCTAACCAAAGCCGGCTACACCAATTTGACTATGTTCAGCAACGGCCGCGACCTTTGGGAGCACCTGTTGGGCATTAAACAACGCCAGCGCATTGACGAAGAAGCGGCGCTGATCATCACGGATATTGAAATGCCCCAGATGGACGGCCATCGCCTGACTAAACTTGTTAAAGACGATTTGGAATTGAAACGGATACCCTTGATTATCTTCTCCTCGCTGATCACTGATGAAATGAGGATAAAAGGCAAGGAACTTGGCGCCAACGAACAGATGAGCAAACCGGAAATTGGTCATTTGGTTTCGGTTATGGATAATCTGCTGGCCAGGTCCTAAAAAGCCATTAAAATAAGGAGTGCTGATTGATGGTAAGCAAATATATTGTGCGGCAGCCGATCAAGGATACCAACAAGCAAATTGTTGGTTATGAAATTATGTATCACGGGGAAAACCAAGCCTACGGCGCGGATGAGCCGGGCGGTGGACAGAATGATTACGCCGTGGCGGACACGGTTTACAATGTTTTAACCCAAAACGTGGATAAGGGCCTGAAAGGTTCACTTAATTTTATGACTTTCAATAGCACCTTGCTGACCAAAAAAGCCCCACGTTTGTTTGAAAAATCCAGTTTGGTTATTCAAATTAACGACAGCGTGATTATTCATCCTTTGGCGATGCATTTTGTCAAGCAATATGCCAAGGAGGGCTACAAAATCGCGGTTAATGAATTTCAGTTTTTGCCCAGATACATCTCTTTGATGGGTGATATTGATTATATCAAGCTGAACTTTCATACGTCCAGCGAGGCAACCCTGCGCAATGTGATTGAACTGGCCCACAGCATGGGCAAGCAGGTGATTGCCACTGATATTGTGGACGAAGAGCTTTACAACAAAGCGCTGAGCATGGGCGTGGAAATGCTGCAAGGCTCCTACGTGGCCCAAACCTTGGCCACCAAAGCCCACAGCAGCGGCTATCTGGAAAGCAACTTTTTCCGCCTGATGGTGGCTGTCACCAAGGAAATCCCCGATGTGGAGGAAATCGAACATATTATTTCAATGGACGCAACGCTGACCTACGGCCTGCTGCGTATTGCCAACTCGGTTTACTACGCAATGCGTAACCGTGTAACCACCATCCGGCAGGCGGTGATGACCCTGGGCATTGGCCAGCTGAAGCAATGGGTTTACCTGCTGAGCGCCAGCAACGATTCCAGCGAGATTGACCCGGCCTCCGAAGAGTTTTTGAAGCTCTCCTTTATGCGGGCCAGCTTTTGCAGCGAGTTGATGGATTACGCCAAAGGGATGCCGATTTCCAAGGGCGACGCTTATCTGATGGGCATGTTCTCAACCCTGAATTACTTGATTGACGCACCATTGGAGGAAATTTTGGCGCAGGTGCCTTTGCCGGAGGAAATCCGGGCTGCTTTGTTGCGGCAGGAGGGCCGTTGCGGCAAGCTTTTCAAGCTGGTTTTGTGTTATGAGAGCGCCGATTGGGACCAAATCAATCAGTTGGCAGAGGAGTTGGGTATTCCCAACAATCAGCTGACTAATTTATATTTTAATTGTATGGAAGTGGTGGAGAACACCTGGCAACAGCTTACTAGCCCGGAGCCGGAGCAGAGCGTTCCGGACAACGCGGAGGCTGAGTCAGCTCCAGAACCAAACGGGCAGCAATGAGTTTGGTTTGGCACTTTTAAGCAAAAAAATCTGAATGAGGAAAGGCGGAAGGAAAAATGGATAACGATATGCTGGAAGCGTATTTGTTTGAGATGAACACGCTTTTGGAGCAAATAGACGAATTGGTGTTAGGTTCGGAGAAGGCGGGC
>JAETTP010000011.1 GCA_021769035.1 Bacillota bacterium | reverse complement strand
AGAGCATGGGGCAGGCCGGACGGAAACGGGTGGAGGCATATTACACCCTGGATGGAATGCTGGAGGCCTTCCATAATATCTATGAACAGTTGGAGGAAAAAGCCCATGGCAGGAATCGGATTTGAACTTAAAAAAATATACGGCAGAAAAACGCTGGCGGCTAACCTTTGGGGAACTTTTTACGCTATTATGACCACCATTGGCCCAACGGTTATCTCGGCAATGTTGATGTTGGTGCTTAATTATCTGTTGGCCAGGGAGGATTTGACGGTGCTGGAGGGGCGGTTTTTTATCGCTTCCGTTACTTATGCTTTTTTGATTGCCTTGTTGGTGGCGGTTCTTTTTTCCTCGCCGGTTTCGCGTTACATTGCCGATTGTATTTATCTGGAAAAGGAAGAGGACATTTTTCCCTCTGCCTTTGGGGTGCTGGCGATTTCCTCCGCCCTTTCCGGCCTTATTATGCTGGCGTTGTGTGTGGGAATGTATTTGGATCCTTATGAGGTGCCGATGACGTTCATTGTGGCCTATTACTTTCTTGGCGTGCTGATGACGGCCACCTACAGCATGATGACCTACGCCTCGGCTTTGAAGCATTATGTGGCGCTGACGGTTAGTTTTTTCCTGGGTTTTCTTTTGGCAATCGTTGTGTATCTTATCTGCAACAACTGGCTGGCGATTGACAAAGTAACCGCGGCCTGCCTGGCCCTGGCAAGCTGCTATTTTTTGGTGACCTTTGCGCTGGTGTTTCAGTGTGTGCGGGCCTTTGGGGCGCCGCGGGGCCGCTATTTTGCTTTTCTTGAGTATTTCCGCAGGTATCCCAAGCTGGCCATTGGCGGCGCTGCTTATATGCTGGGGCTTTACTGCCCAACCATCATCTACTGGTTTTTATCCGATATGGCGGAAAAGGTTTGCATTTTCTGCACAATCCCGCCTTATGATTCGGCCATGTTTTTGGCGTTTGTGGTGAACGTGCCCTCCTTGGTTATTTTTGTGGTGAAAGTGGAAACGGCTTTTTATGAAAAGTTCTCCTTATATGTTTCCGCCTTGAACAACGGCCCCCTTGATTTGATTCAGAAAGAACGGAGCGTTATGGCCCGGGCGCTTTTGCAACAGCTTTTTTTTGTGTATGAAGTTCAGCTTATTACCACTGTGATATTAATTTGCTTGGTCAATGTGTTTTTCCCTTATCTGAACGCCAGCATTCATATGCTGAACGTGTTCATCTTGCTGAGCCTGGGGATTTGCTCCGTGTTTTGTATGTACTTTACGATCGTTGTTTTCCAATATTTTTCGGATTACAACGGCGCATATATAAGCTCCCTTGTCTTCCTGATTATAACAATTATTGGCTCGCTGACTGCGGCCCTGGGGAGCGAGTTTTATCTGCTATCTTTGCCGCTGCTGCTGGGCGGCCTTTGCGGCTGGATTTTATGCTTTTTGCTGGTGCGTCGCCGGATGAAGAAGCTTGACAGTTTTTTGATGTGCTGATTGGGGTTTTTAAAAGGAGTGCTTGACAATGAAGAATAGCCTAAAGAGAATCTTAACATTGCTGCCGGTGTTGATAATGGTGTGTTTGCTTGCCGTGGCGCCGGTGGCCTCGGCCGACGGCAGGGAGGGTTTGGCAGCTGAAGAGCGTGGGGTTGCCGATGCCGCTGGCGGCGTTTATAAAGTCGACGGTGACGTTGATAAAGATATTCGCAAAGTTGCTCTGTTTACTGATAGGAATGGTGGGCCGAAAATTCTTGTTGAGGAATATTCCGGCGAGGACGTGAAGTATGGCAATAACGGTTATTATATAAAGATTAATGCTAACGACAAAATTTATGAGAATATTAATAGCTTGGAAGCACTTGTAAGCATTGTCGAAGGTGCAAAGTCTTCTTATAAAGCTATTGCCACTGACGGTACAGAAGTTACATTAAATGCCACCTGGCATGCCGATACAGACAATCCTGAGTTTAAAAAGCCGGGCTATATTAATGAAACAAATGGCATGGCAAAAAACGTATGGTATTACTTCACTGCCGATTTGGAAGTAGCGCCAAGCAGCGATTACAACAAGGAGAACTACGAAATAAAACTCGACTCTCCCAAGGCCTATATCAGGGTGTATCCTGCCATAGCGCTCAATACATTTGAATCGGAATCAACAATCAAAACAGTGCAGAAAATCAAAGAACTGGCAAATATTAACGAACTTGGCCTGCCCACGAAGGTAAGTCTTGCCTATAGAATTGCCGATCCTGACCCAGAGGAAGAACGAGAAGCTGCCACCTTTAGGCGTACACGAGAGGCTGATTTTATGCAGTTCCCTGCGGAGGAGAATGTTGTTCACATATCAAAAGCGATTGGACAACCCCAAAGGGTTGATGATGCTTACGTTATTAATTCCGACGTTGCCGTTTCAATGCCGTCCAGCGCCCCTTATATGCTTGCCGCAGAATTAGCTGGTACTGATACCGAAATCACCAGCTGGATTATGGACGGCAAGGAACTTACGCTGGAAGCCCTCAAGGCCAAGGCTGCTGCGGTCAGCGATACAAACCCGGAGGCGGTAGTTGAACTGACCCCCGTTTACAATAAAGCTAATATTCCCGATTGGGCCACGGTGCTGGATAGTGAAAAAACTAAGTTTTCTTTGATTATTACTAATAAAAATATGCCGAGTGATGTTACGGTTAAAGTGGGTACAATCACTTATGGTGATAAATGGACACCGGAAATTAACGGTATTACTATTACTGATCCAGCCGAAATCAAATACGAATATGAGGGCGTGAATGAAACAGCGTACCCTCGTAGCGATGAACAGCCTACAAAAGTGGGTGATTACCGGGTGATTGCAACATTGAACAGCAGCACCCAGAGCGGCAGATGGGTTTCCGATATATTTACAATCAAACCTAAGGAAGTTACCGTTTCCGGCATTTCTGTTTATACTAAAGAGTATGACGGCACCAAAAATGCCGTTGTCAATATTGAGGAAGCCGAAATTGCGGGCACAGTTGAGAGCGATGATCTGGCTTTTGAAGCTACTGCCAGCTTTACAGATGAAGAAGTCGGTGAAAACAAGCAATACGAGATTGAAATAAAATTAACTGGTGAGGATGCGGGTAATTATACCGTTAAAGATCCACAAGTTACCGGCAGTGACGGCACAATTCTCAAGAGAACTCTGACCATTGACACAACAGGAATTAAGGTTGAAAATGATAATGTAACTGGTAATCTGGAACTCAAAAATGTGCTTAACAATGAAGTACGTCTTGATTCGTCTTACAGTAGTGCAGTTGATTCAAACACCAAGACTGTAACTTTCAGAGGAATTAAGCTGGCTGTTACAGATACAAACAAAGATAAAGCTGAACAGGAAAAGATTTTGGCTAGATACGTGATTGCTGATGTGGAGAATGAGGTTTACACTTATATATATAATATGCCCAAGCTTGGCGAAGATTTTACGGTGACGATACCCGTCCCCTCCGAATATGACGAAGAAGTCCGCGAGGCAACCGTTACTTCAATAGCCGAGGGCCTAGCCACGCCTAAGGTTACTTATGCCAAATGGGATGCCCAAAAAGGCGAATACGATGAGTCTATTGAAGAAAAACCGAAGAACGCCGGCACTTACAAGGTAATCGTTTTCTTTGCGGGAAACGACAAATTCTCCGAAGCGGAAATTGAAGCCGGATTTTTGACCATTTTGGGAAAAACAGCCGATGTTGAAAAGACCATATACCTGTTTCCCGGCATAGACAAGCTGATTAACTTGAGTGATTTGGATCTTCCTGAGAATGCGAAAATCAAAACCGCGTTTTACATACCTGAGGGTGATGTTCTTGGTTCAAGCGGCGGCAAAAGTGGCTATACCTTTTTTACTCTAATACCGAAGTCTAAACAAGGGCCAAATACGCAGACCGTCGAGTTTGATGTTGAAGCCCCAAACTACAACAAGCTGCACGTTAGACTCACTGTTGAAGTAGGGGCAACCGAGATTAGCCCGCCTACTGTGAACGTTAATGAGCCAAAAACTTTTTCAGAAACCATCACGTTGGGCAACATTGTTACTTTGACGGGCGGCTCTGTTAATCTAAACGGCAAGCAGATTGACGGCAAGTTTATCTTAAAGGATCCTGGTAAATATTATTCTCCTGGTGTATATAATAATGAATCTATTGAAGTTGTGTTTAAAAGCACTGAAATTTGCGATCCGGGTGGTGTTTATAGTAATCTTGTAATACCGAATCTAACGGCAACTTTTACTATCACAAAGGAAGAAAACTATGATGAAGATAACGAAATTTTCCTCAAGGTTTACGCCAACGATGCGTCTAACAAAGATTTAAATCAGCTGGCCCTCTTTGTTAAAGAAAAAAAGCCAACCCATAAAATTGGTGATAGCACATACCAACTTACCTGGCAGGCAGACGGCAACCTGAATTTTGATCCCAAAGGCACTTTGGCGACAAACGCGCAGGGTGAAAATGCTTATAACTGGCACGCTTTCACCGCCACTTTGAAAGATGCGCAAGGCCAGCAATATACGCCTGCAACGCCGGTTAAGGCGTATGTCCGTGTGATTCCCCTTTACGCTGAGCAGAGCCTTTCAGCGAACTCGGCAACCAAGAGCTTTGACGAGATTAAGGCACTGTCTGATCTTAACGATTTGGGATTACCCACGTCGGCCAGCGTCAGCTATACAATTCCTCAGGTAGAGGGATTGATCGATGATGTATCCGAGGCAAACGTTTCCGCTGCTTCCTATGCTATCGACCACTGGGAGATGGACGGCAAGGAGCTTACGCTGAACGCGCTTAAAGCAAAGGTTGAAAACGCTCCGGGCAACCTGACCGTCGAGCTGACCCCTGTTTACGCCGAGGGGGCCGTCCCCGTTTGGGCCACTCTGAAAGAGAAGCCCAAATTCACCCTGAACCTCCAAGCCTCGCTTGTGGAGGGCTCCGCCGTGGTGCTCAAACCGGGTGTGTTTGAGTACAGCGACACTTTGGCGGATATTATTGCCCTGAGGGGCGACACTACTCTGCGCGACCCTGCTGATTGGGATAAGGTTTATGACGCGGGTACGTATGAGAATGAAAAGATCTGGATTATAAGGGACGGTAAGGAGGAGGAAGTGACGATTCCGAAGTTCACCGTCAAACCGGCCACCCTCACCTTTAGCATACCAGATAGCCAGTATATCAACGCGGGCTACTGGATTATCGTTAATGCCGACAAAGTTGCAGGCGCGACGAAGACGGAGGATATGACAAAGCTTCTTGATAGCGCCGACGGCAAGCCGACCTATACCGCCACATACGCAAATGGTAAAACCGTTCAATTAAAAGCCACCTGGAGGGCGGATTCCGACAAACCGGAGTTTAACCCCAAAGGCAACACGGAAAATGTGTGGTATTCATTCACCGCTTCATTGACCCCAGCTGACAAAAAAATTAAGGCGGCAAACTTCAACATAGAGGTTGCGCCCAAGGCGTATATCCGGCTGCTCACCGTCGACGCTCACCAAACCCTAACGCCGGAATCGGTCACCAAGACGAAGCCGGATATTGAAGCGCTGGGGGCACTTAGCGATTTGGGGTTGCCCACGGTTGCCAATGTCACCTATATGCCCAATAAGGTGCCCGCAGACGACATTCAGGACGGCACGGTCAAGAATCGGAAATTCGCCTATCTGCCTGTTGGGGCCTCCCCGGCCAATCCCTATATGCTGCTGGCCGATGAGCCGGCGGCCGCTGGCAACACCGCTGTGTACCAAATCACAGGCTGGGAGATGGACGGCAAGACGCTGACGCTGTCTGACCTCAAGAGTAAGGCTGCTGAGGTTAATGCGGCAAGGCCGGAGGTTTTTGTTGAGCTTACGCCTGTTTATAACAACGCCGCTGTTCCCGCTTGGGCAACCCTCAAGGAGAGCCCCATATTCACATTGATCATCACTAACAAACAGGCATATCCCAATACGGTTCAGGTTGACGCGCCTAATAATATCACCTATGGCGACACGCTGGGAGAGCCGATGATTAGCAATCCTGGCCAGGAAAAGCTCATTTTAACCTATGTGGGCTTAAACGGAACAGATTACAACAGCACGCAAAAGCCCACCAAGGCGGGCGATTACCGGGTGATTGCCACGCTGGAAAGCACTGAATATAGCGGCAGATGGGCTTCCGGGATATTCAAAATTGAGCCCAAGAAAATTACTATCTCCGGCCTTACACCGGAAAAGAGAGAGTACAACGGCACCACCGAGGCCAAGCTCATAAGGGGCGAAATTGTGGGCAAGGTTGACAATGACGATTTGGACTACAAAGCCGTTTGTTACTTTGCTGACGGAAACGTTGGTACGGCCAAGCCATATACAATCGAAATATACCTGACCGGCAAGGACGCGGACAATTACACCGTTGAGAATATTGAGGGCAAAGACGGCATAATCGAAGCCAAAAAGCTGAGCATTGACGACAGCGAGCTTGTGGTTAGCAAGGCGCTTAACGGCGGCTCCTGGAATCTGACAGGTGAGCTGCGGCTAATCGGCGTGTGCAACAATGATCTCAGCCTTTCTATGGCTAACGTGACGGTCAGCGGCGGCGACGACGAAATCGGCGAGAATATAACTGTCACTCTGGCGGGCATTAGGTTGCAGGGCGGAGTTAGCAATTACGATCTTCAAAATAAGCTGGTTTCCAATGGGGACGGATCCTACACCTACACCTTTGATCGGGCTGAAATCACCAAATATCCCCGTCCTGCGCTGGGAACTGATTTTACGGTGATGCTTCCTGAACCTGTCGTTTACGACGGCAATCCCCACGAGGCCACCGTTGCAATAATAGCCCCAGGTTTGGGCGAGCCCACGGTAACCTATGCCAGGCAAAATGCCGAGGGCTTATATGACCGGAATGAGGACGGAACCTATGTTACTATCAACGGAAAACCAGTCAATGCGGGCGTTTACAAGGTGATTGTTTCCTTTAAGGAAACTGACACTTTTGCAGCGGCGGAAGGCGCTAAGGCCATCGCGGCGGGGGAGCTAATCATCAAAAAGAGCGCTGAGGATATTGAAATCAGTGCGAACATTGGCATGCAGGTTAATAGTGCAAAAGTGATCTATTTAGAAGATTGGCTGAAAGAGTTGAAACAGCCGGACGGCATAGCTCAGGGCGCTAAGCTCAAGGAGTATTTTTGCCTGGTTGATAGTTTTATTGCTGAAGAAGACCCAGCCCTGGCCGGCGCTGATCGTTTCACGCTGAGAACAAAGAATGTTTCCTCAATGGGAACTTTTGAGATTTACCTTACGTCGGACAACTATGAGCGGCTGACCGTAAAAGTCACCCTCACCGTGAAAGGCAGCGGTGGCGGCGGCGGTGGCGGAGGAGGCGGTGGCGGCGGAGCTGCCGGCGGCGGGGCTGCTGCCGGTGGAGGAACTGCTACTGCTGGCCCAGGCCTCCAGGACGACGTCCAGACCACGGTTGAAACCAGGGCGGACGGCACCGAGGTAACCACCGCCATAGACAGCAAAGGCAATTATGTGATAACCGAAAAGCGGCCTGACGGCGGCCTGGTTTACCGCTTGCATTTTATTAACAACTGCAACGGCACGGTTGAAACGGACGCTGCGGGCAAGACTATAGCCGTGGTTGACGTGCCTGCTGAAGTTGCCGGCAAGGCCACGGGCGATGGCGACGCGGTGCTTCTGCCCGTGGTGGGAATTTGGGCTCACGAGGATATTGACAAGGCCCCTGCCATGGTTGTGAACACCTTTGGCGTGGATGGCGTGAAAGTGCGTATTCCGGTGGAAAACACGGGCATTACCGTTGTGGCGGTTGAAATTAAGTCCGACGGGACGCCGGTGGTCGTTAAAAACACGGTTCAGACCGAAGACGGCATTATGCTTAGGATGAACGACGGCGAAGTTATTCGCTTCCTGATTAACAACAAATCCTTTGCGGATACGCAGGGGCATTGGGCCGCTGAGGCAATCGCTTTCATTTCCGCGCGTGAGCTGCTGGTTGGCACTGCGCCCGATACTTTCTCCCCCGATTCCAGCATGACCCGCGCAATGCTGGTTACGCTGCTGGCGCGCTATGAGGGCGTGGAAACCGAGGGGGGAGCCACTTGGTATGAGAAAGGCGCCGCTTGGGCGGTGGCCAACGGCTTGTCCGATGGCAGCGATCTGAACAGCAGCATTACGCGCGAGCAGCTGGCGACCATTATGTACCGCTACACCGAATTTAAAGGCAAGCTGACGGAGGATACGTCGGCGAACTTATATAGCTACACGGATGCGGATCAAATCAACAGCTGGGCGTTTGACGCGATGTCCTGGGCCGTGGGCGTGGGCCTGATTAATGGCGTTGAAGCTGACTTGCTGACCCCTCAGGGCAGTGCAACCCGCGCCCAGGTGGCAACTATCATTATGCGCTACACGGATATATTTGGGTTGTAACTTTTCAAGCCGGCGCAGCTGCAAAATGCCAGCCGGGATTGCGTGATAAGCCGATGATTTTGTGATGTTGGCTTTGAATGTTGGTTTGTGAAAAAATGTCTGTCATTTTTGCTGGCAGACATTTTTTAATTGCGAAGCAGCAGTGCGCTTTCCGCCTTTAATTTGCCGTTTGCCAGCCCCTTGACGTTGCGGAATATATCCTATATAATATAGGTATGAGTAGAATAGCATCTGAAAGGAGAGCCTTTTATGAACACCAATTTAGCTTACCGGGAGGAAGTTTGGGAGGAAATGCTGAACGGCCGCTTGGTGCTGCTATCGCCCAGGCCGGCAACCAACCTTTATGACGATTTGACAATCAGCTTGCAGGATATATTTAAGCGGACTATCTGAAAGCTGCGCGAAGCGGCTGGGACAAGGAATTGACGAGTTTACAACCTATTTTTTATGATAAAAAGGAGCAGCGCTATGGAACAAGAAAAACTGCAAGCCCTACTTAAACAAATTGAACAATGGCATAGTGATAACGAATTTTCTAAAATTATTGAGGCGGTGGACGCGCTGGCCCCGGCCGAGCGCACCCCGCAGCTGATTTGTCAGCAGGCCCGCGCCTACAACAATCTGGCGGTGGTGGGCGACGGTATGGCTAAACGGGACAGCGCGGATATTGACCAGGCCCAGCTGGAAAAGGCCGTGGAGCTGCTGCAATCGGTGGCGGAGCAATGCCGGGACGAGGCGCTTTGGCATTTTCGCTTGGGCTATGCGCTGTACTTTCTGGATCGGGAAATGGAGGCGCTGGATTGCTTTGAACGCTCTCGTGAGTTGGACCCGAACCAGGAGGACGTTGATGATTTTATTGATAACTGCCGGCGTATTCTCAGCAGAAAGGCCGAAGACGCGCCGGAGGTTTACACGCAAGCCGAATGGGACGTGGTGGAGGAGCACATCAACGAATATTTTGGCGAGTATTTGAAAGTTTTTCACGAGTTGACCTCGCCGGACATTCACGTGGACGTCTGCCTGGTGCCGCCCACCCGCGAGCGGCCCTATTACACCCTGGTGACGCTGGGTATGGGCGCGCACCGAATGAACGTGCCGCCGGAGCTGGCGGATAAAAAGTTGGAGCGGGCCGAGCTGCTGATTGCCCTGCCGGCGGAATGGCGGCTGGACCGGGAATCTATGCAGGACGAAAATTGGTATTGGCCAATCCGGCTGCTGAAAAGCTCCGCCCGGCTGCCTATCACCAACGATACCTGGCTGGGCTGGGGCCACACTATCGGCCTGAACGCCGGCGAAACCTATGCTGATAACACCAAATTTTGCGGGGCGATGCTGACCGGGCCGTTGGGCTGTGCGGACGGCGCGGCTTGGTGCACTTTGCCTGACGGCGACGACGTTAATTTTTACCAGCTGACCCCGCTTTACGAGGAGGAAATCGAGTTTAAATGCAGCAATGGGGCGGAGCCGCTGCTGGATATGTTCAATGCGGCCAATGTGGAATATGTGGTGGATATTAAACGGGCCAATCTGCTGCACGAGTCGCCGGGGACTGACCCGGACGAGGATCTGCTTTACAGCTACGGCCCGCTGGTGATGGACTGCGCCCTGCCGCATCTGGACTCTATCCGGGATAAAAAGCTGCCGGTGCGGGAAATCTGCGCCTACAATCATCTGGCTATCTATCTGCGCTGGTGTATTGAGCACGACCTGATGAGCGACATCTTTAAGCGGAAATATCGCAAGTTCGTAAGCGGCGTGCTGGCCAACCAGGGCCGCCCGGACGAGCAGCCGGATTTGCGCTGGCTGCTGCGCAATAACACCGACTTGAACGGCAGCCTGCTGCGGAATTACTTCAACGGCGACGGCGCGGCCTTTGCCGAGTGGTATTACGGCTCCGAGGGGTATGACCGTAGCCATTACTATCCCTGCGACGTCGACAAGCACGCCCGCGAGTTTTTCGGCGAGGAGCGCTACAACAGCGAGGAGTTTCAGGACGAGGCCTACCTGTTTGTGCCCTGGAATGAGGATTACTACCAGGCGATGGCGGAGATAATCGACCGTCAGTTTGCTCGCTGGCAGGCTGAGGATGCGGAAGGCCAGCCGGAGGACGGGGAATGAACATAAAGCGACAAGGAGCAGCACTCGGCCGGGCTGCTGACCTGGCTTGACCCGGCGGCGGGCCAGCTTTTTTAGGCTGCTGGAGGTGCTGGAAACGCTGACCACGGAGCCGCAGCTGGAGCCTGTTCGCCAAGCCTACCTCACCCCGGTGACGCTGACGGACGCGGCTTTTCCCGGCGTAACCTTTGAGTTGGAACGGCAGTTTGATTGGTTCAACGCCAGCCTGG
The DNA here is from genome assembly GCA_021769035.1 of Bacillota bacterium. GTDB lineage: Bacteria > Bacillota > Dehalobacteriia > UBA4068 > UBA4997 > Avidehalobacter. The sequence goes on along the minus strand of JAETTP010000011.1, from coordinate 43,375 downwards.
ACTGGCTGGGCCAGGAATGCAGCGTTTCCCTGGAATGTGACGTTGATAACCTGGAAACCGCTCACGCCGCCTTGGCCAATTTCAAACAGCTTTACGACGTTCTGCCACAATGGGACGCTGAATTCCGCGCCTATGCCGCCGCCGAGCTGACTGAAAACGCCAACGATTGGCAGCGGGACGCGGTGGAGGAGGGGCAGGAGTATCAGCCGCTGACCAAGGCGGATTTTGCCCGGCGTATCTCAATCAGCGAATTTAATATGAGCCCGGACGGTGATTTCACCGCCTACTATGACGATGACGACCTGTTTTGGGGTCACGTGATTTTGGTGGAGGGCAATATCACTGCCGACGCTGCCGACGGTGGTAATATTACCGATGCTTATATTGCCGGCTAAATTTTGGGAGGCTGACAAAATGACTAATATAATAGAAGAAAAAGACTGGCCGGAAATGGCCCAAACCTTGCAGCGGTTTTTGAATTGCCCGTGCCAATATTTGCCGCCAATGGCCAGCACTGAGCTGGTTTGGCAGGCTTATCAGGCGGCCAGGGAGCGCGGCCAAAAGGAGGGCTTTACGCCGGTTCTGCTGACGCTGGAGGAAAATCTGCTGGAAGCCTGCCTTTACAACACCTTGCCGGATTACAAGGATTATCCGAACTTTGACCCGGCAGCTGTGGCGGCTGAGCGGCAGAAAACTTTAGCCCAGCCCTTACCGGACGGGGCGGCTGTTTTGCAGGCAATGCAGGCCGATTGGCAGGCCTGTCTGGAGGAGGACGGCTGGAGCTGGGAAGAAATTGCCGGCGACGGTTTGTCCGACGGCGAGGCTAACGACCGCTTTATTGGTTGCTTGAATTTCCGCACCCAGGACACGCTGCCGCTGCTGTTGGCGGAAATTCCCACCGTCAACCCCTGGGAGGTTTTTGCTTGGGTTCCCTTTGGCGGCTGGAACGATTGCCCCAGCACCGAGCAGCATATGGCGGCGGCCAAACGCTGGTTTGAGCTTTACAACGCGGCTCCGGCGATGATAACGATGGACACGCTGGAGTATATTCTGCCCAAACCGGCCGCAGCCACCGCCAAGGCGGCCCGCCCGCTGGCTGTGGAGCTGTACTGCTTTGCGCCGGATACTATTGACCAATCGGCGGAGGGCTTCACCGTCGGTTCTCTGGCGGAAACGCTCAGCCTTTCCACGGTTTGGTACTTCTGGTGGGATTAAGCTGCGGCTTATTTTAGTCAAAATCTATTGACAAAGGCGGAGTGGAATGCTATAATGATTGTGAACAAAATAGTACGGTTATTTTAGCACAAAATGCACAGCAAAAAGCCCCCGGTGTCAGCGGGGGCTTTTTTATTCTGTTTGTATGTAGGCACAGCTTAGGCCTAGGCTGTCTATCGCATCATACTATCCAACCATTTGATAATGTAGTAGGAAACTACATTGCCCAGTATAGCAGTGGCAATCGAACAAAGTACGGTCATTTTAACACCTCCTTTCTGCCGGAGGCGATAGATTGTTTATATTATAGCATGGTTTGTCTATAAATGGAATAATTTGGCTAAAAAAATGAGCGCAACCGCCTATTTTGTTTTGGGCGGTTGCTTTTTGTGTCTAAATCTGCTAAACTATAGGCAAATATATACTGAAAGGGTGATAGTGTGATGAAAAAGTTTTTACTGTGGCTGGCTTTGCTTTTAGCCCTGACGCTGGCCGGCTGCCAAAAGGCGGCGGAGCCGCAGACGAGCCAGGAGCCGGCGGAGTTGCAGGTTTTGCCTCTGGCCGAGGCGCTGGAGCTGCCCGAACAGGCTCTGTCCTTGAACAGCGCCTATTTTCTGCCGGGCGGCGATTGCCTGCTTTACGGCGATTATGCCTTGCCGGAGGGTCGGCAGGGCTTGCTTTTCCGCCTGACTGCTGGCGCAGGGGCGGAGCTGAGCGCAGACAGTGTGCAGCAGCTTTGCATTTGGCCGGAGCGGGAATTTTTTGCCTACACCGATTATTTACAGGCTTACTTTTTGGCGCGGCCGGGCGTTTGCGTGCTGAGCAACCAAACACAGCACCGGTTTTTGCTTTACGACGCGGCCAGCGGCGGCGTGCAGGAGGCGGCTATGCCGGCTCAGCTGAATTTAACGCCGGAGGACCAGGCGTTTTGGCTGGCGGAGGGGCAATATTTGCTGCTGCGCTTGCAGGTTGACCCCAAGGAGCCGCAGCGGGTTGCCACGCAAATTAGCTTATATAACGAAACGGTGGGCACAGAACAGATGCTGACCGAGCTTTCCGGCGAGGTGGTTCGCTGCCTGCCGCCGGACGAGGAGCACGAAAACTGGCTATTATTGACCGGCTGGGGCGATTTGCTGGAGCTTAGCCTGCCGTCGGCGGGCCAGACCCAGGTGCGGCGGCTGAACTGTTCGGAACAGTGGCCTGCCCCGCAGCCGTGGCTTTACTACAACGATATGCAGCGGGTGCGCCAGGCGGACGGGGATTATCTGGCTTTGCAGGTGTGCTGTGAGGACGGCTTTTACTATCAGGTGGTGGATTTGCAGGGCGAGGAGTTGGGCAGCTGCCCGTCTGAGGATGAAAACGGCGGCGGCCTGCTGGCGGCGCAGGGCAGCAAGCTTTACTTTTCCGCTTACTATGTTTACTTTTCCGCCAACAATGCACAGCCGGGAGATTTTTGCCGGGTTTTTGCTTGGGATTTTGCCGGCGGCGAGCGCCAGCTGCTTTTGGGTACGGCGGCGGCCGGCTTGCAGGCGTATGACCAGTGGGGCCTGGGCAGCGGCGCGCTGCGGCCGGACGGCAAGGAGCTTTTGCTGTTTAGCTGGGGCAATGTGGTAGCCCTGCCGCTGGCGGAGTGATTGTTTATGAAAAGGCTTTTGGCAATGGCCCTGCTGGTGTTGGCTCTGGTTTGGTTTAATGCGGCTTTTATGGAGCAAGGCGCGCTGGTTTGGCAACTGCCGCAGCCTAGAGGCGGCGTTTATGCACTGACTTGGGTTAATAACACGGATTGTCTGCTGCTGGCCTCAAACCAGGTGGACCCGGACGAGCAGGGGCGTTATCAGAATGTTTATGATTTTTATCTGCAAAGCGGCAGCCAGCCGCCGCAGCTGGTGGGCTCCTTGCCGATAGACGGCCATATACTGCATTGCGAGGTGCGGCCAATGCGGGAAGGGGTTATGCTGGACGTTCATCGCCGGGAAAATGAGCTTTGGTTTTACGACGAGCGCAGCCAGACCTTGCAGCGGTGGTTTGACGACGCAGACCGGCCGGAGCCCAGCGGTTTGTTGCGGGAATATGACTACTTTGAGGAATATTGGCTGGGGCCGGGGCGATATTTAATCAACCGGGGGTTGGAGGACGGCACGGCCAGCCACAACCAAACCTGCCATCTCAGCCTTTACGACAGCCGCACCGGGCAGGAGCAGCCGCTGCTGGAAGTGCAGAGCCCTTGGGACGTCAGCCACTTTGTGCCGGGCGCTTATCTGGGGCCGCAGGCCGGGCGCAGCCGTTGGCTGGCTTTGAACTATCTGGGCGAGCTGGTGGAGATTACGCTGCCGGAGGGCGATTGGCCGGCGGAGGCGCGGTTTTGGCAGGCGGCGGAGGAGTGGCCCTTGCCGGAGCAGGATATAAACCGCTGGTACTGGCATTTTTGGCCGGTGCAGGGCCGGGCCGGCGATTGCTGGCTGCTGGAGGCGATGTTGCCGGGCAGCCAAAGCGCGGTTTATCAGGTGGTGGATTTGCAAACCGGTGAGCTGTTGAACAGCTTGCAGCTGCCTTATACGCAGGAGGAGCATTACAATCTGTTGGACGCTTACGGCAGCAAGCTTTATTTTGCGCAAGCTCCTGATTTTGATAGTCTTTGGGGCAACAAAATTTGGCAATATGATTACCAAACCGGGAAGCGGCAGCTTATCTGGCAGGATAATTTGACCTGGTGGCGCTATAGGCTGCTGGACGGACATAACTCGCCGGATTATATCAACGGCGGAATGGTTAGCCCGGACGGTAAGGAGCTGCTGTTCTGGTCCGCGCAGGATTATGTGCGGCGGCTGCCGCTGGCGGAGTGATTGGCGGGCTCTGTTTAGGATTGCAGCAAGCTGATGAGCGCGTCTAGCTGCTTGCTGCTTAGGCCTGCGGCTGAGCGTTTCAATTCGTTTATCTCTAGGGGATTTTTTACCTCCAGGTTGAAAAATTGCTCCGGCGTAATGCCTAAATAATCGCAAATATTGAAAAAAGCCTTCATCGACGGCAAAGCTCTATTACATTCAATGGTTTTTATGTAACCTTTGCTTTGGCCGATTGCCAAACTCATTTTCTGAGCAGAAACCTCTTTGGCAAGACGCAATTCATTTAATCTTTTGGCAAACTCCTCTTTTTGCATTATAAAATCACCTCATTTGCTTTAAGTACGATTGTAATATTAAGATAATCGCCAAACAAGCTTAAAATTTGGCTTTTGCCTTATTTGTCTAACCGGCCCGATAAATTATAGTTGCGCAAATGCCTCTATTTACGATATAATATATCTATTAAGGAATTTTTAGTTAAGTGGGCTTTGGGGTGTTGGCACACGTTTTTTGATGTACCCTAATGTTGCTTTATTTCTCCAGCCAAAACTAAAAACTGTCAACTGTTTATAACTTGTTCGTATGCATAAGTTATTGTTTTGCATTATTATAACTTATTCGGAAGAATAAGTCAAGCCTTTTTTTAATTTTTCCATTTGCATAAAAAATGATGTGAATTTGTATCGGATATATTTTGGAGCGTATCATTATGGAAAATCAACCCGGCAAGGGAATTGCAAAAAGAATAAAAGAATTGCGTAAAGAAAAAGGAATTACTCAAAAACAGTTAGCAAAACAGACTGGATTAGGATATGGTTCTATTATTGGATATGAAAATAATAGGCGAGAACCTAATTCCAGAGCAATGGCCGCTTTGGAGGAATATTTTAATGTCAGCGGCGCTTTTTTGCGTGGCGAAACTGATGTTAGAGAATATTTGCCAGACGACGAGCGCAAGCAATCAAGCGCACCACAAAACCAGGACGAGCTTTCTGATTTTTTGAAAAAATTGCAAGCAGCGATTAAAGCGATTTCCGAGGCGGAGTTAGAAGACGCGGACGGCCTTTTAATCGAGCTTTTCCACGCCCTGAATATTCAGGATATAGAGGAGCGGGCGACGGCTTTGCTGTTGCTGCATAGGTCGGCGCGTATCTCAAATAACTTTTTTTTCAGTTACAATCGTTTTACGGATGAGCTATCCCAAGAGGAGAGCGCCGACAAGGCGTTGAAGCGGGCTGTCGAAAAATATAATGAGGTCTTGGAGCATATCAAAAAGCAATTACTGGAAAAAAATTGAAAACCGCATTAAAGAAAGACCACCAGACTTGACAAAACAAGCCCGGCGATGGAGCTGATAAATTATGCTTGCGCAAACACCTTTATTTACGATATAATATATCTATTAAGGATTTTTTAGTTAAGTAGATTTTGGGATGCCTACGCACGTTTTTTGTGTATTTTTTGCAACTTATATTATCGTGTTCTTTTCTAAAAATATAGTCATTCGCTAATATATATTATAATATTGTCGTTCGCTAATGTCAATAGTTTTTATCATAAAATATTTACGTTTGATAATGTTTTTTTCTGGGAGTTAATAAATATGAAAGAAAAAACCATAATGGCTCAGCGAATAAGGGAGCTTCGCAAATCAGAAAATCTAACCCAAGCCCAGTTGGCGCAATTAACCGGCTTAAAAGAAACAGCTATTAGAAGCTACGAAAATAGTTTAAGAGAACCTAATTCCAGAGCAATGGCCGCTTTAGAGGAATATTTTAATGTCAGCGGCGCTTTTTTGCGTGGCGAAACTGATGTTAGAGAATATTTGCCAGACGACGAGCGCAAGCAATCAAGCGCATCACAAAACCAGGACGAGCTTTCTGATTTTTTGAAAAAAATGCAAACAGCGATTAAAGCGGTTTCCGAGGCGGAGTTGGAAGATGCGGACGGCCTTTTAATCGAGCTTTTCCACGCCCTGAATATTCAGGATATAGAGGAGCGGGCGGCGGCTTTGCTGTTGCTGCATAGGTCGGCGCGTATCTCGAATAGCTTTTTTTTCAGTTACAATCGTTTTACGGACGAACTCTCCCAAGAGGAGAGCGCCGACAAGGCGTTGAAGCGGGCTGTTGAAAAATATAATGAGGTCTTGGAGCATATCAAAAAGCAATTACTGGAAAAAAATTGAGAAATTCAAAACAAACCACCGGGCTTGACAAAACAAGCCCGGTGGTATATACTAATAGTGTGAGGCGCCACTGATAAGCGGTTAGCCAAAGTGTTTTTAATGTTTTATATTAAAACCTGTCACTTGGCCGAGTGGCGGGTTTTTTGTGTTTCTTGAGCTTTATGTTGATTATAACGTGAAAACGCCATATATCAAAGCTAATACGCACAAGCCTCACCCCCTTTCCTACTTTAATGGGGTTTGTTGGCTAACCGCCTACCGTTATTAAATGGTGCCTGTCGCCTGCGTCCACTCTGCAAGCAACCAACTAACATTTTACATTATTTGTTGATTTAGGTCAACCAAATTTTGACAAAAACAAAGCGCCGGACTTGACAAAGCAAATTCGGTGCTTTTCTTTATATCTTTTCCCGCATTTCCGCTTCTGCCTGCGCCTTTTCAGCCTGAACCCGGCGCTCCAAGCGTTGCAAATCAGCGTAGAGCATATAAAAGGAGTAGAAAATCACCAGCACGATGATGGCGGCCGCGCCCAGGCCAGTGCCGCCCAGCCAGTGCCGGTCAATCCAGCCGCCCAACCAAATGCCCAGCACGCCGACGCGCACGGCAAAGCTGAGGCCAAAGCCCAGCAGCAGCTGCCAGGAAGCATTGGCTGCTGAACGCTGGGCGTTTTTCACTTTGGCCTCAAAGGCCTTTTGCGCCTCAGTGGGCGGTTTAGTCGGCTTGGGCGGTTTTTTCAAATCGACTGCCATAGCCTAAAGCAGAGCCGCCAAAATGTCCCGAATATGCTGGGCGGCCCGGCCGTCGCCGTAGGGGTTGGCGGCGTGGGCCATTTGGCGATAAACCTCGCCGTCGGTGAGCAGCAGTCGAATCCCGTCGTAGACGGATTTTTCATTGGTGCCAATCAGGCGGGCAGTGCCGGCCTTGATAGCCTCCGGCCGCTCGGTGACGTCGCGCAGCACCAGCACCGGTTTGCCTAGGGCGGGCGCTTCCTCCTGCATTCCGCCGGAGTCCGTCACCACCAGGTGGCTGAGGCTCATCAGCTGGGCAAAGGGGCGGTAATCCAGAGGCTCAATCAGGTGAATGTTAGGCACGCCGCTCATCAACTCCTGTGCTGCTTGGCGCACCAGCGGGTTTTTATGCACCGGGTAAACAATTTCAATCGATTGCGCTAGCTCTCGGGCCAGCCGGGCCACAGCGGTGAAAATCTCGTGCATAGGCTGGCCCCAATTTTCCCGCCGGTGACAGGTGAGCAGCACAATCTTTTTGTCCCAGTTAATCTGGTGGCAAACCTCCGCGCCCAGATACTGCTCCAAATCGCAGCCGTTGGCCACGGTTTGCAGCAGCGCGTCAATAACGGTGTTGCCGGTGACGAAAACTTGTTTGGAGGGCAGGCCGTCGTGCAGCAGGTTTTGGCGGGCGGTTTCCGTGGGCGCAAAATGAAAATCCGTCAGCTGGCTAGTCAGGCGGCGGTTAATCTCCTCGGGATAGGGGGCGTATTTGTCGCCGGTGCGCAGGCCCGCTTCCACGTGGCCCACGGGGGTGCGCTCGTAAAAGGCGGCCAGGGCGCCGGCAAAGGTGGTGGTGGTGTCGCCGTGCACCAGCACCAGGTGCGGCTTCTCCGCCGCAATAATTTGTTGCAGCCCAACCAGCGCGCCGCTGGTCACCTCCGCCAGGGTTTGGCCGTGCTTCATCATATTCAGGTCAAAATCCGGGTGCACGTCAAAGCACTCCAGCACTTGGTCCAGCATTTCCCGGTGCTGCGCCGTCACCGCCACTTTGGCTTCAAAGCGGCGGTCGGCCTGCAAGGTTTTCACCAGCGGGGCCATCTTGATAGCCTCCGGCCGCGTGCCAAAAACCAGTAAAATCTTTTTCCGCTCCATTATATCGCCCTTTCTGTCATTTATTATCTCGCTTTTGCCGGCTCGTCAGTCTTATCTTCCGTCGCTTCGGTTTTGGCTTGCTTCCGCAGCTCGGCCAGGCTCACCAGCTCCATTCCGGCCTCCTTAGCCAACTGGCAGGCCAAATCATCAGGATAGGGGCCATCGAAAACCACCCGCCGGATACCGCTGGTTACCATCGCTTTAACGCAGGTGGTGCAGGGCTGATTGGTGACGTAAATTGTCGCCCCGTCCAGACAAATGCCGTGTTTGGCGGCAGAGTTGCAAATGTTGGCCTCTGCGTGCTGGGCCCGGCAGATTTCCTGCCGCTGCCCGCTGGGCACGCCCAACTGCTCGCGCAGGCAGCCGCCCACCTCGTCGCAGTGGGGCGCGCCGGGCAGGGCTCCGTTGTAGCCGCTGCCGATAATCCGATGATCCGGGCTGACGGCCACCGCACCCACGCTGCGCCTAAGACAGGTGGTGCGGGTGGCCACCTGATAGGCCAGACGCATAAAATATTCGTCCCAGGATTCGCGCATTTTCCAAATCTCCTTGATTAGTCCAATTCGGGGTAAAGCGGGTGGGCCTGGCACAGCTCCTTAACAATGGCCGCCGCCTGTTGCAGCTTGGCCTCGTCCTCGCCGTAGCTCAGGGCCAGGTCAATCGCTTTGGCCACTTGGCGCATATCCGCCGGCTCAAAGCCGCGGGTGGTCATCGCCGGGCTGCCCAGCCGAATACCGCTGGTGATGAAAGGGCTTTGGGTGTCGAACGGCACCGCGTTCTTGTTGCAGGTGATACCGATGGAATCCAGCCGGTGCTCGGCGTATTTGCCGGTGAGACCCTTGCTGGTTAGGTTCACCAAAATCAGGTGGTTGTCCGTGCCGCCGGAAACCAGGTGGAAGCCAGCCGCCAGCAGTTCCTCCGCCAGGGCTTGCGCATTAGCCAAAATCTTCTGGCCGTATTCCTTAAAGCTGGGCTGCAAGGCCTCGCCCAGGGCCACGGCCTTGGCGGCAATCACGTGCATCAGCGGGCCGCCCTGGCAGCCGGGGAAAATAGCCTTGTCAATATCCTTGGCCAGCTCTTCGCCGCAGAGAATCAGGCCGCCGCGCGGGCCGCGCAGGGTTTTATGGGTGGTGGTGGTGGTCACGTCGGCGTGTGGCACCGGGCTGGGGTGCAGGCCAGCGGCCACCAGGCCGGCAATGTGGGCCATATCCACCATCAGCTTGGCGCCCACCTCCTTGGCGATGTCCGCCAGGGCGGCAAAATCGATAATCCGCGGGTAGGCGGAAGCGCCGGCCACAATCAGCTTGGGGTTCTCTTGCTTGGCAATTTGGCGCACGTGGTCGTAATCGATAACCTCGGTTTCCGGCTCCACACCGTAGGCCGCAAAGTTGTAGGTTTTGCCGGAGTAGTTCACCGGGCTGCCGTGGGTGAGATGGCCGCCGTGGGCCAGGTTCATACCCAGCACCTTGTCGCCGGGCTGCAACAGGGCAAAGTAAACCGCTGTGTTGGCCTGTGCGCCGCTGTGGGGCTGCACATTGGCGTGCGCCGCGCCAAAAAGCTTTTTGGCCCGTTCCCGCGCCAAATCCTCCACCACGTCCACATATTCGCAGCCGCCGTAGTAACGTTTGCCGGGGTAGCCCTCGGCGTATTTGTTGGTCAGCACGCTGCCCTGGGCCTCCATCACGGCCAGGCTGGTGAAGTTTTCCGAAGCAATCAGTTCAATTTTGTTACGTTGCCGAGCCAGCTCCTGCTGCATAACCGCTGCCAGTTCCGGGTCGGTTTGCGTCACAAATTGTAGTTTATTCATCGTCTTTTCCTCTCCTAGCAATTTGAATTTTTTTATATTCTATAATTGTAATATTTTATGGGCCAGATGTCAATGCCTAAAATTGAATTTGCGTTAGTTCGATAGTCAGGGGGTAGACCGCCTGGCCGGCGTCGCCCAAGCCGCTGGTGTGATAATGGCAGCGCAATTCAAATTGCAGCCGGCCGGCCTCCTCGCCCAAAAAGTGCAGATACGGGTAAACGTCGCCCACGGCCAAATGCTGCTTGCCCAGGCCCTCCCAGTAGTAGGCGAAGTCGGTGTCCGGCCGGAAATCCACTGTGGCCTCCGTCCGCAGATATTCCTCCGCCTGGGTTCGCACCGCGTCGGTCAGCAGCAGAGGGGTCAAATCCACCCCGCGCTTCGCCTGCATATCCCACAGCGCATAGCCGTCGGTGTCGCCCAGCAGGGCCAAGTGGCCGTCCGTCCATTGCAGATAGCCGGCGGCCGTATCGTTGCCCAGCGTTTGTTGCAGCCAGCTGTTTTGGTCAAACGTCTGCACTTGGCCGCTTGCCTCGTCCAAACAGAGAACTTGCCCCCCGTCGTTCAGCCAGACTTGGCCGGGGCTTTGCACGACGCCCGGCAGCCAATCGGCGCTTTGCAGAGTGGAGATATAGGCCGTTTGGCTGCTGTAGCCGTCGGCCGTGGGCTGAAGCCAGGCGTACCAACGCAGGTTTTTGGTAAGCCCGCTGGTGTCGCGGCCCTCTGCCTGCAACAGATAGGCTCCTCCCTCGGTGCGGCGCACCTGCAAGCCGCCGGTTACGGCCAGATTGTGGCAGTTCGCATAGCCTGGCAGGTTGAGGCGGGCCAGCAGCTCGCCATTGCGGAAAAAGTGCCCGGAGGCCAGGCACAGGCTGTAGGTATCCTCGCCGTCAGTATAGGTGGCGTAGGGCAGGTCAATGTAAACCGCGCCGTCTTTCCATTCCACATTGCAGCCCAAAACCTCCTCAGCCACGAAGCGTATCGGCAGGTAAACCAGCCCGTCTTTTACAAAGGGCACGTGCTCCAGATAAAACCAGGCGTGGTCGGTGAAAGGGCCCTCGCCGTGGTCGTAGTAGCTGCGGTTGTAGTCGGCGTCCCGGCTACCCACCTGCATATCCAACTGGCCGCTGTTTAAAAGGGACTGGTCGCTAAACGTCAGGTTAATCTTTTGGCTGGCCTCAGTGTAGCCAACTTCCAGCGCCATAGACTCAAACAAAGCTCGCTGGGATAGGTAAATGGCCCCGTTTCGTTCCAAACCGGTGGTGGTTAAGTACCCGCGAAAATAGATGGGCACGTTGGCCGCCCAGGCGGCGGTTGGCAGCAACAGGGCCAGGCTTAAACAAAGGGCTGCAATCAGTTTCTTCATTATAATATACCTCCTAAAACAACTATAAAATCAAGTTGTTTACATTATAACAAACTTTAACTCAATAAGCAATGCTTTGGGCCAAATTAGCCTGGGTCTAGTCAAATAGAACCCCCTTGGAGTTGCGCCTCCAAGGGGGTTTGTTAGTGCATTTTTGAAAAAAATTCATAACTTAGCGTATTTGTTATAGCACTTTGCCGGCCTTTTGTCAACCGTTGGGGGCTGCTTTTTAGGCTTATTGCAGCTCCTTGCCCTCAAAGGCGGCGCGTTTTTTAATATCCTGCATTAAGGCCTCAAACTGGGGCAAATCCAGGCTTTGCGCGCCGTCGCACAGGGCCGCTTTGGGGTTGTTGTGCACCTCAATCATCAGGCCGTCGGCCCCGGCGGCCAGGGCTGCGCGGGAGAGCGGCTCAATCATCCAGGTGTTGCCGGCGGCGTGGCTGGGGTCGATGATGATCGGCAGGTGCGATTGCCGCTTTAAAACCGGGATAGCGGAAATGTCCAGGTTGTTGCGGATACAGGTTTCAAAGGTGCGGATACCGCGCTCGCAGAGGATAACCTGCTCGTTGCCGCCGGCCAAGATATATTCCGCGCTCATCAGCAGCTCCTCGATGGTGTTAGCCAGGCCGCGCTTCAGCAGAATGGGCTTGTTGCAGTGGCCCAACTCCTTGAGCAGGCGGAAGTTCTGCATATTGCGCGCGCCCACCTGGATAATGTCCACGTCTTCAAATTCCGGCAGCTGAGTTTCGCTCATAATCTCCGTGACGATGGGCAGGCCGGTGGCTTTTTTGGCGGCGGTCAGCAGGCGGATTCCCTCGTCCTCCAGGCCCTGAAAGGAATAGGGGCTGGTGCGGGGCTTGAAAGCGCCGCCGCGCAGAAAGGCCGCGCCGCTGGCCTTAACAGAGGCCGCCACGGTTTCCATTTGCTCTTTACTCTCCACGGAGCAGGGCCCGGCGATTACCGTGAAAGTGCCCGCGCCAATGCGCAAACCGCCCACCTGCACAATGGTGTCCTGCGGGTGAAAGCTGCGGCTGGCCGCTTTGTAGGGCTCAGATATGCGGCGGACGTCGCGCACAATATCAATGGTCAGGAGTTTTTCCAGATCCACGTGGGCGGTGTCGCCCACCAGGCCTAAAATAGTGGTGTTGGTGCCCTGGCTCATATGGACGGCGAAGTTTTGCGCCTCAAAATCCTTAACCAGCTGTTGCACCTGGGCTTGTTCTACGTTGTTCTTCAAAATTACAATCATACTACCATACTTCCTTTCTAAAATGATTAATAGTAGTTTAATCGAAAAAAAACAAAAAGTCAAGCTAAATTTTTTCCCAAAAAACACCTGCTGTTCATATAAAATTCACATAGAGGGTTTATTATATAATCGTAGCTTGTGAGTGTAGAGAAACGAGGGCCGGCACAAACGCAACGCCGGCCAAAAAGCGAAAGGGGCGGTGCCTATCGAGTAATAAAGTTTTGGCTAGTTAAAAATCTTAGATTATCTTATTAAGAACCAACAAAAAAACTTGATTAAAAAAGAACCAACTTATTCTTCATTTTTTGTAAACTTTTCTGATTAAATTAAAAATAACTTTTTCATCATTATAACCAAGTCCTATACAACTAAAGCGAAAGGCCGGCGTAAACCGGTCTTTTGCTATATACAGGGGCCGGTTTTAATGATATAATGAATGTAATAAAAGGAGGCGCTGCCAATGACTAAGCTGCTGATTGTGGACGACGAAGCCGGTATCCGGCAAATTATCAAAAAATATGCTCAGTTTGAGGGCTACGACGTGGCGGAGGCCGCCAACGGCATGGAGGCCATCGACTACTGCCGCGAAAACGACGATGTGGATTTGATTGTGATGGATATTATGATGCCGGAGCTGGACGGCTTTTCCGCTTGCCGGGAAATCCGCAAAATGCGCGATGTGCCGGTGCTGATGCTTTCCGCCCGCGGCGAGGAATATGACCGTATTCACGGCTTTGAAGCCGGCGGCGACGACTACGTGGTGAAGCCCTTTTCCCCGCGGGAGCTGATGCTGCGCATCGACGCTATCCTGCGCCGGGCCGGCGCTGCCGCCAAGCCGGACGCAGCCCAGGCCCAGGACGGCCACGAGGTGCTGCAAATTGGCGGCCTGTGCATTGATTTTTCCGCCCGCCTGGTTTATGTGGACGGCGAGCGGCGCAATATGTCGCCCAAGGAATATGACCTGCTGTTTTATCTGGTGCAGAACCGCGGCCGGGCCCTGACGCGGGAAAAGATTATCACCGAAATTTGGGGTTATGATTACTATGGCGACGACCGCACCCTGGACACGCATATCAAGCTGCTGCGCAAAAGCCTGGGCAAATACGCCACCTGCATTGTCACACTAAGAGGTGTAGGGTATAGATTTGAAGCCAAAGAGGATTTGTAATTTTTTAAAAATTCAAAAAGAAATTTTTAATAATATGAATTTTTTTGAAGTCAAAGAGGATTTGTAATTTTTTAAAAATTCAAAAAGAAATTTTTAATAATATGAATTTTTTGAAGCCAAAGAGGATTTGTAATTTTTTAAAAATTCAAAAAGAAATTTTTAATAATATGAATTTTTTGAAGTCAAAGAGGATTTGTAGGAAAGGGATTAAATGCTGAGTTTCAAACGCAAGGCCAAAACCTTCAAATATAAAATAGAGGGCGCCGGGGACGCGGGCCGCTTCCGGGCCAGGCGGCTTTTGGGCGGCATAAAATGGCGCATATTCCGGCATTTTATGCTGTTTTCCCTGATTATGCTGGTGTTGCTCTGGCTGGCCCAAACCGTTTTTCTGGACACCATCTACAAGCAGGTAAAAACCAACGATATGCGCCATGTTTCTCAGGAAATCAGCCAAAGCCTGCAAGCGCACGGCTTTGAAAGCGACGAGCTTTCTGATGTGATGTATGCCGTGGCCCGCAACAATTATATGTGCGTGCTGGTGGCCAAGCTGACCCCGGACGCCGGCCTGAACCTGCAAGCCCAAAGCGTGGACGTCAACGCCCTGTGTATTATCCACGAGCTGAACGCGGGCGAGGTGCTGGCCCTGGCGGCGGAGGCGGCCAAAAACGGCGGCACCGAGTTTTACGAGCTGGATTTTGAGCCCGGCAATCAGGAGAAAAACAGCAAGCTGGCCCGCCTGCTGGGCGAACGCTTCCGCTATCTCACCCGCTTTTACCAACTGAACCACGACACGCCGACAATGCTGGTTTCCGTGCGCTTGGTGGAAACCGAGGCGGAGGGCCGGTTTGTGGTGCTGGTGAACGGCAACATTGCCCCGTTGGACGCCACCGTCAGCACGCTGCGCTTGCAGCTGGTGCTGCTCACCGGGGTGATGATTTTGTTGGGGCTGATTATGGCTTTGGTGCTGGCCGGCCAAATTTCCCGGCCGATTATTCACATCAACAAGCTGTCCCGCCGGCTGGCCCAGGGCGATTTTGAGTTGGATTTCAGCGTGCCGCGGGCGGATTTGGAAATCAGCCAGCTGGCGGAAACCCTGAACTACGCCGCAGGGGAACTGGCGAAAACGGAGCAGCTCCAGCACGACCTTATCGCCAACATCTCACACGATTTGCGCACCCCACTGACCCTGATTACGGCCTATGGCGAGGCAATGCGCGATTTGCCCGGTGAGAACACGCCGGAAAACGTGCAGGTGATTATTGACGAAACAGAGCGCCTTTCCGTGCTGGTCAACGATTTGCTGGATATGTCCAAATTGCAGGCCGGGGCCATCAAGCTGGAGCGGCGGGAGTTTGAGCTGACGGAGCTGATTGATAGCATTATCGTCCGCTTTAACAAGCTGATGGCCACCGAGGGCTACACCATTGATTTTGTGCCGGCCGCCCGCCTGTGGGTGGAGGCGGACGAAATTAAGCTGACCCAGGTTATCTACAATCTGATAAACAACGCCGTCACCTACACCGGCCCGGATAAGCTGGTGAAAATTCGCCAACAGCTACTGCACCACGGCAGCCGGGTGCGCATTGAGGTGATTGACACCGGCGAGGGCATTGCCCCGGAGCAGATTAAAGACATCTGGCGGCGCTACTACAAGGGCAGCGCCAACCACCAGCGCAGCCGGGCCGGCAACGGGTTGGGCCTGGCTATTGTGAAGAATATTCTGGATTTGCACGGCGGGGCCTACGGCGTGGAGAGCACCGCCGGCCAGGGCAGCTGCTTCTGGTTTGAGATTGAGGTGAAACGGCAGGAGCCTCTGCCTTAAAAGACGGCGGGGAAGCGACAGGAGCCTCTGTTTTGAGGGCCGACCGTGGCCTGGCAATAATATCCGTGAAATTTTTGGGGATATTTTGGGGAAATAGTGTTGTAATTCTCACCGTTTCGGTGTAAAATAGTAGGTACGGGTCATTTTTGCACACCGTTTATAAACAATCTTGTGAGCTTTGCGAGTGTGGAGGAGTTTTGCAGCGTGCTGTTTTCCAGTGTTGAATTTTTGTGTGGCTTTTTGCCGTTTACCTTGATGGTATATTATCTGTTGCCCGGCCGCCGGCTGCGCAACCGTTTCCTGTTGTTGATGAGCCTGTTCTTCTACGCCTGGGGCGAGCCTCTTTACGTGCTGCTGATGTTGGCCTGCATTGCCGGCAACTATGCGTTTGGCCTGCTGGCGGCTCTGTTCCGCGAGCGGACGGAAAGCTGGGGGCCCTGGCCGGCCCGCCTGAATATCGCCGCAATGCTGGCTTTTAACCTGGGCCTGCTTGGGGTTTACAAATACGCCGGCTTTGTGGTGAGCAACCTGAACCAAAGCTTCGGCCTGCATTTGACGGACCCCGGCCTGGTGCTGCCGATTGGCATTTCCTTTTTCACCTTTCAGGGTATGAGCTACGTGCTGGACGTTTGCCGCGGCCAGGCCCAGGCCCGGCGCAATGTGCTGGACGTGGGGCTTTACGTGGCCTTTTTCCCGCAGCTGATTGCCGGCCCGATTGTGCGCTACAACACCATCGCCAAGGAGATTGACGGCCGGCGGGAGAACTGGCGCGATTTTGCCGCCGGGGTGGATTTGTTCATCATCGGCCTGGGCAAAAAGGTGCTGCTGGCTAACAACTTTGCCCTGATTGCGGAAAAGATTTTTGACGGTGCCACCTACGACAGCCCGCTGGAGATGTCGGTGGCGGCCGCCTGGATTGCCGCCGTGGCCTACACCCTGCAAATTTACTTCGATTTCAGCGGCTATTCCGATATGGCTCTGGGGCTGGGGCGCATGTTTGGCTTTCATTTCCTGCCCAACTTCAATTATCCCTACGTGGCCCGCTCCGTCACCGATTTTTGGCGCAGGTGGCACATGTCGCTCTCCAGCTGGTTTCGGGATTACGTCTACATTCCGCTGGGCGGCAACCGCCTTGGCCTGCCCCGGCAAATTGTCAACCTGCTGGTGGTTTGGCTGCTGACCGGCCTTTGGCACGGCGCAAATTGGACGTTCGTCGTCTGGGGTCTGTATTACTTCTGCTTCCTGGCGCTGGAAAAAATCTGCCGGGATAAGCTGCCCAAAGCGGCCGCGGTTCTGGGTAAAATCCCCCTGCTGGGCAATCTGTTTACGATGCTGGTGGTGATTATCGGCTGGGTTATCTTCCGCAGTGCGGATATGACCCAGGCGGTGCAGTACATTGGCCTGATGTTTGGCTTGTATCACAACCCTTTGTTCGATGAAATCTTCATCTTCCAGTTGGTGGAAAACCGGGTGCAGTTGGTCGTGGCCTGCCTGGCCAGTCTGCCGCTGCTGCCGCTGCTGAAGCGCGGCCTGCGCCGCCTGCACGTGGTGCTGGGCCGGGGTTGGGTCGGCGTGCCGCTGGGCGTGCTGCGCGATTGCTGCCTGCTGCTGATGTTGCTGCTGGCGTTGGCCGCCCTGGCCAAAGGCAGCTACAACCCGTTCATTTACTTTAACTTTTAAGCGGAAAGGAGAGGCTGATTTTGGCTAAGACAAACGCAGATAAGCAGTCGGTTTCGGCTAAGGCAAATTCTGAAAAACCTAAATTGTCGGAAAAATATCCTATTTTGCAGGCCTGGCTGGGCCGGCGTGGCCAAAAACGTCAGCCCACGCCTCGGCGTTGGTTTCTGCCGGCGGCCTTTCTGCTGGTGATATTTGCGATGTGCGTGAACACCTACGGCATTAATATTGTGGAGTTTTACAACGAGATTGGCAAGGTGGCGGACGGCGCGCAGGAGAAGAACCTCACCTGGTACGAGGCCGGCGAGGCCCTGGTGGAGCACTGGACGGACAAAACCGTGGAGGATATGGCTTTCAAGGATTTGCTGGTGGAGCTGCACGGCCTGGAAATGCGCCTGCTGGATCGCCATTTTGTGCGCGACACGGA
Source organism: Bacillota bacterium (assembly GCA_021769035.1). Lineage (GTDB taxonomy): Bacteria > Bacillota > Dehalobacteriia > UBA4068 > UBA4997 > Avidehalobacter. Next base: position 25,739 of record JAETTP010000011.1, on the reverse strand, counting down.
ATATTCCTACTCCATAGTTAAGGATAACCACGATTGGCTGCAATTTATCACTTTCCCGGCCCAGCCGCGGGAGATTGTGCAGCGGATTGAGATTTTGCAGGATTTGGACATACCGATTTTGTACGTGCAGCCGCCCACCAAGCATATTGAGGGCTACACGGAGTTTCCCGTCACCCTGAACGACCATTCCGCTGAAAACGTGGCCGCCAATTTTGCCCTGCTGGAGGAGGCCGGCGTGCCCTATCTGGATTTGCGGCAGGCCGCTGAGGCGGACGGACTGGACAAGGAGCGCATGTTCTACCGCACCGACCACCATTGGCGGGTGGAAACGGCCCTTTGGGCGGTGGGCCGCACCGTGCAGGAGATTGAGGAGCTTTTCGGCTGGCAGCTGGACCCGGACGGCGAGTTTTGCGACCCTGCCAACTGGCGCCAAACCGATTACGGCCAAAACTTTTTGGGCAGCCAGGGCCGGCGCGTGGGGCCGTATTACGGCGGCCTGGACGACTTCACCCTGCTCACCCCGCTTTTCGACACCAAATTCCAGACGGAGTTGAAGCAGCACACCGGCGAGCTCAAGGTGTTCTACGGCGATTTTGTCACCACGATTATCGACAAAACCCTGCTCACCGAGCCCTCAGTCTACACCAACCGCTACGGTGCGTACTGGGGCGCGGATTATCCCACCTTGCTGGCGGACAATCTGAACAACAGCCGCGGCCCAACGGTGCTGCTGATTAAGGATTCCTACGGCCTGCCTTACGGCGCGTTTCTGGCCACAATGGTTGATAAGCTTTATATGGTAGATTTGCGCTATTACAACATTGAAAATCTGGCTGATTACGTGGAAAGCGTGGACCCGGATTTGATAATAATTATGTACTGCTAAGCTGAAATTGCCGAAAAATTTTCGGCCGGGAGGTGTTATTATGGCAGAGAATACGGCCTGGCGCACGGTTTCCCTAAACGACGACTGCACCAAGCTGCGCCTGGTGGATCAAACCCGCCTGCCCAACGAGTTGGTTTGGCTGGAGCTCTCTGAGCTGGAGGAGGTTTGGCAGGCCATCAAAACCCTGGCTGTGCGCGGCGCGCCGGCCATCGGCGTGGCGGCGGCAGGGGGGCTGGCCCTGGCGGCCCGGCGCATTTTGGCCCCGGACTTTCCTGAGTTTTACCAAAAATTCTGCCGGGCCAAGGCCTATCTGGCGGGCGCACGGCCCACGGCGGTGAACCTTAGCTGGGCGCTTAACCGAATGAAGCAGGCAGCCCTGCAAAACAAGCAGCGCAGCCTGCCGGAGATTAAAGCCGCCCTGCTTGCCGAGGCCAACGCAATCCGCGACGAGGATATTGCCTGCTGCCGGGCCATTGGCGAGGCCGGCTTGCCGCTGCTGGAAAACTGCCAAAGCGTGCTGACTCACTGCAACGCCGGGCAGCTGGCGGCGGTGCAATACGGCACGGCCCTGGCCCCGATTTATCTGGCCCAGGAGCGCGGCCACATTTTGCACGTGTTTGCTGATGAAACCCGGCCGCTCCTGCAAGGGGCCCGGCTGACCGCCTGGGAGTTGCAGCAGGCGGGCCTGCCCTGCACCTTGCTTTGCGATAATATGGCGGCCACGGTGCTGGCCCAGGGCCGGGTGGACGCGGTGATCGTGGGGGCGGACCGGATTGCCGCCAACGGCGACGTGGCTAACAAAATCGGCACCAGCGGACTGGCCGTGCTGGCCCGGCATTTCAAGGTGCCCTTTTACGTGGCCGCGCCAACCTCCACGGTGGATTTGGATTGCCGCAGCGGCAAAAATATCGTGATTGAGGAGCGGGCCCCGGAGGAGGTGGCGGAGCTGTGGTATCAGCAGCGAATGGCCCCGCCGGGGGTGGAAATCTTCAACCCGGCGTTCGACGTCACCCCGGCGGAGCTGGTTTCCGCTATTATCACGGAGCGCGGCCTGATTTATCCGCCCTACGGGGAAAATCTGGCTGCTTTAAAAGAAAAATAGCGGTTCTAAAAACCGCCTCAACTTCATATCCTAAATAATGGGCCCGGCATAAGGAAAAAACGGGCCCTAAACTATAAGCAGGAGTGTGTTTTTTTTGATGATGCAGTTTACATTGGCACAGGCCGCGGCGGAGCTGGTGCAGACTGGCCGCCGCATGCTTGCGGCCGGGTTGGTGGCCGGGCACGACGGCAATATCAGCGTGCGTTTGAATGAGCAGGAAATTTTGGTGACCCCGGCGGGCAAATCCAAGGGCGAGCTGGCCCCGGCGGATTTGCTGCTGGTGGATTTAACGGGCCGGGTGCTTTCCCACGGGCCGGGCCGGCCCACCTCGGAGCTGCCGATGCACCTGCGGGTCTATCAGGCGGAGCCGACGGCGCGGGCGGTTCTGCACGCCCATTCGCCTTACGCTACGGCCTTTGCGCTGGCCGGGCGTACCTTGCAGAGCCGCCTGCCGGAGGTGACGGAATGCCTGGGGGAAATTCCTCTGTTGCCCTTTGCGGAGCCTGGCACATGGCAGTTGGCTGAGGGCGTGGGGCAGGCCGCAGGGCAGGGCGCGCGCGGCGCGTTTTTGGCGGAGCACGGCTGCGTGGTTTGGGGCGATTGCCTCAGCCAGGCGCTTTATCGGCTGGAGGAGTTGGAGCTGGCTTGCAAAATCGAGTGGCTGGCGGCCTTTTTAAAATAGGTTGCTCCAGGTCAGCCGGTCGCATTCCACGGCCAGCTGCAAGTAATAATCCAGCAGGTGCAGCTGGTTGAGGACGTCTTCCCGCTTTTGCTCCTGGCCGTAGGCTTGCAGGCTTTGTAGGGCCAAATCAATGTTGGTTACGTCTTGGTGATTCATCAGGCCCAGCCAAAACGGCCGGGCCTTTTGCCATTTTTGCCGGCTTTGGCTCAGGGCTTGCTCCAGGCCGGGCCAATCCTCTGTTTGCAGGGCGGTTTCCACCCTGGCCAGCTCCTCCTGCATTTCCGCCACGGTTTGGCTCACGTAGGCGGAGGCCAGCAGGCAAAAGCCAATGGTCAGCAGGCTGACCAGCAGCAGCCAGGCCGCCATCCGGGTGTTGTAGCTGATGTGCATAGGCTTAACCTCCTTTTTAATGCTCCTTTTGGGTGCAGCCCTGGCCGCTGGCGGCCGGCGCAAATTGCGCGCCCTCTCGGAAGGGCGGCGGGCTGCCGGCGGCTTTGTTGGCTCCCTGGCTTTTCAGCTGGCAAAAAACGTCGCCTTGATAATCAATGCTCATAAAAAAAACCTGTTCGGCCGAGCTAATGCTATGCTTGGCCAATTTTTTTTGCAGCCACGCCTCATTGTGGCCCAGCGTTTTCAGGTGCTGCCACTGAATTTTGCCGTCGATAATCAGGGTGACGGCAGGGGCCTCGTGCTCCGGCTGGATTTGCAGGTCGGCCGGCTGCACGGGCCGCTTGTCTGCCCGCGGCAGCACGGAAAGCTGGCCGTTGGTTTCCATCAGGGCATATTCCACCTCCGCCACGTCAAAGTAGCCCTTGGCCCGCAGCTGCTCCAGCAGGTCGTTGGTGTTCAGGCGCAGGCGGCGCATTTGCTCCTCCAAAATCTCGCCGCCCCGGATTACAAAGCTGGGCCGGCCGCACACCAGCAGCCGAAACTTCTCGCTTTTCAGATTAATCAGGGCAATGGCAATTTGCAGCACGGTGATGGTGATAATCGGCAGCAGGCTGTTCAAAAGCGGCATGCCGTTGTTTTGCACGCCAATGGTGGCCATCTCGGAGATAATCAGGATAACCACCAGCTCAAACGGTTGCAGCTGGCCGATTTGCCGCTTGCCCATCGCCCGCATTGAAATCATTGTCACCGCATATAAAATGGCGGTGCGGATTACTAAAAGTAACATAAGCTCCTCCTTCCCTTAATATAGCCTAGTTTGGCCGCCTAGGCTTAAAAATATTCCCGTATAATTTGGGGCCGCTTCAGGCAAGCTAAGGAATAATACGCTAAGGAATAAATTAAAGGAAACAGCGAAAGGAGTTTACCAAGATGTCAAAAAAAGCGGAAAAAGCCAACCCCAGCAGCGCGGCCCTGCGGCAGCAAGCGGCGGCGCAGGCTTATCAAAATATGCAGGCGCAAATGCAGCCGCCGCGGCATCTGTTGCAGGGCTGCCTGCGGGCCTTTTTGGTGGGCGGGCTGATTTGCCTGCTGGCCCAGGGCGTGCAGGAAGTTTTGCTGCGCCAGGGGTTTAACCTGGAAAACGTGGGCGCACCCACCTCGGCTGTGATGATTATGCTGGCCGTGGCCCTCACCGCCGCCGGCGTTTACGACCACATCTCCCAATTTGCCGGGGCCGGCAGCGCGGTGCCGATCACCGGCTTTGCCAACAGCGTTTGCTCCGCCGCCCTGGAATATCGCAGCGAGGGCCTGGTGCTGGGCGTGGGTGGCAATATGTTCAAGGTGGCCGGGCCGGTTATCGTGTTTGGCGCGGCCGGGGCCTTTGTGGTCAGCATTGCGCTGGCTCTGTGGTACACGCTGGGGGGTGGCAGTATATGAGCGTTTTGCAGGCTGGCCGGCAGACCTGGCTTTTTGCGCCGGCGCCGCTGCTTTTGGGCTGTGGGGCGGTGGTGGGCAAGCGCGAGGGCGAGGGCCCGCTGGCGGCGGATTTTGATGTGATACACAAGGATAATTATCTGGGCCAAAAAAGCTTTGAGGCCGCCGAGCAAAAGCTGCTGGAGGAGGCCTGCAACCTGGCGGTGCGCCACGCCGCCATAGGCCGGGACGAGCTGGCCTTGCACTTTTCCGGCGATTTGCTGAACCAGATTACCAGCAGCAGCTTCACCGCCCGCTCCCTGGGCGTGCCGTATCTGGGCTTGTTTGGCGCGTGCTCCACCTTTGCCGAGGGGCAGGCCTTGGCGGCCCTGAGCGTGGCGGCCGGGGCGGCGCAATATGCCCTGGCTTCCACCGTCAGCCACACCAACGCGGCGGAGAAGCAGTTCCGCTATCCCAATGAATACGGCGCGCAAAAAAATGAAACCACCCAGATCACCGTCACCGGCGCTGGGGCGGTTGTGCTGGGCAGCGTGGCCAAGCCGTCGACGTCGACTCCGGCCCAGGTGCAGGTGACCTCCGCCACGATTGGCCGGGTGGTGGATTTAGACGTGAAAGACCCTTTTAATATGGGCGCGGCGATGGCGCCGGCCGCCTGCGATTGCCTTTTGGCTCATTTTAGGGAGCGCGGCGTGCGCCCTGATTACTATGACCTGATTGTCACCGGCGATTTGGGTTGGGTGGGCAGCCCGCTTTTGCAGGAGCTTTTGGAGCGGCAAGGGGTTTTTATGCCCAGCAACCGCCTGACCGACTGCGGCAAGCTGATTTTCAGCCCGGAGCCGAAAAACCTGGCCGGCGGCAGCGGCTGCGGCTGCATCGCCAGCACGGCCTGCGGGCATATCCGGCGGCGCATAGCCCGTGGCGAGCTGCGCCGGGTTCTGCTGGTGGCCACCGGCGCGCTGCTCTCGCCCCTGTCTGTGCAGCAAAAGGAAAGTATCCCCGGCATTGCCCATGCCGTCAGTTGGGAGGTGGTCTGAATGGTTATGCACTTTGTTTGGGCTTTTGTGGTGGGCGGCCTGTTCTGCGTGGCCGGCCAGCTGCTGATGCAGGGCTGCAAGCTCACCCCGGCGCACACAATGGTTTGCTTTGTGCTGCTGGGCTGCCTGCTGGGCGGCTTGGGCTGGTATCAACCGCTGATTGAGCTGGCCGGGGCCGGGGCCACCACGCCGATTGTCAGCTTTGGCAATTCGCTGGTGAAAGGCGCAATGCAGGAGTTCAGCCAAAACGGCTGGGTTGGTCTGCTCACCGGTATTTTTGAAGTCACCGGGGCGGGCGTTTCCGCCGCTATTATCTTCTCCTTTTTGGCGGCGTTATTCTTCCGGGCTAAATCCTAGAACTGACAAATATTTTGGGCTAAATCATAAATCAACCGAGCATTTTCAAGCCGATACCGATTAAAATCAGCCCACCCAGCACGCCGGCCTTGTCGGCCAGGCGCAAGCCCAGGCGTGCTCCCAGGGCCACGCCAGCCAGGGAGAGGCTGAAGGTGCAGGCTGCTATCAGGCCGGCTGTCTGCCAGATGTTGGGGCAGCGGCCCGCGGCAGCCAGGCCCAGACCCACGGCCAGCGCGTCGATACTGGTGGCAACGGCTTGTAGCAGCACCAGGCGCAAAGTCAGGCAGACGAGGCCCTGCGTTTGACCGTGCAGGCCGTCCAGCAGCATTTTGCCGCCCACCGCCACCAGCAGGCCGCAGCCCAGCCAGGGGGCCCAAAGGCAAGCGGCCACGGCCAGCCGGTTGCCGGCGTAGTAGCCCAACAGGGGCATCAAGCCCTGAAAAGCGCCAAAGGCGGCGGCCAACAGCAAAGCCTGGCCCAGGCGCATATTGGGCTGCGTCATGCCGCTGACGGCGGAAACCGCCAAAGCGTCCATTGAAAGCGCCACCCCCAGCAACAAAATCTCTCCAATAGACAAACAAACCGCCCCTTTTGGTTCGCCAGGGCGGTTTATTGCTTCGCTAAAAAACCGGCCGCCTGGCTGACAATCCTGGTTGGATTATATGCCCGGCGGGCCGGAAATATCAATAATTCTAGTAAAAATGGGTTAGCAAGTCACTTTAAGCCTGCTCCTTATGTCGGTTGAAGCAATCCCGGCAGTAAACCGGGCGGTTGTTTACGGGCTTGAAAGGCACCTGTGTTTCCTGGCCGCAATCGGCGCAGGTGACGGTGAACATTTCCCGGCCGCTGTTACGCTGTTGTTTGCGGATGGCCCGGCAGTGCGGGCAACGGGCAGGCTCGTTCAGAAAGCCTTTTTCAGCGTAAAATTCCTGCTCGGATGCGGAAAACAAAAATTCCTCGCCACATTCCTTGCAAACCAGGGTTTTGTCTGTAAATGCCATTTTTGAAACACACCTCCTTTGAATTAAAAAATTTTTGGTGCATTACTTATGACAGTTCACAGCTTTTCAAGCTTAAACAAACGGCAGCTTAAAACCGCAAACTGTTAAAAGAACAGAGTTTATTTGGCTTGACTATCCTTTTGGATAGTCATTGTTGTTTCGTGCTATATTATACCTTATGCTAAAATAAAATGCAACATTTTTAGCAAAAAAAATTGCATTTTTTACAAAAAATCTGTGTTTGCGCTCAATCGCTTGAACAATCAAAAAAGCTTGTTTGGCCGCGGAGATGGCCAAAAAATGTCGATAAACTTTTGCCGCTTTAGCTTGCAAATTTATGCTAAGGCGAGTATAATATTAATGTACAAATTAGCCGTTTGGCTAATCAAGGAGGTTTATATGAAAGGCAAAGTAAAATGGTTTAACGCGGAAAAAGGTTTTGGCTTTATCGAACGAGAGGGCGGCAGCGATGTTTTTGTGCATTATTCAGCTATCCAATCGGACGGTTTTAAAACCCTGGAGGACGGCCAGGAGGTTGAATTTGACGAGGTGGAGGGGGCCCGCGGGCCACAGGCGGCCAACGTTGTCAAGTTATGAAAATTGCAGTAATATCAGATACGCATTGGCAGCCCAGCCAGCCCTTGCCCAAGGCTTTGCAGCTGTTGGCGGAGCAGCAACCGGATTTGCTGCTGCACGCCGGTGATTGGACCAACCTCACCCTGCTGGAGGAGCTGCGTAAAATTGCGCCGGTGCGCGGCGTGGCCGGCAACTGCGACCCTGAAGCCGAGGGCCGCCTTTTGGGCTACGCCAAGGTGGTGGAGGCCGGGCCGGTGCGGATTGGTTTAACCCACGGCCATTTGTATGGGCACTTACCCCTGCCGGCCGCGGCGGCGCGGGTTTTTGCAGACGAGGCCAAGCCCCTGCAAGCGGTGGTTTTCGGGCACTCTCACGTGCCTTGTTGCGAGGTGCAAAACGGCTTGCTGCTGTTTAATCCCGGTTCGGCGCACCGGCCGCTGGGCGAAATCAAAAAGCCCTCGTTCGGCCTGTTGCATATTAGCGAGGACGGCCAAATCAAGGGCGAAATTATTTATTTTGAAAAGTAAGCTGTCCGCTGGGCGGATTTGCCGGATCTGCCTGGTTTGCCTGGGCCGTGCAGCGGCCGCAGTTGGCGCAGCCATTACATATTGGCCGGCTGCCGCAGCCTTGGCATTGGGGGCCAAAGCGGGGTTGGTGTAGCCGGGCCTGGCTGATTGGCCGGCCGAAGCCGTCGCAGAGCTTGTAGGGCGCAAGCCGGCCCCGCACGTTCACCCCGGCCTTGTGGGCCTGGTGGCTTTGCACCTGCTTGTTGGGGATGAAATATTCCCGACCGTCCTTGATGAAACGGGTGCCGGTTTCAAAAAAGTAAAAACTAACATTATAAGCCGCACATTCGCGGCTTAAATTTTTTACCCAGGCAAAATCGCAGGGGCGGGCGCCGTCGTAGTTTTCGCCGCCGCAGGTCACCTGTTCAATCTGCCCGCTGGCCAGATATTTGCCCAGGCTGACGGGGCCGATGAACGGCGCGCAGAAAACTCCCTTGTGCTTAAACGGCAACTGAAGCAGCAGGGGCAGTCGCTCGTCCGCCCGGCGTTGGTTCTCGCAGGTGACGTTGAAAAACACGTTTTCCCAGCCTTGGCCCCAATCGTGCGGCAGGCAGGCGGCCACGCGCTCCGGCCGTTTGGTCAGCAACAGAAATTTCACGTCCGGCCGCTGCCAGATGATTGACCAGGCCTCCTCCCGCCAGGGGTCGGCCTCCGCCAGAAAGAAGTCGGAGGTCATGCAGACGCGCACCGTTTCCCCGCTTTGGATTTTGTAAGCGCCATGGCGGTTTTTTTGCAGGGGATAGTCAAAGCCATTTTTGGTGCGATAGATGTTGGCGCCATTTTGGTCGCGCATTTTATCCAAAAAGTACATATAACAGTTGGCGCAGCCTTCGCTTACTTTTTTACAGCCATGCCAGGGGTTCCATATATCATGCATTTTGTTTTCGTCCGTTCAGCGGCTCATTAACGCCTCATCTGCTTTGTCGCTCTGCTGCTCAAGTCGTCGGCGTATTGAAATACGCCTGCCTCCCCTCGCAACAGGCTCCTCGCATCTAAGGCATTACTGAACCGCTTCTATTTTTTGTCCGTTCAGCGGCTCATTAACTTCTTATAACGTATAATTACCCATTGCTTTCAGTTCCATAATCAAATCGCGCGCCTCGGCGGCTTTCTCAAACTCCAGTCGGCGGGCGGCCTCGCGCATTTCCTTTTCCAGGTTGCGGATAACCTTTTCCCGCTGCTTGCGGTTCAGCTTGCTGTAGGCGTTTTTGTCGCCGGCGGCGGCGTTTTCGGCCTCGGCGGTGTCCGGCAGAATGGCGCTGATTAAATCGCGCACTTCCTTTTTAACGGTCTGCGGAATAATGCCGTGCTCCTGGTTGTAGGCCAGCTGAATATCCCGCCGGCGTTGGGTTTCCGTAATCGCCGCCTGCATAGAATCAGTCATCTGGTCAGCGTAGATAATCACCCGGCCGTTCACGTTGCGGGCCGCCCGGCCAATCGTTTGAATCAGCGAGCGGTGCGAGCGCAAAAAGCCCTCCTTGTCGCCGTCCAAAATCGCCACCAGCTGCACCTCCGGAATATCCAGACCCTCGCGCAGCAGGTTGATGCCCACCAGCACGTCAAAATTGCCCAGACGCAAATCGCGCACAATCGCCATACGCTCCAGCGTTTTCACATCGCTGTGCAGATAACGCACTTTCACGTCGGCTTCCGCCAAAAAATCCGTTAAATCCTCGGCCATTCGTTTGGTCAGCGTGGTAATCAGCACGCGCCCGCCGGCGGCGGTCACCTTGCGGATTTCGCCCAGCAGGTGGTCAATCTGCTTGTCGATGGGGTGCAGTTCAATCACGGGGTCCACCAGGCCGGTGGGCCGCAACACCTGTTCCACCACCTGCGGCGAATGTTGCAGCTCATAATCTCCCGGCGTGGCGGAAACGTAAATGGCTTGATGGACGCGCTCCTCAAACTCGGCGAAGCGCAGAGGCCGGTTGTCCATAGCCGAGGGCAGACGGAAGCCGTATTCCACCAGCGATTGCTTGCGCGAACGGTCGCCTTCATACATACCGCGTACCTGCGGCAGGGTGACGTGGCTTTCGTCCACCAGCAGGACAAAATCCGATGGGAAGTAATCCAGCAAGGTGTAGGGCGGCTCGCCGGGCGCGCGGCCGTCCATATGGCGGGAGTAGTTCTCAACGCCTTGGCAGTGGCCGATTTCCTCCAGCATTTCCAGGTCGAAATTGGTGCGCTGCTCCAGCCGCTGTGCCTCCAGCAGGCGGTTGTCCGCCTTCAGCACCTCCAGCCGTTCAGCCAACTCCTGGCGGATTTCCCGCAGGGCGCGCTCCATAGTGGTGTCGCCGGTGACGTAATGGCTGTTGGGATAAATGCTGATGTGGGGCAGGCGGTGCAGCACCTCGCCGGTGACGGTGTTCACCTCGGAAATGGTTTCCACTTCGTCACCGAAAAATTCCACCCGCACGGCCACGTCGCTGTAGCCGGCCGGGAAAATCTCCACCACGTCGCCTTTGGCCCGGAAAGTGCCGCGGTGCAAATCCAAATCGTTACGGGTATATTGAATGTCCACCAGACGGCGCAACAGAGTATCACGGCCGATATTTTGGCCGCAACGCATCGAGATGGTCATATTTTTGTAGAACTCCGGCGAGCCCAAACCATAGATAGCGGAAACCGAGGCCACCACAATCACGTCGCGGCGTTCCAGCAGGGCGGCCGTGGCGGAGTGGCGCAGCTTTTCAATCTCGTCGTTGATAGAAGCGTCCTTGGCTATGTAGGTGTCGGAGCGCGCAATATAGGCTTCCGGCTGGTAATAATCATAGTAGCTGACAAAATATTCCACCGCGTTTTCCGGGAAAAACTCCTTAAACTCGCCGTAAAGCTGGGCGGCCAAGGTTTTGTTGTGGGCGATTATCAGGGCCGGCCGTTGCGTGCGGGCAATCACGTTGGCCATCGTAAAGGTTTTGCCGCTGCCGGTTACGCCCAGCAGGGTTTGGTGAGCCTGTCCGGCGGCCAGCCCGGCGCAAAGAGCGTCCACCGCCTGGGGTTGGTCACCCGTCAGCTGAAAATCGCTGTGCAGTTTAAATTCCATCAGTTGAGCCTCCTGTGCGTGTGTTATGCTTATATTTTAACAAACAAATGTTCAGATGTCAATACATATCTGTGAAAAGCGGCTTGCATTTTTTTTGGTATTGTGCTATAATGTGGTACGAAAAGAGTTTATTTGTTGAAAGCGGCTGGCCCTCGTGTATACACGACGTTGAAAAGCGAAGTGAGTGAGGGTGGAAAAAAGCCCTCTCTCGCTTACATAGTGAGGAAAGAGGGTGTTGCGATGATTTGGATAAGCATAGCAGCCTTGGTAATGCAGGCAATTCAGCTGGGCATTCAAGTTGCAGGGTTTTTGAAGAATATTAGCAAACAAAAATAGCCGCCCTCTCACCAAAGACCGCGGCTATTTTGTTTAGCTAGAATAGTGAGGGCCAGTCGTGTTCACGAATGACTCTTTTCATTTATAATCTTACCACAGGATGTGCATTTTGTCAATGCTTAATCGAAAAAAAACAGGCGTTGTTTTGCTGCTGGCAGCTCTTTTAAGCCTGGCCGGCTGCGGTTATCTGGCCGGGCGCAGTGCAATGTATGACATAATTTATCCCTCGGAATATTCCCGCGACCCCTACACCAAGGAGGCGGACGCACCGGTGCAGGGCAGCGAGGATTGGCAGCTGCGCTGGCTGCCGGCGGCGGGCGAGGAGCTGGCTGCTTTGCAGCTGTTGGATGCGGCGGGCCAGCAGCTTTGGCGGGCTCCGGCGGAGGGCTTGGCGGCCGGCCGGGACACGGTGCTGACCCTGCGGGCGGAGGCCGGACTGGGCCAAACGGTTTGGCTGGCGGCGGAAAATTGGGCCAAATCGCGTTACAACGGTTATCTTGACGGTGGCCTGCGGGGCGGCTGGCTGTATCTGCTTAGCGCTGCTGACGGCAGTGTGCTTTTCCAGGCGCCAACCAAGCCTGGCGAGCTGTTCCTCACGGCCTGCGGCACGCGCTGCTATTTCTATTATCCCGGCAAGACGTCCCGCCGGCGGGCGGATATTCGCCCGGCCCAAATTTACTGGCGGGATTTTAACAGCTGGCTGTTGCCGCATCCTGTTTGCACATTTGATTATATCGGCGCGCCGGAGCTGCTCACGGCGGAGGGCGAAAGCCTGCCCATTGACCGCCTGCGCTTCTATGTGCAAGAGAACAGCCTGCGCCTGGATTTCACCTGCTACGAGCAAACTGATGCTTCGACAGACCGCTGGAGCTTTGTGGTTAAGGATTCGGTGGAGCTGCCGCTGCTACCGGCCTGGCCGCTGCCGCAACCGACGGTTGAGGACGCCAATGCAGAAAATACTGATTAATAAACAACACCCTGCCTTTTGGCGGGGTGTTTGTTGTGTGAAACGTTTTGTATATTAGTTGGCGGCCAGCCGCAGCAGGGGCAACCCTTGGCGGGCTTGTTCAGACCAGGCCGTCAACAGCTCCTCCACTTTGGGGCCGCGGCAGGTGATGATATAGCCGCCGCAGTTGTCGGAGGATATACTAGCCACATTATCATATTCACGTTCCGTGTCGGTGGTGTAGTAAACGCGATAGAGCATGTCCGGGTCGGCAGGGTCGGTATATTCCAGATATTCCTCCGGCTGCAAGGCCTGCAAGGCCTGCATATATTCCTCCAGCACCCAGTCTTTATCCCGAATAATCAGCGAATGGGGCAAGCCGACATAGCGATAATGCCAGGGTTCAAAGGCGATGGAGGTGAGGGCAGTTTTGTTCTCGTCGTAGCGCAGGATAAAACCGTGCTCCCAGCAATGGGCCAGCAGCCATTGGCCCTGTTTGGTGTTGCGGAAGCTTTCCAGCAGGCCGGCATTGCTGCTTACGTCAATCGCCAGGCCGGTTTGATGCTCGCTGGTGCCGGGAAAAGCGGTGTAGAGCAGGGTGTTGTTGTAGGCTGTGGCGTAGCTTTGGCCGGCACGCTGGCGGCCGGCCACCTTGCCGTAAAAAAGCTGTTTTTGCACCGCAAAGCTGCGGAAGCCGGAAATTGTGTTCAGAGGCAGGCTATTTTCCGCCTTGTAGGCGTTATACATCTGCACGTAGGCGTTGGCGGCGGCGTCGCGCAGCTGCATTTGGCCTTTGGTGCTGGGGGCCAGCTTGGCAATATCCAGCAGGTCGTCGGGCTGCCAGGCCGCCTCCAGGGTGTGCTTGCTGTTCACCAACAGCAGCAGTTGCGTGTCCTTTGTGGTATCAAAGGCCAGGGCGGGTTGGGGGCAGAGCAGCAGCCAACCCAAAACCAGGCACAGGCAGAGGCCCCAGCTTAAGGGCTTGCCAAAGGATGATTGCATAACAAACTTCTCCTATCATAAAAAAATTGACGCTTAAACCTAAGGTTTAGCGAAATATTTTATAATTTCTAATATTATACAACTTTTTGTCGAGCTTGTCAATCGGCAAAATTTTTTGTGTAAATGTAAAAAAAGCTTAAAACACCTCTATATTTTTTGCGCAGTAAGTAGTATAATAGAAAGAAATATAGAGTGATTGTCATTGGAGGGGTTTATTTGTCAACAATTATTGCTGTTACCAACCAAAAGGGTGGTGTGGGAAAAACCACCACCTCCTCCTCTTTGCTGGCAGCCTTGCATCAGCGCGGCTTCCGCGTTTTGGGCATAGACCTTGACCCTCAAGGCAGCCTGGGCTTTTGCCTGGGTCTGGATATTGAAAATTGCGCCACGGTTTATGACGTGATGAAAGGCGCCAAAGCCATCAGAGAGGTTATTGTCGAAACCGAATGTGGCGATATTTTGCCTTCAAACATTCTGCTTTCCGGGGCGGAGCTGGAGTTTAATCGGCCCGGCCGGGAGTTTTTGCTGAAAAATCAGCTGAAAGATGTGCAGGACGAGTACGATTTTGTGATTATCGATACGCCGCCAGCTTTGAATATCCTGACGGTGAATGCTTACGTGGCTGCGGACAACCTGATTATCCCGATGGCTCCGGAGATTTTAAGCCTGCTGGGAATTTCGCAAATTCGGGAAACCATTGACACGGTGCGCCGTTGCTACAATCCAGATCTGAAAGTGCTTGGTATTCTGCTGAACAAATTCAATCCGCGCTTGAACCTGAACCGCGAGGTGCTGGACCTTTCCGAGCAGATTGCTTCCCAGCTGGACAGCCGGGTTTTCAACGCCAAAATTCGGGCCAGCGTGGCGGTGGCAGAGGCCCCGGCTCATGGGGAAAGCGTGCTGACCTATGCGCCCAGCTCCAAACCGGCGCTGGATTTTCAGGCCTTGCTGAACGAGCTGCTGAACCAGCGTTTAATCAGCGCCCGGCCTGCTGTAAGGGAGGCTGATTAAAGATGGCCAAAAAGAATGATAAAAGCAGCAAAACAGCGCATGTGCTGAACCTGATTACCTCGCCGGCGGAAAAGGCCGCCGCTCAAAAAGCAGCAGCTGAGTCAGAAGCGGCCGCTGCGCCGGAGCTTGCTGCCGAGGCTGTGGCTAACGAGGCCTTTGGTAGCGAGGCGGCCGAGGCGGGCGCCGTCAACCAGCAGGCTGCTCAGGTGCGCCAGCCCTTGATTCCGCCGATTTTGCAGGTGGCCCACCGGCATGATGAATCTCTGGCGGAGCAAATCCGCGGCGCTCTGGAGGAGGAACTGCCTCCAGAAACGATGGCAGAGCCGGTTGCCCCGGTTGTCAGCCGGCGGCCTAAACCGGTGGCGACGCTGGAACCGCAACCTGAGCCTGTTCCTCAGCCTCAGTCGGAAGCAACGCCGCAAACTGCTCCTCAACCTGCACCCGTGCCGCAACCTGAGCCAACGCCGCAAGCTGTTCCGCAGCCAGCACTCGTTCCCGAACAGTCTGCGCCTGCACCGCAGCCGCAGTTTAAGCTGCCGGCCTCGGCTATTGTGTCTTCTTTCACCATTCCGGAGCCGCCGCCCCTGCCGCCGTTGGACGAGGAGCTGAATTTTGTTAATGTGATGCAAATGCTGGTGGAGAGTATGGCGCCGCGCTATGTGGAAAAATTTGGCCTTTGCAGCTGCCCGCGCTGCCTGGAGGATGTGAAAGCCTTGGCGCTCACCAACTTGGGCCCAAAATATACAGTGTTCCGCGCCTCCGAGCGTGTGCCAATGCTGACTGTTTATGAAAAGCGTTATGCCAGCCAGGTGGCGGCGGAGTTGACCAAAGCCTGCAATGTGGTGAAAGCCAACCCGCGGCATCGCTAGGCCGTTTCCGGGTTTTGTCGAATATTTTGCATTGAGTTGCTCGGCCAAATTTGCTATAATTATATTTAATGTGATAAAGAATGCTGGGGGGCTTTGAAAAATGGAGGTAGAACTGTTAAATTGTAACAAGGCAGATATTTATTCTGCTGCCGGCCCGCTGATTTGCACAGCCAGAGTGCATTGGGACTCCGCCGGTTTTTATTTGCTGCTGGAGGTTCCTGCTGACTTCCCACTGGACGAGGAGGCGGAATATCCCATCCTTTTTTACGATCCTGCCGCCGGTTTGGTGCACAGCCATTGCAAGCTTAAAGCGCATAGCAAAACGGAGGATGGGGATTTGGCCCTTTCCTGTACAATTTTGGAGATTATCCAAACCATTCAACGTCGGCAGGATTTAAAGGTGCCGGCCGCCGCCCAGATTGAGGTTTCGGTGACACATTTGCCGCGGGCGGCCCAGGATAAGCAGGTGCCGCTGGTTTCGGAAATTGCGGTTTCGGTAACCAATCTTTTGAATGATGAGGAGCAGGACTTGTTGCCGCCAAAGAACGCCTCTTTCACGGCGCTCACCCAAAACCTTAGCGCAGGCGGGGTTTATTTCGTTTGCCCTTACGCCTTGCCGGTGGACACCGAGGTGCGCTTTGAACTGCGCGAGGGCCCCAAGCCGATTGAACTTACGGCGGTGGTGTTGCGCACGGAGGCTTTACCGCCGCACAAAAAGCAGCCGCGCTTTGGCCATGGCTGCCGCTTTATCAATCTGAAGCCGGTAGCGGAATCCGGCCTGCGTAGCTACATTTTCCGTTGCCAGCGCAATATGCGTCATCGCCGGTTTTAAGTGAATATTACCTAATCTGAATAAAAAGACTGCCAGGTATTTGCCTGGCAGTCTTTTTATTCTGTGTTTTCCTCAGTGTGGGCGCAACTGAATGGCAAAAACGCTTTTGCGAATCAGCGCATCTTCGTCGTCGGTTAAATTCAAAAATTTGGCGGCGTAAAGCTGTTCCGGGTAATTACTGGGCAGGGGCCGCAGCACGCAGGCTTTCACCAGCAGGGGCGGCTCCATCACCGGCAAAATCAGTTCCAGAGTTTCGCCACATTCCAGCGGCAGGCTGCTGCGCAGGGCAATGCCTCCGCTGCTTAAATCATGGCTGATAAATTTGTGCTGGCCGCGCCAGGCGCCGCTTACGGGGAACATCAGGCTTTCAAAGCTGGTGCGCACGCGCAGGTTTTTGCGGGCCTCCGGGCCCAAGCGTTGGCCGGGCTCCACCAGCAGGCGGTCGGCCGAATGGTTGACAATCACGCCCTCCATTGCCAAATCGTTATCAATATCAATCAGGTTGATTTTTTGTTGAATAGATAAAGCTGTGGTTGGCGTGCCGGGTTCATAGGTTTGGATTAACAAATTAAACGGCTTTTCATTAGCCGGGCTTTCCAAATGGGCCAAGGCAATCGGCCGGTGCTCCGCATCAGAAATCAAAAAGCGACGTTCCATAAAAAATACTCTCCTCCAATCAGGTCCTATTTGGCGGTGTTGATGTGCAGCGGGTCGGCGGCCTCCGGCGGTGCAGCCTCATTTTCAGCAGGCTGGGCTTCGGCGGCCTGCTCGGCAGCCTCGGCAGTTTGCCGGGCGGCGGCCAGGGCTTGCTCGCGTTCGCGTCGGGCCTTATCAGGGTCGTTCGGGTCAAAATTCAAAAAGTAAACGTAAATTTCCACAATAGCCTGAAAAAGCGAATCAGGAATTTGCTGGCCCAGCTGCAACTGAGAAAGCATTGTGGCCAGGGAATTATCCTCGTAAACCGGCACGTTGTTGTCCGCAGCCACCTCCAAAATCTTTTCCGCCAGATAGCCCATGCCAGAGGCTACTACAATCGGGGCGGTGTTGGCGCTGCCGTCGTAGCGCAGGGCCACGGCGCGGCCGGCGGGGTTGGGTGTGTTATATCTGGACATTCAGACTGTTCTCTCCTTCCACAATTTTGGGGAACACGGCGGAAAGGGTCAGCGGTTGCTGCATTTGCACCACCTGAACCTCCTGCGGACGCAGGCCGTTTTCCGTTAAGATACGGCTCATTTCAGTTTGGATTATTTTGGAAAAGGCGGCCGCTTGCTCCGGGCAGGAAACCAAAAGCTCCACCTCTTCGCCGCGGCTGGCCAGCACGATGTCGAAAAAGCCCAGCCCTTGCACGTCCAGCTTGAAAAGCACGCGGAAAGTGTTGTCGCGTTGGCCACCGCCCTTGTGCAGATTATCCTCCGCGTCCGGGTCCACCCAAAGCTCGGAGAACATCATTTTACCCTGCCACTCCGCCGGAAGCAGCAGGTGTTGCAGCGGCATATAGACGCTTTCATTAATCAGCAAGGCCCGCACAATCTCCTTAAAGCCCTCTTGGGCTTCCGGGCCGCCCTCGCCGCGCAGGGCTTTGGCAGCGGTTTGGGACAGCTGGTTGGCAAATTCGTTCTGCTTGGCCGCCTGCATAAAATCACTGTTTTTGATGAAGTTAAGCAGGGTTTCCGGCGTTAAGGTGCCCAGGCGTTGCTTTAGGGCGTTGTGCCCGGTCAGCTGATTGAATGATTGCAGCAGCCCCTCCTTGGAGCCGTTTTCATAACGGGAAATATCCAGAGCCAGTTGGGAGATTAAGCTGCGGGAGGCGCCCATATCGTGCGTTAATTCGGTGTAATTGGCTAAAAAGCTTAGTATTTTGCCTTGCAGCAGTTTCAGGGCGCCGGCGCGGTCGCCTGCGGCAAATTGCTCGCCCAGCTGTTGGGTCAGCCCCATCAACTGATTGCTGTAGCTGGCCGGGATTTGGCGGCTGATGTTGGTCAGGGTGCGCAGCAGGTTGCCCTCAATGTGGCGGGAGGAGGTGAAATCGCTGTAGCGCTTCAAAAATTGCAGTATATCGCCTTTGATAGTGTCCGATTGGCTTTGAGAATAGGCCTCGCGTAGCAGCGAGAAGAGCGGGCCGGTGAAGCGTTGGCCATCGCTGAGCTGTTGCTTTAGGAACTGGGCCAGCTGTTTTTCGTCTAGCGGCAGCATCTTCAGTAGCTGGCTCATTTCGCCGGCAATCCCCTGCTGCATACCGGAGGCCACCACGGATTTGTATTCCAGCATCATCTGGGCCAGGGTGCGGCTTAAATCCGGCGTGCCGCGCAACTTTTGCATAAAAGCCTGGAAGTTGCTATCGTAGCGCAGGGCCTTGCCGGGGCCGGTGGAATCGCCGGAGGTTTGCTGCTCGGTGCGGTTGTCCGGCCGGTTTACGCGGTCCAGGTTGGGTGCGTTTTGAATGTTAGTGTTGGCGCCTGGGCTGTTTGGCAGCTGGCGGTTAATGTTCGAGGTATCTTGCCCCGGTACGGGGTTGGTTACGCCCATCAAGTTTGCCATTGCTGACACACTCTCTTTCAAATCAAAATATTAGTAAATTGAGATACGTTCTTAATATATAATTATATATTGTCAGGCGGCAATATGCAAGGGTTAATGGCTGAAAAATGCAAAATGTTCACACAAAAAGGATAGACGCTTGGTTTTTCATCTATCCTTTTGCTTAGATTTTAGTTGAGATGAGATGTTTGCTTACTCGGCCAGCGTCATAACCGTGCCGATAAACAGCGGCTGTTGGGTTTGGCAGTCGATGAGCAAGTAGATAAAGGGTCGGTCTAAAGTTAACTTTATAGGTTCATCTGGCGAAGCCCCACATTTCAGGTGTGCCACTGTGGCCGCACCTGCTTTGGTGCCTTGCTCGGTTACCGCAATGTAGGTTTTGTGCAGAACCTGACTGATATAAAGCGGCAAGTCGGCAATGCCGCTGAAATCAGCCAGCATAGGGTCGAAAGCGTCCGTAATGCCCATTTCTCGCAACAAATCAATCATATCGCAGCTGTATTCGGCACTGAATTTAGGCAGGGCGGCGTAAACAGTGGTTTGCTGGGCGTTTGCCAGCAGGTTATGCAGTTTTTCACCGTCCAGCCGGGCCGCTAAATCGGCTGCCGTCAGGCCCTCGTTGGGCAGCAGGGCTACAAAGGCATATTTTTGCTCCTGGTAATATTTAATGAAGCCGCGGCAGTCTGCATTTTCCAGATATAGGGGCTCGTTCGAGTGCATAAAGTCCGCCTGCTGTTCCTGACCGTCCTCGGTGATGAAAAGGCCCGGCTGAATTTGATATTCAACGTAGGCAGTTTCCCATTCAGCTTCAAAGGTCAGGGCGTTAATCAGATACAGCATATTATCCGGCGTAATTTCCTCGATAATCTGTCCAATCATACCGTCGGTGTGCTGCTTCACCCAGTTGTTGATGTCTGCGACCGTATCCTGATTGAAGGGAGCCTGATAAATCTGGGCTTGATAAAAATTGGTGTTGGTTCGCAAAAATTCCTGCCGCACGGCCAGGGCGGGGTCATTGCGTAGCCAAATGGAATTGGCGATGTACAGCTTATACTTATCATCTTGGGGCAGTTGGCTGACATAGGCCCGCAAATATTCGTTCAGCTGGACCAGCGGCAGACCAAAGACGGCCTCCATTTGGGTCAGCGTTTCCGCCTCGGCGCCGTTGGCCGTCATACTCAGGGCCAGCAGCACGGAAATAGGAGAAAGCAGGGTGTTTTCACCGGGGTTTTGGCTCAGGCTGTGCTGAAACAAGCGCACGGAAAAATCGCTGATAGCTTGCGGCTCAACGCTGAACTCTGCCAGGGAGGGATTTGTGTTGCTGGCTGGTTGATAATTGGCCAGCAGGTTTTGGGCGTTGATTGGTTCGCTCTTATATGAGCCGGTGCAGCCGGCCAACATGGCGGCCGGCAGACTGAGGGCTAAAATTAAGCTGATGAGTTTTTTCATATTAAATAACCTCCTTGGAAGTGGTCTAAAGATAGTATAAACTATTCCGACCGGTTTGGCAAGCAGATTTTGCGGTTAAGGGGCATTGACAGATATTGCCAAATGCTGTAAAATAATATCTATAGGTGATGCTAAACGATAGGCGGCTGGTCAAAAAACCCCGAAAGGGGGTGAGGCTATGATTCGGATAACTTTACATTTGGGATTTATTACAATATCCATTGAGTTTGAACGAAGAAAAAACCGCCGCTGAGCCAGAGCGACGGTTTTTAGTACAAAAAACTAATAAACAAATATCGTAATGGCCGGCCATTTACCGACATCACCTATATTTATTTTAATATATAGAAGCGGTTTTGTCAAGCAAAAAACAAAAACGCCAGCCCCAATTTTGAGGCTGGCGCTTTACGTTTCTTTTAGCTGGCCGCATTGGGATTGCCGGTGGCGTTCCAGGCTGCTGGCACAGTCACTCTAATATCGTAGGTGTAGCCTTGGCCCACTGCGGTGCGAACAATCCGCATTGTGACGTTCAGCGAGGTTTGGTTGACGTTGCTGGTAGCGTCGCAAATCTGGTTGTAGCAGGTGATGAATGCGCCGCTGGGGGCGTGGTCGAGCTTAATTTGCAACACCTGGGCCGGGCGGTTAATCTGATCAGGATAGCTGACAAAATCAATACGTCCCGGTGTGGAGGGGTTGCGGGAGCTTACCAAACTTTGAATACTTACAAAGTCAGGCAGGCGGTTGTTGGCGCCAAGCAGGGGGCCGGCGTCGATGTTCTGCAAGGTCGGTGGGTTGGTGCTGCGGTCCAGGCGATAAATCGGTTCGGTGAACTGAATGGTAATTTCGCCGGAAACTGTGCTGTTGTTGGAGCCCGCGTCAAATTGCAGGGTGTGGCTGATGGTTTGCACCATTGGCGGGGTGGAATCTACCAGAGATACCGGGTAGATAGCCCGGAAAGCGTCGCCGGAGCCAAGCGGGCTGCGGCCCACCGCCAGGAAAGCATACTGCGCGCCGCCGGAAAGCGTCCACTGGCGGCTGCAATCCACGGATTCCGTGCGCAGGTTCAGGCTGGCGTTGCCCTTGCCGATAATCCGGCTGCCGTCCGGATTGGTGGCCCGGATATAGTTTGCCATGTCGTCTTTGTAGGTCTGCGGCGCGTAGAGGTCAAACACGGAGCCGATAGAGCGGTTGTTACTGGTAACGTCCGTATACATCGCCTGCAAAACGCTGAAGTTATCCTTCAGGTAATCGCTGGGGATATTCAGCTCCTGCGCCTCGGAGCTGGTGAACAGCTCGTGGAAAGGCCGTTGCAAACGGTTTACCATATTCGCGTCGTAGTTAATCAGCAGATAATCCACATCTGCCTGCCGGTCGGCCGTGATATTCACGATGGGGTTGTTCAAGTCCAGGGTGATAACCGGCCGCACAACCTCTTTGGTGCGGAATGTGTAAAGCTGCACCTCGGAATAGACCTGACCAGCGCCTTTGATAACAAAGTACACGTAGTAATCAGTGTCCGCTTCCAAATCCGTTACCAGAATGGGGTTCTCCGAGGAGCCCACGCTGACGTTGCCGGATTTAATACGTTTGTTGCCGCTGTAATCAGTCGGCGTAACAATCTGGCGATAGTTTGGTTCCTCCACAAGCAAGCTGCCGGTGCCGCCCTCGGTGGGCACGTTGGCCAGCTGCACCTCGTTGCCGTTTTCATCGCGGGTGTTGATAACCCCGGCCGGGGCCACCACGTAGTAAACGGTGCCTGTGCGGTCCAGCATCAGGTTCATATAGGCGGAAGTGTCGCCAGGCTCAAAGGTGGGTCGGCCGTTGGTGAACTGCGGCGCGCGTTGGTCGTCAAACTGCTTGTAGGGCCTAAACTGCGCCGGGGTGCCAATATCGCTGACCTCTTCCGCCGCCACCATATCCTCGTAGCTGGCGGAAACGTTGGCGGCCAGGTTGCCCAGGCTGACGGAGCTGCCGGCCATTACGGAGGCCCACAGGGTTACGCGCTGGCTCCAGGACTGCCGGTCGGGCTGGTTGCCGACGCGGGTGAAGTGCAAAGCGTACTCGTAAACGTGGCCCTCCTGCAAATCCTCGTTCAGCTGGGGGAAATCGCCGGTCGGGTTGATGGAGCGGTGCATACTGCGGCCCTCAAATTGGCCGTCGGTGGTGATGGAGAAGATGAAATCCTCGCCGCCCACCTGCTCCCATTCGCTGGGGGTGGCGTTGGCGTTGGCCTTCTCCCGTCTGTAGAGCTCAAAATCAGCGGAGGTGTTCAGCCACAGCAACAAATCCCAGTCCACGGTGTCCTCCACGGTGGAGGTGGAAAGCGGGGTGATGGAAAAAGCGATGTCGGCGTCTTTGTCCGCGTTGGTGGTGGGGTCAAGAACATTCTCCAATTTGGTGATGTTCAGCTGCTCCAGCCAAGCCTGGGCCGCAATGGTGGTGAAACGCGGCAGGGCCGTAACCCCCATGCGGTTGCGGTTGGTGGAAGCGTCGGTGAGGTCGTGCAATTCAAAGTAGTAGGTGTTGCCGGAGGCCAGATGCAGGGCGCTGTCCTGGTTTTCGTCATTGGTGGTGGCAAATGTCACAATCAGCTGACCCTCGTCCAGCTCCATCTGCACGTTGCGGTAGTCGATAACCCAATCCTCGTTGTTATCGTTATTGGAGGTGCGCTCGTCTACGCGAGTGGGCAGGCGATTGCCGGTGGAGGCGCTGTAGAGCCAGACGGTTTCCCGGAGCACGCCGGCCATATCGTCTTTGGCGGCCTGCTTATCCTCCGGGGTGACGGCGTTCTGCACGGCCTCGTAAAGGGCCATAAAGCTGATATTTGTGTCCGCATACATCACGTTCTCGCTGAAAATCAGCTTGATGTCGGTGTTGGCGTAGGGCCGGCTGGTATCCTCGTTGGCAAAGCGGGTGAATTCCTGCGTCACCGTGGGGGCGATGGTGTCCTGCGTGTTGGCCGTAATCTTATGCGCCGTTTCCTCGTAGTTGCCGGCGGAATCTACCGCCACATAATAAATATCGTAGGTAGTCTGCACCGTCAGGCCAGTAACGTTCATATTAAAATCGGTGTTGGCGCGGGCGGAAACCCGGCCGCTACGCAAGGCGTTCAGGCCGTAGGTAATCTGCATTTTGGCGTATTCGCTGGCCAGGTCTACCTCCTGCACCTCCGGCGGATTTTCCGAGTCTGGCTCGTCGCCGGTCATCTGCGGCTTGGGATACTGCGTGCCCTGCGGCACCACAACCCAGTAGACGGTGCCGTTTTCATTCAGCGCGCCGATAAAGCCGATAGCGGTGGGCTGCTCGCGGTTGACGCGCAGGTCGTTCACCCACTCCGGCGGAGTTTTGTCAACCGTGGTGAAGCTGAGGCGGCGCACGGTGGAATTAAGGCCGGCGTCTGCGTCGGTCAGCCACAGGTAAAGGTCGTAGGTTTTCAGCTCTTCCAGTTCCACGTCGTTGACGTAGAAAGTGTCCGGCTCGTTTTTGGTCATATAAATGCTGCCGTAGCCCAGGTTGCCGGTGATGGCGTTGGCCAGGAAATCGTTGGCCGTGGGGGCGGCGCTGCCGCTGGGCAAAACTGCCCAGTAGAGATAGCAGCTTTTGTTGGTCATGGCCGTCACTTGGGCGTCGGTGTTGGTAATCAAGCTCATATAGGGATAGTTGTTGGTGAAGTTGGGCACGGTGTTGTCCGGCGTGGTGAAGAACACGCGCTTAATCGGGCTTTTCTGATCGCGTGCGTCTACCAGCACAGCGGAGAGGTAATAGGAGCCGTCGGAGACCAGGCCGGTAATCCGGGTGTTGGCCTCGGTGTCGGAGGCGGTCAGCCGGGTGTTGCCGGTGCGGGTGATGGTGGGCCCCCAGGTGGGCGGCTTAATCAGGGTTTCCGCGTCGTCAATATAGCCGTTCACCTCCGGGGTGATGGCCCAGTAGACCGTGCCCTGCTTGTTGCCGGAAAAGATGGCGTTGATGGAGGTGGGGGCGATGTCGTCCAGCTCCGGATAGCCGGAAAGCAGGCGCGGGTCGGTGGAGGATTCCTCGCCCAGCACGCTGTCCATCACTTGGCCGGCAATGTTGGCGGTGATGCCGGGCCGGATATTGATGTCGTCCGGCAGCATAGTGGTGGAGGCGCCCGGTGCGCTGACGTTCAGGGTGCCAATATCGCCGTTGCCGGAAACGGCAATGCCGCAGTCCAGGTTCAACTCTTCCACAGTTGCGTCGCGGTCTATGGTGAGGGTGGAGGCGGTGGCCATTTCGTCAATCGTCAGCTTGTCGACGGTGCCGCGGCCCACGGTGAGGGCGGAGCGGGGCGTCATATTCACCACGTTTTTCATATTGCCGGCCACCGTGAAGCGCGCGCCCTCCTCGCCGTCCAGATAGACGTTAGCCAGGCCGTCGCGGTTGCGGGTGTTATCCTCCAGGTAGGCGTTGGTGCGTACCGTGGTTTTTTCAATCTCGCTGTCGTTCTGCACACTGACGGAAACATATTGGCCGGACAGGGTGTCGATAATCATTTCCGGCGCGTCCACGTTGCGCATGGTGATACTAGCGTCGGCGCCCTCGCTCTCGCCGCCGCCGGCCACAATAATCCGGCCTAGCACGCGCACGTTCTCCAGGGTGACGTCGCCCAGGCCAACGCCGCTGGTGAGATACAAATCACCGCCGACGGTGGTGTTGCGCAAAGTGGTGTGGGGGCTGGTGACGGTGACGTTGCCCCAAACGCTGCCCAGGCTGTGGGTGCCCTCAGCATCCACCAGGGTGCCGATAGCGTCGGAGAGCAGCTTGCTCATCTCGCCGCGGGTGATGTCCGCCGCCGGGCGGAAAGAGCCGTCTTCGTAGCCGTTCACCAGGCCGCGGTTGACGGCTGTTTTTATGTAGCCGCGGCTCCAGCTGGAAAAGTTGCGGCCGTCGCTGAAGTTGGTCACCTCGCCGGCGGCCTCCTCCAGGCGCAGGTTGCGGGCCAGCACGGTGATGGCCTGCTCGCGCGTGAGGGAATTTTCCGGCTCCGCCAAAGTGTCCGAGGCTCCTTTAAAGTAGCCGGTGGCGTAGCCAATCGCAATATCCTCCGCGTACCAGGAGCGGGCGGAAACGTCGGTGAAAGGCGTGGGGCTGGTTTCGTCATAGCCGTAGGCCCGGTTCACCATTGCCGTAAATTCCGCGCGGCTGATGGGGTCGTTAATGTGCAGGTCGCCGTCGGCGTAGCCGCTCAAAACGCCCCAGCTCATCAGTTTGTCCACCGAGGGCTGAAGCCAGGCGTCTACGGCCAGGGCCGGGCGGGCCAGCAGGCCAATGCTCAGTGTCAGCATAAGCGTTAGGGCCAGCACAATTTTCTGCCTGAATTTTTGCATAAAAAATTTTCCTCCTTTATAATATAAAACAACTACAACCTGTTTTTAACTATTCTTTTATATTATAGCACCTTTGATAATAATTTTCTACTAATTTTTTTTACCAATTCAAAAAATATTTATGGAAAAACGCCGCGGACGCTAACTTTTTTCTTAAACTTGTCGATAAATATATGTAAGGAAATTTTGGCTTTGTTTGGCGCGGCCAAAATTCCGTTAAGGTCAATGAGGAAAGGCGGAAGGAAAAATGGATAACGATATGCTGGAAGCGTATTTGTTTGAGATGAACACGCTTTTGGAGCAAATAGACGAATTGGTGTTAGGTTCGGAGAAGGCGGGC
>JAETTP010000080.1 GCA_021769035.1 Bacillota bacterium | reverse complement strand
GGCAACGAGGGGGCTTTGGCGGTGACGGTTGACGCTGAGGCCTGGGTGACGATTAAGACGTTGCAGGAGGCCTTGGAGGGTTATGTTAAGGTTAATGCGGAGGGCAAAATCCCGGATGAGGTGTTGCCGGCGATGGATTATATACCAAAGACAGAAAAGAACGCCGCAGACGGGGTGGCCGGGCTGGACGCAAACAAAAAGGTTGTGATTGCTCAGCTGCCTATGGATACCGCACTTTCCAACACCTCAGAAAACCCGGTGCAAAATAAGGTGGTTTACGCTGTGCTGGCCGGTAAGGTGCCGACCACCCGCAAGGTGAATGGCAAGGCGTTGAGTGCAGATATATCTCTGACCGCTGCGGATGTGGGAGCCAGGCCGAGCGATTGGACGCCTACGGCGGCCAATGTGGGGGCGGTGCCAACTAGCCGCAAGGTGAACGGAAAAGCTTTAAATGCAGATATATCTCTGAGTGCGGCAGACGTGGGGGCTTTAGCCAGCAACGGCAAGGCTGGAACAGCCGGCACAGCAGATACGGCAAAGGCTTGTTCAGGCAATGCGGCAACGGCTACCAAGTTGGCTACAGCCAGGAGTATTCGCACTAATTTGGCCAGTGGTAGTGCTGTTAATTTTGATGGCAGCGGTAATATTACGCCTGGTGTTTTTGGTATACTTCCGGTTGCAAATGGCGGAACGGGGGCAAATAGTGCAGCAGCGGCCAGAAACGCGCTTGGAATTGTAAATTCTGTTTTTACAAGAAATGCTTCTGGCAATACCGGTGTAGTTCAAGGAGGGGCTTCTGTTAATATAAATATAGGTTTTACACCAAAAATATTATTTATTATGGGAGCTTCATCTTTGGGAAGTAATGATGTTAGTAATGAACCATCTATATTACTTGGAAATGGTCATGTTGGTATAAGTACACATTATGTTGTTACATTTACAAACACGGGTTTTTCTGTGTCTATTACAATCAGTACTGGTTATCCATCTTATGGTTTTGCGTATCACGCTTTTGGTTAAAAAGAGGAGGAAAAAATGCTTGTAAATAAACAAAATAAAGGTTATTGTATTCGTCCGGATATGCCGGATGTGAATTGGGCTCCAAATGATGAAAATTATGTATTTGTGAATGAAAGCACTAAAGAGGGGCAAGAGCTTATGGATAAAATTATCCAGCACGCTCCCTATTTTGATTTTGTGCTGGACGAACATAATCAGCTGGTGGATATAACGCTAACCGAACGCCCAGAGGAAGCTTTGGAGGCGGTGCAGTCTGCCAAACTGGCCGAGCTGTCTGCTGCTTGCAGTCAGGCTATTATCGCCGGCTGTGATGTGGAATTGTCAGCCGCCTCCGGGCATATATCCTTAACAGCGGAGGACCAAATTAATCTGACAGCCGCCTTAAACGCGGTGGAGCAGGGGGCAGCCGGTTATCCATATCACTTGGACGGAGAGCTTTGCGCTATCTTTCCGGCGGCAGATATTCGGCAACTGGCAGAGAGTGCGGCCAGCCATAAATTGTATCATACCACCTATTACAATCATCTGGCCGCCTGGGTGCGCTGCTGCACGGAAGCGGCAGAGGTTCAGACGATTACTTATGGCGTTGCTTTGCCGGCTGATTTGGCAGCCAATATGGCAAATATTCTGGGAGGTGTTGAAACTGATAATGAAAAACTGTAGCTTGTGGCAGCATTTGCCGCGCTGGCTGATTGGCGGCTTGCTGTACGGTCTGCTGGAGATTATCCACCACGGCCACACTCACTGGACGATGATTTTGCTGGCTGCGCTGCTTTGCATACCGTTAGATTTAACCAATGAGCTAATGCCCTGGCATTTGCCGCTGGCCCTGCAGGGAGTGATTGGTGGGCTGACGATTACGGCGGCAGAGCTGCTGGCCGGGTTAATACTTAACGTTTGGTTGGGGTTGGGTATATGGGATTATTCTGATTTATGGGGCAACCTTTGGGGGCAGATATGCCCGCGGTTTGCGCTGCTTTGGTGTGTGTTGGCTGTGCCGGCGATTGTGATATTCGACTGGTGGAGTTACTTATTTGGCTGTGGGGAGCGGCCGCGATACAGGTTAATTTAGGCATAGAAAAAGCCGTCCTTTAAGGGGCGGCTTTTTAGTGGCAAATTATTGGGCTAATTTATAGAGAATATATTGGTTTAAGCTTACGCCATCGGCCTTGGCTTCCTGGCTCAGTTTTTGGTGGAGGCTGCGCGGTATACGGATATTCAGCTTGCCGCTGTAGGCTTCCAACTCCTTGAGGCCGATTGTGGAGCCGTCGTTTTCGGCTTTGGCCTCAGCCAGCATTGCCAGATCCAGCGCGTCCGGTTCTTCCTCAGGCAGGGATTGCAATTTCTTTTCAA
Organism: Bacillota bacterium; assembly: GCA_021769035.1. Classification (GTDB taxonomy): domain Bacteria; phylum Bacillota; class Dehalobacteriia; order UBA4068; family UBA4997; genus Avidehalobacter. Next base: position 3,257 of record JAETTP010000080.1, on the reverse strand, counting down.
ATTCAGCTGGTGTCATTATTGAAACCTCCTGTATTTAATATTGGTTCTGGTGTTAATCGCCACTATAATTATGATTTGTTTACCATCAAAGCGGAAAATAATCCGATAATGCTCAAGCTTGTAACGGAATAAATTGCCAGTGCCTTTAAGCTTAACAATATTTCCCTCCAGATTTTTGATGTTCTCCAACGCCTTGCACAGCTTGGCGCGGGTTGGCTCATCAATCGAGGCCAGATATTTTTCTGGCTGCTTTTCCAATCGTATTTCCATTAATTTGCCTCCTTGCCTATAAATATAATACCAAATATAGTACTATTTTGTCAAGCAGAAAAGAAAGGGGATTTTAATAATGAAAGAAACAATTTGCACAATTTTAGGGTTGGCTTGCGGTTATATATCTAGCCTGTTCGGCGGCTGGGACGCTGCCATCAGCACGTTGGTTTGGTTTATGGCGGTGGATTACATAACCGGCTTGATTGTGGCCGGTGTGTTCCACCGGAGCGACAAAACGGAGAGCGGCGCGCTGGAAAGTCGGGTTGGCTGGAAAGGCCTCTGCCGCAAGGGAATGACGTTGGCGGTGGTGTTGGTGGCCTGTCGGTTGGATATGGTTATTGGCAGCAATCTGCTCAGGGACGCAGCTGTTATTGCTTTTGTGGCGAATGAAACGATTAGTATTATTGAAAACGCAGGTTTAATGGGTGTGCCGGTTCCGCCGGTTATTGTACAAGCCATTGAGGTGTTGAAGAAAAAGGCTGAACCAGACAGCAAAGAGGAGGGCGAATAAATGCGCTATCCGTTTGAAACATACCGCCTGGGCACCAAATATGGCACAAAAGGCAAATCGTGGAAATGTGGCTGGCACAGCGGATTGGATTTCCTGTCTGCTAATTATGGCGGGGATGGGGTGGTTTATCCGATTTACGCCGGGCAGGTTTTGAAAGTGACTAATAGCGGTGCTTATGGCAACTGTGTGTATGTTAAGCACCCGGACGGGTATATCAGCCTGTATGCGCATTTGCGGACGGTGTACGTTAAGCCGGGTATGTTGGTTGACGAGCAAACCGCGCTGGGCGCGGAGGGTGCCACTGGCAACGTGACCGGCAAGCACCTGCATTTGGAGGTTCACAAGGGCGCGTATCATTACCCGGCCAGTATTGATCCGCTGACGTTTATCCGTGAGCGGGGAGGTGATGAAGTGGAGAAACAGCTTAAAATTCGGCTGAATGGTGTGGAAAAGCAGGTGCAGGCTATTGAAAAGGCCGGGCATAATTATGTGAAGTTGCAGGATTTGCGGGACGGCCGCATCGAGATTGACTATGATGCCAAGGCCGGGGTGCCGGTGGTGGAAGTGAAATAAAAACTATGGTTTTTGCCTCATCTAATTGCCCCTAAATATAATTAGAGAGGTGAAAAAATGAATAGTTTTATTGGTTGGATTGGCGGCAAGCGTCAGCTGCGGAATGAGATTTTAAGCCATTTTCCTGCGGCTGGCGTTGGCCGATATATTGAAGTGTTCGGCGGTGCAGGCTGGGTGCTGTTTGCTAAGGAGAAGGTGCCGGGCCAGATGGAGGTTTACAATGACCTGGACGGTGATTTGGTTAATCTGTTTCGATGTGTAAAATATCATTGTGAGGCTTTGCAGGCAGAATTGGACTGTTTACCACATTCGCGGGAGCTATTTCTTGATTATCTTGCGCAAAAGCAAGTTCGGGGCCTTACTGATTTGCAGCGAGCGGCCCGCTTTTTGTATCTTGTCAAACATAGTTTTGGCAGTGATGTCAGAACCTTTGCCACTAGTAATAAGAGCACGAGTAATATCCAAAATATATTGCCAGAAATCCAGAAACGGCTTAAAAATGTTATTATTGAGCAGCGAGATTTTGAAGTTTTGCTTAAAACCTATGATAGGCCTGACGCTTTATTTTATCTTGACCCGCCTTATGTAGGAACTGAACGGCATTATGCAGTGCAGTTTGGCGATGCTGACCATCAACGGCTGGCGGAGGTGCTTAAAAATATAAAGGGTAAGTTTATTTTGTCTTATGGCGATGTTCCGCTGGTTAGGGAGTTATACAGTTGGTGCAATATTTACAGCACCAGCAGAACAAATAATTTGGCTGGTACGCCGAAAAACAAATCATACGCAGAAGTGATTATTAGGAATTTTTAAGAAAATATATTACTATAAAAGTAATATATCAAATTTTTAAGTAATAGCAAAATCTGGGAATGGCTAACAACTCTGCTATTATCTGTTATAATTTATGCAGGGGTGATTAGATGATTAGAATACGTTTATCGCGTATTCTAGGCGAGTTGCGCTGGAGCCAGGCCAAGTTGGCTAAGATAACAGGAATTCGACCAGCAACTATTGGATTGCTATATAATGAAACTGCCGTTCGTATACAGTTAGATCAATTAGATAAAATTTGCAATGCTTTGGGTTGTGAATTATCTGATTTGTTGGAGTATACTCCTGACAAACGTTTAACCTTGCAGGATTATGCCGAGCGCCAGCGCAAAAAACAGTAGTAAAAGAGTGTTTAAGCGGTAGGTAATAATCCCTTAAACACTCTTTATAATCATTTTATAATCATTGTTTGAAATAACCCACTTTATAACACACTTTTTTATAAATTGATGTTAAAGTAAGGAATTAAATTTTCTACAAAGCTAGATAAATAGCGGTTTTCTTGTTGTTTATAATTTGTCGTATTGAAAATTTGCAGGTTCGAATCCTATTATCTCCACCACAACAATATAATCCGAACCTAACGCCAATCGGCAATGGGTTCGGATTTTTAATTTATCTGGAAAAATTGAAAGTAATTGTATTTTATCTTTAAATATACTATAATTATTATGCAGACGAAGCAATTTTTATATAATTTGAGGAGATTGTGCTATGCAGGAAATTTTTTATAACACTACATTGACAGTTAATCAGTTGATTGAGAAAATTGATACAGGGGAGCTGGGGCTGCCGGAACTGCAACGGCCGTTTATTTGGAAAGATACAAAGGTTAGAGAGCTATTTGATTCTATGCTGCGAGGTTATCCAATAGGTTATTTAATGCTGTGGGAATGTCCGGCATTGGATAAAAAAGTACATATTGGTATTGAAAAGCATAGTTATGATTATCCAAAAGAGGTTATCATTGACGGACAACAGCGTTTAACATCTTTGTATGCGGTTATGAAAGGTAAAAAAATTGTCAACTCTAAATTTGACGAAAAAGCTATTGTTATCTCATATT
>JAETTP010000079.1 GCA_021769035.1 Bacillota bacterium | reverse complement strand
AAGCTTTGAATATGAAGAGGGCTATGTGATTGGCCAAAGCCTGACCCCCGGCGACCCGATTTTGGAGGGCAGCAGCATTGATTTGGTGGTTTCCTCCGGCCCCGGCCCGCAGAGCAAAACCGCCCGTGTGTCCTACACTTTGCCTTACGGCGAAGAGGTGCTTTACAATCTGGTGATTGAGGTGACGGACAGCAAAGGCACGCGCGAGGAATACAAAAACCAGCACCGCGGCGGGGAGAGCATTATGCAGGACGTGACCATTTGGGGCAGCGGTACGGTTAAAATATATTTGGACGGCGACGTGGTTTACAATCAGGAAGTTATGTAAATATTAGCTGAGTGGCGTCAGGAGAGTTGGCATGGCGGAGAAGTTTTTGCAGGGGGTTTTGCTGAAAGCTCACGGTGGTTTTTACTTTGTGCAGGCGGCGGGCCGGATTTGGACTTGCAGCCTGCGCGGCCGCCTAAAACAAAGCCTGCGGGAGGAACCGTTGGGCCTGTTGGTGGGCGACCGCCTGCTGCTGGAACCTTTGGCGGAGCCAGAGGCGGTGATTGCTGAGGTTTTGCCGCGTCGCAATTTTTTGGTGCGGCCCCGGATTGCCAATCTGGAGCAATGCCTGGTGGTGCTGGCGGCGGAACACCCTAAGCCGGATTATCTGCTGCTGGACAGGCTGCTGGTTTGCCTGCTGGCGGCCGGCGTGCGCCCTATTATCTGCTTTAATAAGCTGGACAGGCCCGGCGCGGAGCAGGTTTTTGCGGAGCAGTTTAAGGTCTATCAGCAGGCCGGCTTTACGGTGCTGGCCGTCAGCGCCTTGCAGCAGCGGGGCGTGGCGGAGCTGCAACAGCTTTTGCAAGGCAAAATTACGGCGGTGGCCGGGCAAAGCGGCGTGGGTAAATCCACCCTGCTAAATCAGGTGCAGCAGAGCCAGCAGCTGCAAACCGGCGATATCAGCCGCAAATTGCAGCGCGGTCGCCACACAACCCGTCTGGTGGAGCTTTTGCCGTTGCTGCCGCAGGCAGCCGACGCGGACGGCCTGGCCGAGGGCTGGATTGCCGACACGCCCGGCTTTTCCCGTTTGGCAATGCCGGAGCAGGTGGGGCCGGACAACTTGGCCCAGTTTTGGCCGGATTTGCAGGCCTTGGCCCAGGATTGCCGTTTTGACGGTTGCCGGCACGATCAGGAGCCGGATTGCGGCGTTAAGGCGGCGGTGGCGCAAGGCCGGCTGGACGGGCGGCGTTATCAGCGTTATCTGACGCTTTTGGCCGAGCTGGCGGAACAACGCCGCTACTAGCATTATATTAATAGAAGAAAACGAGGCGGATAAGATGATTAAAATTGCACCCTCTTTGTTGGCGGCTGATATGGGCGATTTGCGCCGGGCAGTGGCGCTGGTGGAGGCAGCCGGCGCGGATTATCTGCATTTGGACGTGATGGACGGCGCTTTTGTGCCGAATATTTCCTATGGCCCGGCGGTGATTAAGGCCCTCCGGCCAGGCTCCCAGCTGTTTTTTGACGTGCATTTGATGGTGGAGGAGCCGGGCCGCTTTTTAGCGGATTACGCCGCAGCCGGGGCTGATTTGCTGACGGTGCATTATGAGGCCTGCCGCCACCTGCACCGAGTGGTGCAGCAGATTAAGGCGCTGGGCTTAAAAGCAGGCGTGGCCCTGAACCCGGCCACTCCGCCGGAGGTTTTGCAGGATATTTTGCCGGAGCTGGATTTGGTGCTGATTATGAGCGTCAACCCCGGCTTTGGCGGCCAATCCTTTATTCCGGCGGCCCTTGGTAAGATTGCCCGCACGGCGGCAATGCTACGGCAGATTGGTTCGCAGGCGGATTTGGAGGTGGACGGAGGCATTTACGCGGCCAATGCCGGCCCGGTTTTGCAGGCCGGCGCGAACGTGCTGGTTTCCGGCACCGGCGTTTTTGCCCAGCCGGATTGGGCGGCGGCTATTGCCGGTTTGCGTTCGGCCGCTGAAAATAATTCCTAAAATTTAGGTTGAATTTTGCATTTTGATATAGTATAATAAATTATGTAGAGGTTTTTTTCACCAATATTTGTATAGGGGTGATTTTGATGGTAGACGCTATTTCCGGTGTAAATCCTAATAACAACCAATTTGCGGTACAGCGGGCCGGGCAGACCGGCGGCGTTTGGCGGGCGCAGCGGGCGGCAATGCCGGAGGTTCCGGTGCAGCCGGTGCGGCCGATTACGCCTGTGGTGGGAGCTGGCGCTAAAGCGGAGCCGGTTGGGCTGGGTTTGCCAATGGGTGACGCGGCCGATTTGGCGGAGCTGAATGTGCGGCAAAATTTGCAGCCCTATCAGGGGGAGCAGATTTTGGCTACCTCGGTTGGCGGCGCTTGGCTGGGAGAACGGGCTGGCTCAACGGCTATTCCGGGTGAGCTTTTGCAGTTGGCGAACTCTCAGGCTGGTATGGATAAGCCGGCTGCTCAGTTGCCCAATGCTGAGGACGCGGCGGCGCGCCTGCGGATTTCACCTTTTAAAGATGAGGAGGAGCAGCCTGAAATGCCAAAGCTGCCGGGGAGTTCTGACAAAGAAGCGGATGCGCCTAAATTGCCCGGAGCTTCCGACGACGAGGAGGACGAGGGCGGCCTGAACGGCGCGCAGGAGGAGGCCGAGGAGGGCCGTTGCAAAACCTGTGAGGAGCGGAAATATCAGGACGGTTCCAACGACGCCGGCGTTTCCTTTAAAACGCCGACCAGGATTGACCCAAGCCAGGTGGCTTCGGCCGTGCGTGGGCACGAGATGGAACATGTCTATCGGGAGCAGGCCAAAGCCAAACAGGAGGGCCGCAAGGTAGTCAGCCAGACGGTGACCTTGCACACGGCTATTTGTCCGGAGTGCGGTAAGGTTTACATATCCGGCGGCACCACCAGAACAGCCACGATGGCGAACAATAACAGCCAGGCGGAGGCTGCGGCGGCCAGCTCCGGCAAGGATAACAACGCCGCCTGAATAATTTAACCGCTGCTTTGGCACAATAAGGCCAAAGGCGGTGGTTTGAATGGCCGAGGAGCGAATTGAACAGACGGCGCGCGCGGTTTATCTGCGGCGGCGGAAGGCTTTTGAAAGGTTTTTGGGATGCCTGGTGCTGGTTGGGCTGGCGGCTTTGCTGGCCTGCCAATTCTGGCTGGGGCAACATAACGGCCGCACCGATGTTTGGTATGGCTTGGATTATGCGGAGGCCGTGCCGGCTGTGCAGCAGACGGACGGTCTTTGGGGCAGCGTGACGCTGGATTTACAGACTTATACGGAGTTGGAGCGGGCTGTGGTGTTGGTGAACGGTGCGGAGGCGGGCAGCTTTACCGGCAGTAGCTTGACCCTGCGCGTATACGACGGCGATTTGCTGGAAATTGACTGCACAGCCTATTCTCGCCCGGTTAGTTTTCGCTTGCGCAAGGCCTCGGTCGGGATAGACCGCACCGCTTTGCAGACGGAGTTGGAGCTTTGCGGCGAGCGCGCAACGATAGGCCGCATAAAATTCAGATAAAGCGGAACAAGGCAATGGCTTTGTTTAGTTTTATCTGAATTTTTTATAAATGTGTAAAAAAATATTGTAAAAAAGAGTTGGGACAAGTATAATATAAGAATAAAGGGGGATTGACTTTGGCTGAAACAGGAGCAAAAACGGAGCCGAATAGTAAACGGGTGGCGGCGGCCGCGCTTTATATGGCGCTTTCAGAAAGCCGCGAGGACGAGCTTCAGCTTAAACAGGATTATCAAAGTCAGGGCTTGCAGGTGGTGGCCGTGAACTACGGCGGGCCGACGGCTGCGGCGGTGCCAAAGGTGATTGAACGGGCTGTGGTGGCTGCCAAGCGCGAGGGCGTGATTGCCGATGTGCACAGCGAGGAGGGGGCGGTGGCCGGCGCGGCGCACGAGGCCTTTGCCCAGATTGTCAACAAGGCCCTAGGGCTGAACATTGGCGGCAAGATTGGCATTGCCCGCTACCACGAGCACATCACGGTGGCTATGGTGGTGGAAATCGGCCTGCTGCACCTAAACGAGGTGGCGGTGGGTATGGCGCACCGGGTGGTTTGAGTTTGGTTTAAACATATTTAGGCATTATTGGGAGGATAAGATTATATAATGAAGAGTATTATTGCGATTGACGGCCCGGCTGGTGCGGGTAAAAGCACGATTGCTAAAAGCCTGGCGGAGGCGTTGAACTATCTTTATATTGATACAGGGGCGATGTATCGAGCGGTGGCTTATCAGGCCTTGCAGCAGCAGGCGCCGCTGGACGACGCCGAGCGGTTGGGGCAGCTTGCCGCCCAGGCGAATATTGATATGCGGGCGGAAAATGGCGAAAACCGTATTTTGCTAAACGGCTACGACGTTACTAAGGAAATTCGTCTGCCACAGGTCAGTGCGGTGGCTTCGGCGGTTTCCGCGCTGCCGCAGGTGCGGGAGCAACTGGTGCCTAAGCAGCGGGAGCTGGCGGCAAGAGGCCGCGCCGTGCTGGACGGCCGGGATATTGGCACGGTGGTTTTGCCCCAGGCGGATTGTAAAATTTATCTCACCGCCAGCTTGGACGAACGGGCGGAGAGGCGTTACAAGGAGCTTTTAGCGCGCGGCCTGGAGGCTGATTTGGCGGAGGTGCGTCGGGATATTGAGCAGCGGGATTATCAGGACACGCATCGGGAAACCTCGCCTTTGCGTCAGGCGGACGACGCGGTCTATTTAGATACAACTGGACTTTCCATTGAGCAGGTTTTGGCAAAGGTGTTGCAGCTGGCTGAGGCGGCCGAGTGAGCGGCTTTGGGAAAATTTGGCTTTGTAGCCTAAATATATAGGAGGCTTTGATGTGGCTTTATAGGATTATTGCGTTTGTTTTTACGTTTTTTTCCAAGCTGGTGGGGGTGCGTTTTGTCGGCAAGGAGCAGGTGCCGGCCGAGGGCCCGCTGGTGGTGATTGCTAATCACCGGCATTGGAGCGATATTGTGCTGATGGCTTTGGCGGTTTATCCTCGGCAGGTGCATTTTATGGCCAAAAGCGAGTACGGCCAAAATCGTTTTTTTAATTTTCTGATTAAATATTTAGGCAGTTTTTTGGTGGAGCGTGGCGAGGCGGATATGCGGGCTATTAAAACGGCCCTAGGCTACTTGAAGCAGGGCGAAGTTGTCGGCATTTTCCCGGAGGGCACGCGCAACAAAACGGAGCAAAAGCTGCTGCCCTTTAAGCCGGGTGCTTTTGTGCTGGCCCAACGCGGCAAGGCGCAGGTGTTGCCGCTGGCAATCAGCAATGCGACAAATTACGCCGGTTGGCGCAAGCCGCGCACGGCGGTGCTGATTGGAGAGGCTTTTGAGCTGGACGGCTTTTTGGACGAACGCCAAAAAATTGATTCGCCGGCTGCTGCGGATTTTGCGCAGCAAAGAATCGAAAAAATGTTACAGAACTAGCAGGATTTTCAGGAATGGCCTAGAACATTATAAAATTGGCATTTGTTGTATGCCGGAAGAATTGTTTGGCGGCTGATTGAATACATTATTGATAAGGTGGCATAATTTGATGAGGGTTAAAGTTGCCCAGGGCGCAGGTTTTTGTTTTGGTGTGAAACGCGCTGTGCAGATGGCCGTGGAGGCGGCCGGAGAGGGCAAGGTGTATTCCCTGGGGCCGCTGATTCATAATCCGCGTGAGATTGCCAGGCTTGCCAATTC
>JAETTP010000078.1 GCA_021769035.1 Bacillota bacterium | reverse complement strand
AATATCCAGCGAGGCTTCATTGCCCGGCGTTATCCGCCACAGCAGACCGTAAACCTGACTGTCCTCTTTAGGGGCGATAGTCGCTACACCGCTGCCTCGGCGGCTGTTGCCTCGAAACAACAGCTCATAGCCATCCAGCACCGCCGGCCCAAATACCTCGGCTCCGGGGCAGCGCCAAGCCATTTGCTCCAGATTGATATTGCTGCCATAGGCAAAATACAGCTGCTCATTAAAAACTTCTTTACTCATTTTCTTCCTCCTCCAGCAGCTGCAAAGCCCCAATTTCTGCCAAGCTGTAAAACATAGCCCTGGACTGTAATTCCAGATCGCCTTTAGGCAGTGTACACCGAAGCCCGCTCATTCGCTCGTAGTTTTGGTGCAGATACCAGATATAGGTTTCCACATCCGGAAAATCCCCGGTATCAAACACTCTTTGTCGGAGCTGCTCCATAATCTCCACTGCGCTGCCGGTATAAATATCCTCGTCAATTTGAATTTTCATCTTTGTATTTTTCATTTCTGCACAATTACCTCTCATTCTCATTTGCTCGCTCCTGATTTTTCTTCTTATTGCCCGCATAGCAGTCTTTATCGTAACGCCAGGCCCTATCTCCAGATAGATTTGCCAACAGATGGTCACGGGTGTTTTTGAACTCTTTACCGTTTAAGCCCATTCGCACCAGCCAAGTCCGGAAGGTGAACAGCTCGTTATCGCTCTGGGTTTTATGCATCACGGCGCTTCTCTGGGCTATGGCCTGTGCCGACATGGCCAGACACAAATTAACATAGGCCGCCGCCCTGCCAGCGTGCAGGGTTGAGTTAAAACAGCGAAATTCCACTGTTCCCCGGTAAAATACCGAGTGCAGATTCAATGCGTGGTAACGGGTTTCGTTATAATGCTCCCGGCTGCCGCTCCTGCCCTCATACCAGATTCGCTCCAGCTTGGTCAGGTCATGGGTTTCCTCCGAGCTTAATTTTCGAGCTTTCTCCAGCATCGGCTCCCGTACCTTTTTGCACCAGCGCTGGGCTCTTTCCTCATTCACCTGCAAGGCTTTGAACAGCATATCCTCTTTGGAAAACATAATACTCAGCAGGTTTTTCAGGCTCTGCCGGTTATGGTTGGCAGCGTCGATATGCACGTGCAGGCCACAAGACGAGTTGACTTTACCCCCAGCCTTGCGCAGGCGGCGGATACACTCCTGCATTTTAGGCAGCTCATCATAGCTCAATGTGGGCGTTACCATTTCCACCCGATAACAGCTGTTGTTTATACTGCGCCAGATGCCGCCCTCCAGACGCTCCGCTCTGATGCTGGAATCAAACATCAGCTTCCAGATTTTGCCGGTATCGTCTATAACCTCCCAGCTATCATAGGTTCCGCCGGTATGATTAACTCCTGTGCCAAAATATTCAGCCAACGCTCTGGCTGCGTCCTCACGGGTCAGCCCCGTCATCTCAATTTCCACCCCGAAATATTGGTCTTTAATTCCTATCACTGCTCTATATTTTCACCCTCCTTCAACTTATTGTCTGCGGCCAAGAGCTTTCTGCCGATGGCCTCAATAACATTAACCGTCACACAATTTCCGGCCTGCTTATACGCCTGCGAGTCTGAGGTTATGGCCAGCAGCCGGTCTATCTGATCCTCCGCAAAGCCCTGCAAACGCAGACATTCCCTTGGCATAAGCCGGCGTATCCGGCCACCCCTTTCAACGATCCCCTGCGTACTGCCACAATCCAGCGTATGCGCAATATCCCGGCCAACCCTGCCTCGTCTGCCAAAGCCTCTAAAGCCTAAACTCACCGAATCGCCAACAACCGCTTCTTTGTAACCGCTTTTGGTGGCTTCCTTAATCAGCAGCACCCCGGAGCGTTCTGCCTGACGATGGGTAAGCCCACCCTTATAATAGTTTGAGGTCAGACATCTGGCCTCTGTGGTCTGCTTAGGCTCTCCCTCGCATAAATCTACGAACATCGCATTCTGCGTCTGAGTGGAATTATCTTTTATAAAATAGAGACCGGTTTTGCCGCCAAAGCCGCCGGTACTGGCTGTCTGCGTCTGCGCTACTCCCTCCGCCGAGTACACATTGTAGCCTTGCCTGCCTCTGATGATTGGTATAAGAGCCTTTGCACCTGTTCCGAAGACAGGAAGTATTTCCCCGGCGCATCGGGGATCAAGATAGCCGATAATGAACAGCCGCCTCCTTGATTGGGGGACTCCAAAATGTTTGCTGTTAAGCACAGACCATTCGATACCATACCCCAGGTCTGAAAGCGTGCCGAGGATTCTCGTATACGTCCTGCCGCATTCATGGTTAAGCAGGCCGGGAACGTTCTCAAGTAAAAGATACTTTGGCCGCTTTGCTTCAGCCAATCTGGCAATTTCAAAGAACAAAGTACCTCTAACATCCCCAAACCCCGCTCTGCGGCCAGCGCTCGAAAACGGCTGGCAGGGGAAGCCTGCGCAGATAAGGTCGAACTCCGGCAGCTCCTCCGGCCTGATTTCTCTGGCGTCTGTATAAAAACATTCCTCCTTTCTCACATTGTGTATTGCCCGGTAGCCGGCCTCGGCATATTTATCTATCTCGCAGTGTCCCACGCATTCAAAGCCGCCGTCTATGGATTCGTCCTGCGTTACTCTATCCAGACCTGCCCGAAAACCGCCTATCCCGGCAAATAAATCAAAATATTTAATCAGCCAATACCATCTCCCTCCTGCAAAGAATGTAAAAACCCCAGAACGTCACTGCTGACGCTCTGGGGTTCTGCTGCTTCTTCTATTTTCTTATCTATATAGGTACTTGGGATTGTTTTGACCTCCGCCAACTCCTCCCGGATTATTTGCCGAATTTCACTTAACAGATCCGCTCTGTTTTTTTCGTCCTCCTGGGTACAAATAATCCGGCAAACCTCATGACTTCTTCTGCCGACAGGTATATGCTGCAATATTTGCCAGGCTCGCAAATGAGAGGGCAGCCGCATATCCAGCACCAAATTCAACCTCCGACGCTCAGCCATTTTGCACCTGCTTTGACTGCTCGTTCAGCTGCTTTTGCAGCGCCTCGTAACCTTTAGCGTTAAGGCAGACGTCGTCCAAGATAACCGCCCGGCACAGCTCACCGGCTGCCGGAGCATAGCGTTTAAGCAGGGAAGCGCCGCCGCCCATAAAGACCGTAGGCATTGCCCGCACATCCAAACCGCTCTCCATAATGGCAGACAGCAGATTTTGCACATAAGCCCTGGCCTCCGTATGGATAAGCTCTTTAAGACGCTGCGGCAGGCTGGGGTTCTCGCCCCTCAGCACGCTTTCAATCTGCGCTGCCGTAGGGGATATACCAAGCTGCCGCCTGGCCTGCTCGGCAACATTATTCAAACAAACAATAAGCCCCTGCTCCAGGCTGCGGCAGGAGGCGGCGTTGGGAATCTGCCTGTCCAACCTCATTAAATCCACCGTCCAGCCGCCAATATCCGCCGCTATGACCGAAGGCTCCTCCAATAAATCTCTCTGCATAAGGATTGCCGCATAACCCTGGGAGAAAAGAGAAACCTCACTTATTGTTATATTATATTGCCTGCCCTCGTAGCTAAATTGAACAGGCTGAGCGTTCCGCAGCAGATAGTTTCGGAATTTCTGTTTGTCCCGACCAAAGCCGGTCAAAGGAAGCCCTGCTGCTATATGAACGCTTAAATTACGCCCAAGCTTGCAAAACTCAATTTCTCTGGCTATGGCTGCCAATGTCAACAGGTAGTAATCCTCAGTTGCTGTCTTATCCTTTTGCAACGCCTGCCTGGCGCTGCCCACCACATAGAATTTACCGCCCATCTCCAGCACGTTTTCTCTGGTGTAGGGTTCGTGAGCGTAAGCCGTCAGGCCGCTGGCAAACACACAGTTCTTAGTTTTCATATTGTAATACCCGTGGTCAATGCCAAAAACAACTATATTTTCACTCAATCCTCTGCCTCCTCTCCCACAATGGGTGCAAATCTGTCCAAAAACTTTAATCTGCCTCCCACTTTTTGGACAGAATTATCCAGCCCATTTACACTGCTTTGCAATCTTTTGCGAATGGCTTTCAACTCCTGAGCGTTATTGCAGCAATCCACAATAACATAATTCCTGCCTGCTGCGAAAATCTCTCTGCGGCCTGCCTCGTCTCGGATTGCCGCCATAAACCGCTGCCCCAGCCGTTTGCGGTAGCTATCCTGTAAAGCCTCTGCATCGCCGTTTACATTGTGGTGTTTCAGGATAGATACTATCTCATCGGAGCTTATCCGTTGATTTTCGCCAAGTCTGGCCATTATCTCATCAACAGCTTCATTCGGCAAAGCCGGCACACTCGTCATACTCGATGTCACCGTCATCACTATCCTTGTCCTCCTCAAAATACCCCGGCGGTAGGATCTTATCCTCGATTATTTCGGCAATTCTACTGAAATAGGCGGCTATCTCTCTGGCCTCCTTGGCGGAATCGGCAATTTCATTCTCCCGCATCCGGCAGCAATCTGTCCAAATACGCACATTTTCCTCCGATACCTCCAGCAGAATGGCCTTTTCAAAGGCCTTGCAGTACAGATTAGCTATTTTGGAACGCCGGTCAATCTCCGCATTTTTGCCAGCCAGCTCCCGTTTAGCCTTTTCATATTCCAAAGCCTCGGCAGCCGCCACTTCTCTTTCTTCCTCCGGCAATTCAGCCAGCTTTTTGGTAATCTCATAGCCCTTATTCACCGACAGCTCGCCCTTATCCAAAGCCTGCTTCACCGCCTCCGGGGCGTTCTCATCTATCTGCATAACTTTACCCATCGTCCTTTCACCCAAACCAACGCTGTCTGCCAGTTCTTTGCGTGTATCAACTGCGGAAATCGCTTCCGGCAACATTGCCGAACCCGATTTACCCTGTTCGGTTTTTCTATCGCCGCCACCCATAGACTGATTGGCTTTAGCCCTGGCTTCAATCTCCGGCTTCAGCTTCAGGGCAATTTTGCCCAGCTCCCATTTGTCCAGATTGCGCCGGCCTTTCTGGGTATCCAAAGCCCACTGCATCGCCTCCAGCTTATCCGCAAACTCAAACACCGCCATTGTATAAGGCAGATTATGCTCCTCACAAATCCGCTGCCGGTTATGTCCGTCCACAATTCTCAATTCTTCATCGACTATGATAGGCGAGTAGCAACCATTCTGCAAAATGTCTGCCTCAAGAGCCTGCTGCTGCTCCTCGGTCAGGGCTGGCAGCAGCTCCGCAAACTCCGGCAAAATCTGGGGCTTATGCTCATCGCTTCCATAGGTTACACCTGTATTTCGCATCTGTTAAATCACCTCGTCATATAATCTTTCATCAACTTCCGGTTCAATTTCAATTACATTTGCCGGCTTTGGTCCGGATAAAAACTGCACCTCGCTGGCTTTAATCATAAACCCCGGCAGTCTCCCCGGCTCAGCCACAAAGGTGATGGTTTCAAAATCGCCAACCACCGCCACCTTAGCTCCCTTATAGCCCCAAGCCGCACATCGCTCCGCCAGAGGTCCTCTCACCTTGGCCGAAATAAAATCCGTCAGCTTATTGCTGGACTTATCCTTATATCTGCGGTCGGAGGCAATCCGCAGCATTGCATAGGGCTGACCCTCCGCATTCTTCTTCAATTCAACATCTCCGGTCAAATTGCCGATTGCCATAATTTTTA
>JAETTP010000010.1 GCA_021769035.1 Bacillota bacterium | reverse complement strand
ATAATAGAATTGCTTAGCAAAATTAAGCCATAGGTGCAGATTGAACTTAGATATTCTTCTGGCTTGTTGTGATAAGGTAGAATTATAATATCGTATGATTATCTTTAATATGGAGAATAATTAATGTTTTATGATTATGTGAAAATATATGTGAAAGCCGGCGACGGCGGCGACGGCATTGTCACCTTTCGGCGGGAGAAGTATGTGCCGTTGGGCGGCCCCTCCGGCGGCGACGGCGGCAAGGGTGCGGATATTGTTTTTGTGGCGGACGAGAGCCTGACTACGCTGGTTGATTTTAAGTATCGTCAGCATTACAAGGCCCAGCGCGGCGAAAACGGTATGCGCAAAAATATGCACGGCAAAAATGGCGAACCGCTGATTGTCAAGGTGCCGGTGGGCACTTTGGTGCGCGACGCGGAAACCGGCGAGCTGTTGGCGGATATTGTGGAGAAAAACCAGCGGGTGGTGGTGGCCCGCGGTGGCCGCGGCGGCCGTGGCAACGCCCGCTTTCAATCGGCCCGCAACCGGGCCCCGGAGATTGCCGAAAAAGGCGAGCCGGGCGAGGAACGCTGGCTGCGCCTGGAATTGAAGCTGCTGGCTGACGCGGCCTTGGTGGGCCTGCCGAACGCCGGCAAAAGCACCATTATTTCCCGTGTGTCCGGCAGCCGGCCGAAGATTGCCGATTATCCTTTTACCACCCTGCACCCCAATTTGGGCGTGGTTAATCTGGAGCCCGGCGTAAGCTTTGTGTTAGCGGATATTCCAGGCCTGATTGAGGGCGCGGCCGACGGCGTGGGCCTGGGCCACCGCTTTTTGCGGCACGTGGAGCGTTCGCGTCTGCTGTTGCAGGTGGTTGATATGAGCGGCCTGGGCGAGCTTTCTCCTTGGGAGGAATTTGGCGTTATTAATAAGGAACTGGCGCTTTATCGGCAGGATTTGGCGGCCCGCCCCCGTCTGCTGTTGGCTAATAAAATGGATATGCCGCAGGCGGCGCAAAATTTGCAGGACTTTAAGCAGCATTTAGCCGAGGCCGGCGTGGATTATCCGCTTTACGAGATTTCCGCCCTGACTGGCGACGGCCTGCGCGAGTTGATGTATCAGGTGTTTGAAATGTTGCAGACAATGCCAATGCCGCCAACTATGGACTTGACGAGTGACGAGGCTGAGGGCAAAATCACCAAGGTGACGGCGGAGCCGGAGTTTGTGATTGCGCAGGAGGAGGACGGCGTTTGGCGAGTGTCCGGCAGCAAAATTGAAAAGCTGGTTGTGATGACGGATTGGGAGCATGAGGAATCGTTGCGCCGCTTGCAGAATATTCTGACGAAAATTGGCCTAGACGATGCGTTGCGTCAGGCTGGGGCGCAGGACGGAGATTTGGTGCAGATTGCCAATAGGGAGTTCGATTACGCCGAATAAAATGGGCGCGCAGGGGAGGCTTGCTTGTGTTTGATTTAGAGGTGTTTGTTGGCCCGGCTGTGGTTTTGCTGGGAATGTTTATTGGTTTGCTGGGCTTTGCAATTTGGGGCGCTAGGGCGGTGCGGGAATCGGCGCCGCCGCTGGAGCTGGCCCCGACGGTGGACGGACTGTCTGCCGCGGATATGGAGGCGGCCGCGCCTTTGGCGGAGCTGGAATTGCCCGGTTTGGAGCCGGAAACAGCCAATTATGCGGCGCAGGAAAACGACGAGGCGCAGCCGCAGGCTATTGAGCGGACGGCGGAATTTTCGCAGCCGTTGGCAACGGCTAGCACGGTGGCTTCCTTTTCCCAAAGCTTTTGGGAGGGCCAGGAGGTGCCGCCGCCGGTGCAATCCGATTATAATGAAGCAATTGACCGAATTAAGGCTGATTTGAACGCTGCCGACGCAGCGGAATTTAATAAGGACGCGCTGGAGGCCGACCCGGACGCTTTAGCTGCCGCTAACGTGCTGGAGGCCCTGCGCTATGGGGTGACGCCGCAAACGCCGGCTGATTCTGTTGCGCAGGCGGAAGCAGCTGAAACGTCGGAAACTGCCGCAGCGGTTGAAAATTCTGAAGCCGTTGCCGAGTCTGATTTGGTTACGCCCGAAAATGAGGATTTAGAAGCAGCAGAAACGGCTGATAATAATGAGTTGACACAAGTAATTACCCCGGAGCAGGCGGCGGCTATTTTGCAGGAGGAGGAAGCCCGTGAAATGGAGGCGGAGCCTTTGCCGGATGATAACGAGGCTACTCGGCTTTTGCAGGTGAAGAACACCTTGGCAGAGGCGGAAACGGCGGCTGAGCTGGGGCCGGAGGAATTGGAAAGAACCCGTATGCACCGATTGTCGAACGCGTCTGCGACGGAAACCGAGACGCAATCCGCTTCTGTCAATCCAGGGGAGGAAGATTCCCCCAAGTTGCAGCGGATACCACCAGGGGTTGCCAGTAATTTTGGCTTTATCAACAATCAGGCGGCCGGTTTGGCCAGCGCTACGCAGGCGCGGCAAATGCCGGATTTATCGGCTCTGGCGGCGGAGGACGTTGGTGATACGCTGCTGCCGGAGGCTCCTATTCCTTTTGGCCCCAAAATGGCTTGGCTGGCAATCCCCGGCTTTAAGCCGTCGGAGGTTATTGCGGAGCTGCGCCTGGACAATGTGCAATCGGCTAACTGGACGATTGGTTTAAAAGAGGCCTATGCGGATAATAATTTGGTGTTTATTTCGCCATCTTTAGGCGGTTGGGTGCTGGTTATTGGCAAAACCCTGTGGGAGCGGGCGGATATGAACCGCTCGGCGGAGAATATCCCCTGGCTGCGGGAGATTTGCCGTAAGTTTGGCAATGCCTGCTTTTTCTCGACGATGCGCGGCTTGGGTAATCACGGCTGGGTTGGTATCCGCGATGGCCAAATTGCTCGCGCTTACGGCTACAGCACGGAATTGCAGGAGCTGATTTGGCTGGTTGGCGAGCCCACCGAGGAGGAAATTGCTATCAACCCGGCTTTTATCACCGAAATGCGCGAGAAATATCAGCCGGGCTTTCGGCCGGTTATTCCCGACGAAAAGCTGGTTTTGGCGGTGGCGGCGGCCTGGTCGGTGGACCCTGGCTTCCGGCGGCGGCAGTATCCGGCGGATTATGGCTATTTGGGCTATATGAATTAAAATTAGCTTTAGAACAGCGGTTTGGAGCCTAGGGGAGGGTGATTTTGGTGCAAAAAAAACGGATTGGTATTATGGGCGGCACATTTGACCCCATTCATTATGGCCATTTGGTTACAGCTGAGGCTGCCCGGCACCGCTTTGAACTGGACCAGGTGATTTTTGTGCCCTCCGGTCGGCCGCCGCATAAGCTATCACATCAACTGACGCCAGCAGCGGAGCGTTTGCTGATGACCCTGCTGGCCACGGTGCCTAATCAGAATTTTGTCGTTTCTGATTGGGAGGAAAAGCGAGAGCAGATTTCCTACACCTACGATACGATGCTGGCTTTTCATCAGCATTTTGGCAACGAGGCGGAGCTGTTTTTCATCACCGGCGCGGACGCCGTGCTGGAGATTATGCAATGGCGGCGGATTGACGAGCTGACGGATTTTTGCAGCTTTATCGCGGCTACCCGGCCCGGCTATCGGCTGGACGATTTTCAGGCTTCGCCAAAACTGACGGCTAAACTGTTTTTTATGGAGGTGCCGGCCCTGGCTATCTCCTCCAGCGATATTCGGCGGCGGGTGGCTCAGGGAGAGCCAATTAAGTATCTGCTGCCGGAAACGGTGGAAATGTATATTTACAAACACGGTTTATATAAGGAAGAAAAAAATTGAAAGATATATACGATGACGAATTATATTTGAAGCAATATGCGCCGGAGTTTGAGCTGGTGCGCAGTCGGATAGGTGAGAAGCGCCTGACTCATTCCCTGGGCGTGGCCCACACGGCCCGGCTGTTGGCGGAAAAATATGGCGCTGACCCGGCGGAGGCTTATCTGGCCGGACTTTGCCATGATATTGCCAAGGAACTGCCGCAGGAGCAAATGTTGGCTTTGCTGCAAGAATCGCCTTTGGCTGACGACGTGGAGGTGCGGCAACACCATCAGCTTTGGCATGCGCCGGCGGGGGCGGTTTTGCTGGCCCAGCTGCAAGCGGATTATCCCCGGCTGACGGAGGCGGTGCAGGGCGCTTGCCTTTGGCATACCCTGGGCCGGCCGGCGATGACCCTGCTGGAAAGCCTGGTTTTTGTGGCCGATTTGATTGAGCCTGGCCGGAATTTTATGGATTTGGCATTCATTCGGCAGGCTGTTTGGCAGGATTTACAGCTGGGCGTTTGCGCCTGTATGCAGGGTGTGATTGATTTTTTGGAAAGTAAAAATGATTTTGTACATCCATTGGCTTATGAAGCCTTGGCCTATTATAAAAAAAAACATAAAAAGGAGTGCTGACTTAAAGTGACTGAAAAAGAGAGTTTGAAAGATTTGCTTAATCAGGAAGCCGCAACGGAAACTGTTGCGCCCAATCGGGACATGGAAACCCGTGAACTGCTGGAGGAGGAAGCCGCTGCCGCTGCTTTGGATACGGATAATCTTGATGAATTAATTAAGGCGGCCGCTGCTTTTGGCTGGGCTAAAAAGGCGCGGGATATTGTGGGCATTGATTTGCGCGAGGTGTCATCTGTGGCCGATTACTTTTTGATAATGTCCGGCTCCAACAAGCCGCAGCTGAAAGCTATCAGCGATAATATTGAGGAAAAGCTGGCGGAGCAGGGCCTGTGCCCGCTGCGCATAGAGGGTTATCGTGAGGCTGAGTGGATTTTGTTGGATTATGGTTCTTTGGTGGTGCATATTTTTGCTGATGAACAGCGCGATTACTATAATTTGGAACGCCTTTGGGGCGACGCCCCGGCTTACAAGTTTGAGCCGGTTCAATAAATAGGAGGATGATATAACTATGAAGAAAACGCCCCAGGTGGCTGCTATCAATGATTTATCCGGTTTGGGCCGTTGCTCCTTAACGGTGACGATACCGATTTTATCTGTGATGGGCTTTCAGTGCTGCCCGCTGCCGACGGCCATTTTGTCGAACCATACTGGTTATGAAAGCTATCTGTTCCGTGATTTCACCGAGCATATTCCGGCCTATCTGGCGGAATGGCAAAAGCTGGATTTGGATTTTGCGGCCGTTTTCACCGGCTTTTTAGGTTCGGCTCAGCAAGCGGATATTGTCAGCAATTTTATTCGTGAGGTGAAACGCCGCGAGAGCGAAACCACACCTCTGATTTTTGTCGACCCGGTTTTGGGCGATAATGGTAAGCCTTATATTACCTGCACGCCGGAAATTTGCCAGGCGATGAAAAAACTGGTGAGTCAGGCTGATGTGATTACGCCCAACATCACCGAAGCCTGCCTGCTTTTAGATAAGGAATATTGCGGGGAGAGGCTGGACGAAACTGCCGCCTTAAAGCTGGTTAAAGAGCTGGCTTCCTTAGGCTCCGGCAAAGTGGTGCTGACCGGTGTGCGCTCCAAGGCGGGAATGTTGGCAAATCTGGCCTTTGATACCTCCCAAAACCATTTTTACTGGGTGGAGGAGCCCGCGGTGGAGCCCTATTACAATGGGGCTGGCGACGTTTTTGCTTCGGTTTTGTGCGGTTCCCTGCTTGCCGGTTTGGATATGCAATCGGCCTTGGAGAAGAGCGCTTTCTTTGTTTATTTGGCGGCCAAGGATACGGCGGCGGCCGGGCTTCCGGTGCGCGAAGGCGTGATGTTTGAAAAGTATCTGAAAATGCTTTAAGAGAATGGTAGGAAAACTGAATGAATTTGACTATGTATTTAACCCTGCTGTTGGGGTTTGTTTTGCTGCTTAAAGGCGCGGGTTGGTTTGTGGATGCAGCTTCGGCTTTGGCGCGGGCTTTGCATATTCCTAGTCTTATTATTGGTTTAACTATCGTAGCGATGGGCACCAGTGCGCCGGAAGCGGCAGTTAGTATTACAGCTGCTTTTTCCGGCAGTAATGAAATTGCTTTGAGCAATGTTGTGGGTTCCAATATGTTCAATTTGTTGGCGGTGGTTGGCATTAGCTCCTTGCTGCGGCCGGCGCTGGTGGAGCCGGCTGTGTTGCGGCGGGATTTGTTTTGGCATTTGGGCGCCAGCCTGTTGCTGATGTTTTTGGCCTACAGTTTATATCTTGGCCGTTTGGAGGGTCTGCTCTTATTGTTGCTTTTTGCGGTTTATATGTTCCTTTTATTTAAAGGAGCCCGCGGCGGCAATGAGAATCAGGATCCGCAAGCGGAGGAGATACGTTTACCTAAGCAGCTTTTCTGGCTGGTGATTGGTTTGGCGGCAGTTATTCTGGGCGGCAATTTAGTGGTGAACAGCGCCACGGATATTGCCAAGGCCTGGGGGCTGAGTGAAACGCTGATTGGTTTGACGATTGTGGCTATCGGCACTTCTCTGCCGGAGTTAGCCACCTCGGTGATGGCTGCCTACAAGGGCGACAGCAGCCTGGCTTTGGGCAATGTGCTGGGCTCCAATATTTTCAATATTCTGTTTATCCTGGGGCTGTCCTGCACGCTTTCACCGATTGCGGTGCTACCTGGTGCGCTTGTTGATATAGGGCTGCTATGTGCAGTGGCGGCGGTGACTTTGTTTTTCTGCCGCAACGACGGCCAAATTTCCCGCCGGGAGGGCGCGGTGTTGCTGGGGCTTTATCTGCTTTACACCGTTTGGCTGATTTGCCGCTAGGTGCTGAATATAGTTAATGCCGACGCTGGAAAGCGGCGGCATTAAAAGTTGGCTTATGCTTTTGTTTTATCAGGTGCCCAACCATTCCTGAAAGTCCAGTTGCAACTCTTGGCATTTGGCGTTAAAATCATCATCGCTGGTTAGCGGGCCGTAAATTTGGTCGTCGGTCGTGTTAATCAGCCAGTAGTTGTAGGTGGTGTAATCCGGTTTGATGTCGTCAGTTTCCGGCACGGCAGTTTGTTTCGCCGCGATAAATTTGCCGCTGGTGGCATAGGAAATCACGATGCTTTTCACCACCGGCGTTTCTGGGGTTGCGCTCTTGCTGTTGATTATGTAAGCTGAGCGGGAGTTTTCCTTAATAATAGCGTAGTTGCCCATAATAGGCGTGGTGAAATCTTCCTTAGGGCCGAACACGCTGTAAACCGTCAGGGCGATAGAAAGCAGAATGACAGTCACCAGGGTGTAGCCTAGGATTTTGAAAAACAGTTTAGTTTTGCTGGTTTTTTTTCTTCTCATTAACAAGCGTTACCTTTCCCGCCGGGGCTGCAAGCTGCGCCGCGGCGTTTGCAAGTCACTATACAAATAAATTATACCATATCTGTTCGACTACAGTTCAATCTGCGTCCAGCTACGCCGGACTTGATTTCACTGCGTACTCACATTACACCACAGGAACAAAGCTATTTCACCTTATCACAACAAATTGCACTGTGGTATTTGTTCACAAGCGGCTCTGTCGTCGCCTACGGCTCGCCAATCGCCGATGTTCACATTATACCATATTTTGAGATAAAAATCAACTTTTTTGTAGGAGGTGTGAAAAAGGACGATGAATATTGAAAAAATTACGGATAACGGGCAGAATATTGCTGTAATTTACAGCGAAAAACCGCTTATAACCGATTTGCAATCAGCCGTTGATTTGCTGATGGATATTAAATATAACACTGGGGCGGAGCGGATTGCTATTAATAAGGAAGCTTTTATTGATAAGTTTTTCGTGTTGAGTTCTGGTTTGGCCGGAGAAATTTTACAAAAATTTGTTACTTACCAGACAAAATTGGCAATTTACGGCGATTACAGCCAATATACCAGTAAGCCGTTGCACGATTTTATCTATGAATCTAATAAAGGACATGATGTTTTTTTTGTGGATAGTCGAAAAAGCGCTATTTTAAAGTTGGGCGAAGCGATTTAGGAATAAATTATTTTACGTTATAATTAATATTCAATTAATATTTCAGCGTTACAATATACAACGATACATTTAAGCATGGCCTTGGGGTGATATGGTGATGAAAATTGGCGTTGTAACCGACAGCAACAGCGGTATTTTGCCGGAAGAAGCAGAAAAACTGGGCGTGTGGCTTTTGCCAATGCCTTTTTATATTGACGGAAATTGCTATTATGAGAATATTGATTTAACGCGGCAAGATTTTTTTGTCAAACTGGCAGCCGGGGCGGAGATTGCCACCAGCTCGCCTTCGCCGCTGGCTGTGGCGGAGCTTTGGAGCCAAGCTTTGGCGGAGTGCGATCATATTTTGCATATTCCGATGAGCAGTGGTTTAAGCAGCAGCTGTGAGCAGGCTAAAGCCCTAGCGCAGGAGGAGGCTTTTGCCGGCCGGGTTTGGGTGGCGGATATTGGCCGGGTGGCCACGCCTATGCACCGCTCCATTCTGGATGCGCTGGAGCTGCTGGGGCAGGGCTTTTCTGCTGCTGAGGTGCAGCAGCGGCTGGAAAAGCAGCGGGCGGATATGACAATCTATGTAATGGTCGACGAATTGAAGCATTTGGCTAAGGGTGGGCGAATCAGCCATACCACGGCTGCTCTGGGTTCTATCTTAAATGTGAAGCCTGTGCTGCAATTTGACGTGGGTATGTTGAATATTCAGGCTAAATGTCGTGGCAAAAAAAGGGCCCGGCACCTGATGATTGAGGCAATGCAGGCCGATTTGCAGGGCAAATTTAAGCAGCAATGGGAAGCCGGCGAGGTTTATCTGGTGGCCGCCGGCAGCGCGGATGCGGCGGAAACAGCTGATTGGCTGGCCCAGATTGGCGAGTCTTTTCCTGGCGTTTCGGTTATGTATGACGATTTGCCGCTTAG
The DNA here is from genome assembly GCA_021769035.1 of Bacillota bacterium. Lineage (GTDB taxonomy): Bacteria > Bacillota > Dehalobacteriia > UBA4068 > UBA4997 > Avidehalobacter. Next base: position 49,019 of record JAETTP010000010.1, on the reverse strand, counting down.
CCTGTGCGCGCATATTGGCGAAAATGGTTTGGGTATTGGTTGCTCCTGCCGGGTGAAGCCGGAGTAAAGGAGTAAATTTGTAGAAAAATTTGCCTCCAGGGCTTGACAAAAGCCGGCTGTTTTGTTATAATACCAAAAGTGCTTTTAATAAGCTTAAAAGCGCAAAAAAAACGAAAGCAGAAGTTTCGCTTCTCACCTGGCTGGCTTAAGCTGGCGGGTAAATATCAGCAAGTCAGTTTTGCCGCTTTAAGTTGGGGCGGCGAATGGTGCTGTTATTTTTTTGTGGGGAGCAAGGTTTTGCCCCACTTTTTTGCGTGAACACTTAGCGATTGCCTAGTCCATAGGACAACGACAGAGTTTAGCGACCACAGGAAGCCCAGTCGCTGGGTGTGAACCATTTAAACCAGACGCGCTCTTTAGAGCAGCGGCGGGTTGATTAGTGCCAATATTTGGAGGTGAAAGTTATTTTTAAGGAACTGCGAATCAATGAGGAAATCCGGTCTGCTGAAGTCCGTTTGGTTTCAGATAAAGAGGACGAACAGCTGGGGATTATGTCGGCGCGTGAGGCTTTGCGGATGGCTCACGAGCGGGAGCTTGATTTGGTGGAGATTGCGCCGAACGCCAAACCGCCTGTTTGCAAGCTGATGGATTACGGCAAATATCGCTTCGACCAACTGAAGCGGGATAAGGAAGCCAAAAAAAATCAGCGGATTGTCAGCTTAAAGGAAGTTAAGCTGCGGATTAACATCGAAGAGCATGACTTTGAGGTGAAGGCTAAAAATGCGCAGAAATTTTTAGCCGGCAAGGATAAGGTTAAAGTTACGATTATGTTCCGCGGCCGGGAGATTACTCATCCGGAGCAGGGCATTGAGCTTTGCCGCAGAATGGCGGAGCGCCTGGCCGACGTGGCCTCGGTGGAAAAAGCCGCTAAGGTTGAAGGCCGCAATATGACCATGATTTTGGCCCCCAAATAAGGCTAGACAAAAATTTTAATTTAGATATATTGAGGTTTTGAGGAGGTTTATTATGCCAAAGATGAAAACACGCCGTGCCGCCGCTAAAAGATTTTCGGCCACCGGCACAGGCAAGCTGAAGAGAAACAAGGCTTTTACCAGCCATATTCTGGAAACAAAATCACCCAAACGCAAACGTAATTTGCGTAAAGCCACCATTGCAACTGAGGCTGATTACAAGCGTTTGAAGGATTGTCTGCCTTATCTTTAAGCCGCAAGGCAATGGGACAGGCAGATAAAGTGAGATTTTAATTTCGGGAGGATTGTTATAAATGACCAGAGTAAAAAAAGGCTTTACGAAGCATCATCGTCATAAGAAAGTATTAAAATTTGCCAAAGGCTATCGCGCTTCAAACTCCAAGCTGTTCCGCGTAGCGAACCAGCAGGTTATGAAAGCTATGAGCGACAGCTTTGCACATCGCCGCAAAAAGAAGGGCGATTTCCGCAAGCTGTGGATTGCCCGCATTAACGCCGGCGCTCGCATTAACGGCCTTTCCTACAGCAAGATGATGAACGGCTTGAAGCAGGCTAACATCACCATCAACCGCAAAATTTTGGCTGATTTGGCTGTGAACGATGCCGCTGCTTTTGCTGCCTTGGCTAATCAGGCCAAAGCAGCCTTGAAATAAGACTGAATACCAAATTAGGAAATAAAATAACTGTGTATCCTTATGGCAGAACTGATTATTAGCTCCAAAGATAATCGTAATGTTAAACTGGTGCGCTCGCTTGCTGAGAAAAAAGGGCGCCGGGCCAGCGGCTTGTTTTTGGCGGAGGGCCTGGCGAATATTCGCGAGGCCCTGGCTTCCGATTTGCAGGCGGAAATGCTGCTTTATGCTGACGGTTGCCAAAGCCGGCCGGCTGCGGCGGCCGTGTTGGAGCAGGCTGCGGCCAAGGGTGTAAAACTGCTGGCCTTGCAGCCCAATTTGCTGGCCGGACTGGCCCAAACGGAGGAAAGCCAGGGTGTGCTGCTGGTTTTGCGGCAGCCGGCTTGGTCGGCTGAGGCCTTTGCGGCGGCGGCCCGTGGGCGTTCTCTGGCTGTTTTGGATGGTTTGCAGGACCCTGGCAACGTGGGCACCATTTTACGCACAGCTTGGGCGGCTGGTTTGGGCGGTGTGCTGCTAGTGAACGAATGCGCGGATATTTTCAGCCCCAAGGTGGTTAGGGCTGCCATGGGGGCTGTGTATCATTTGCCGGCGCTGGCCTTGTCGAACGACGGGGCCTGGGCGCTGCTGCAACAGCTGGGTTGTCAGCTAGTCTGCGCAGACGCAGCTGGCCGGGATTTTCGCCTCTGCCGATGGGATGCCTCGGTGGCGTGGCTGCTGGGCCGCGAGGCCACCGGCCCCTCCGCTTTTTGGCGCGGCCGGGCGGAGCAGCTGGTTGCCATACCAATGCAAGCAGGGGTGGATTCTCTGAACGTGGCGGTGGCTGCCGGAATATTATTTTTCAGTTCGCAAAACGTGGCGACAAAATAAGGTATTATTGTCAATCTTTTTCCCTTGCCGCACAGCATTAAAAGTGCTATAATGTAAATCAGACGGAGGGAATTTTCCATAAGTGGATTTATGGGCTCAAAAAGGAAGGGATTGCTATGATTATGTCGCTTATGTTGCCGGCAGACGCATTTTGGAACCTGTTTGAGAATACCGGTTCAGTTTCGGCTTATGTTTGTTATCGCAGCTTTTGCGATGATTTAGGCTGATTTTCCCCTTGTGGATACACAAGCATTTTTATCCTCAATCATATTAAAGAGGGTAAAAATGCTTTTTTATTAATAATGTAAATTTATGCCGGCGCGGCTGATGAGAACGCGGGCTATTGTTATAAAATATAGAGGTAATACAAATGATTTTTGATAAGATTAAGGAAATCCGGGCGGCGATGGAGCAGGAGCTACAGGAGGCGGCCTCCAGCGAACAGCTGCGGGATTTGAAAGTTAAATTTTTGGGCAAAAAAGGCTCAATTTCAGAAATCTCCAAGTCGATGGGCAAGCTTAGCCCGGAGGAGCGGCCCCAGGCCGGTCAACTGGTGAACGAGTTGCGCCAGGCTTTGGAGCAAAATTTGGCTAAAAAGCAGCAGGAGTTGGCTGACAAAGCCCTGCAAGCCCAGCTGGCTAAGGAGGCGGTGGACGTTACCCTGCCGGGTCGGCCTCTGAAGCTAGGCAGCAAGCACCCTCTGACGCTGGTTATGGACGAATTTAAGGACATCTTTTTGGGCATGGGCTACACCATTGCTGAAGGCCCGCAGGTGGAGCTGGATTACTACAATTTTGAGCGCATGAATCTGCCGGCCGACCACCCGGCTCGTGATATGCAGGATTCTTTCTATATCGATGCGAAGCGACTGCTGCGCACGCATACCTCGCCGGTGCAGGCTAGGGCTATGGACAAACTTTATCCGCAGGTTCCGGTTAAGGTGATTTCCCCTGGTGTGGTGTATCGTCGGGACGACGACGCCACCCATTCCCCGATGTTTCATCAGGTGGAGGGCCTGGTGGTGGGGGAGAATATCTCCCTGGCTGATTTGAAGGGCACGCTGCTGAATTTTGTGCGCCAGATGTTTGGCGAGGAGCGGGAAATCCGCCTGCGCCCCAGCTTTTTCCCCTTCACCGAGCCTAGCGTGGAGGTGGATATTTCCTGCATGCTTTGCGGTGGCAGCGGCTGCCGCACTTGCAAGGACACCGGCTGGATTGAGATTTTGGGGGCTGGCATGGTGCACCCCAACGTGCTGAAAATGTCCGGCTACGACCCGGAAAAATATACCGGCTTTGCCTTTGGGGCAGGCGTGGAGCGCATTGCGATGCTGAAATATGGCATTGATGATTTGCGCGTGCTGTTTGAGAACGACGTGCGTTTTTTGCAGCGGTTTTAGGCAGTTTTTAGTAAATGGAGGCAAAACATGTTAGTATCTTATGATTGGCTGAAAAGATATGTGGATATAAACGTTTCGGCGGATGTGTTGGCGGAAAAGCTGACTAGCGCCGGCATTACGGTGGATTTGGTGCATTATCCCGGCGAGATGCTGAGCAACATCAGGGCCGGACGGATTATGCGCATTGATAAGCACCCGGACGCGGACAAGCTGGTGGTTTGCCAGCTGGATATGGGCGCGGGCTACACGGATTATCTGAACGAACAGGGTTGGCTGCAAATTGTCACCGGGGCGCCTAATGTGCGCGAGGGCCAGATGGTGCCGGTGGCCCTGCATAATTCCGATGTGGTGGGCAAAAAGATTACCAAATCCAAGCTGCGCGGCGTGGCTTCCTTTGGTATGCTGTGCTCCAAGGAGGAGCTGAATGTGCAGCCGGCCGTGGGCGAGCCTGATGGTATTTGGATTTTGGACGATATGCCGGAAATTCAGCCGGGTGCGGATTGCATTGCCGCCCTGCTGCTGAACGACCCAGTGCTGGAGCTGGATCTCACCCCCAATCGCAGCGATTGCCTGAGCGTGATTAATCTGGCGCGCGAGGTTGCCGCGGTGCTGGGCACGGAGCTGCACCTGCCGGAAATCAGCTATCAGGAAAGCGAACGCCAGGTGCAGGAGTTGGCCAGCATAAAAGTGCAGGACGCCGACCTTTGCCCGCGTTATCTAGGCCGTTTGGTGGAGGATTTGCAGATTGCGCCCTCGCCCTACTGGTTGCAGCACTGCCTGGCTTCGGCCGGCGTGCGCTCCATCAATAATGTGGTTGACGTAAGCAACTTTGTTATGCTGGAATACGGCTGCCCAATGCACACCTTTGATTACGATACCTTACAAGGGCACGGTATTATTGTGCGCCGGGCCAAAGCGGGCGAGCAGATTGTGACCCTGGACGAGCAGGAACGGGAGCTTACCCCGGAAAATCTGTTGATTTGCGACGCTGCCGACCGGCCTATTTGCGTGGCCGGCGTGATGGGCGGTTTGAACACCGAAATTACGGAGCAGACCAAAAACGTCTTTTTGGAAACGGCCTTTTTCAATGCAGTGTCCATTCGGCGCACGGCCCGCGCTTTAGGCCTGCACTCCGAGGCCTCGCAACGCTACGAAAAGGGCGTGAATGTGGCCGCCATTGACGACGTTTCCCGGCGGACTATGCAGCTGTTAGCGGAGCTTTGCGGTGGCAAGCCGGCCGCTGGCTGCATTGATTGCTTTGCTGCAGAGGCGCAGGCTAAATTGCAGCCCTTACAGGTGCCGTTGCGTCCGGCCCGCGTTAATGCGCTTTTGGGCACGGATTTTACAGATGAAGAAATTATTTTGGCCATTGAGGCCCTGAAATTTGCTTATACTAAAACTGCCGACGGCTGGCTGGTGACGGTTCCGCTTTGGCGGCAGGACGTCAGCCTAGAGGTTGATTTGATTGAGGAGGTGGCCCGTCTGCTGGGCTTTGGGCGTATCCCTACTACCCTGCCTTACGGTGCGATGACCGAGGGCAAGCGCACGGCTCAGCAGCGTTTTGCAGAGCAGGTTAAGACGGCGTTGGTAGGCTTGGGCGCAAATGAGGTTATCAATTACGGCTTTGTCAGCCCGCGCGAGTGGGACCGGCTGCACCTGGCGGCGGACGATAAGCTGCGCGAAAATGTGCAGATTTTGAACCCGCTGAATGAGGAGCAGAGCGTTATGCGCACCACCTTGCTGCCTGGATTGCTGAAAACAGCGGCCCGCAACGCCAGCCGGCGCAATCAGGATTTGCTGCTGTTTGAGCAGGGCGTGGTTTTCCTACCTAAGGCGGAGGAGGCTGGGGAGCTGCCCGACGAGGTTAGCACTTTGGCTGTGCTTGCACTGGGCCGCACGCCGGCCGGCTGGTGCAAACAGGGCGAGGCTTATGACTATTTTCAGCTGAAAGGCCTGTTGGAGGCCTTGCTGGCCCAGTGCAAGGTGACGGGCGCGGTTTATCGGACGGCCCAGCTGCCTTATTTGCATCCCGGCCGTTCCGCAGCCGTTTATCTGGGTGAGGATTATCTGGGCTGCCTGGGCGAGTTGCACCCAACCGTGCAAGCGGAATATGAGCTGCCTTTGCGCCCGGTGGTGTTGGAAATTAATTTGGAATTACTTTTCCAGGCGGCGCAAATGTTCCAGCAGTTAAACGGCGGCGCGGTTTATCAAAAGCTGCCCAAGTTCCCGCCGGCGGTGCGGGATATGGCCGTGGTGCTGGACAAAAAGGTTTCCGCAGCGGAGCTGGAGGCCAAAATGGCCTATGCCGGCGGTAAATATTTGAGCAATATCGCATTGTTTGACGTTTACGAAAGCCTGGCTTTGGGGCCGAACCGCCGCAGCCTGGCTTATAACCTGACTTTCCAGCGGCCGGACGGCACCCTGACGGTGGAGGAAGTGAACGAGGCTTTTGAGGCCATTTTGGCCGCCGTGCAGGAGTTGGGCGGCGAGCTGCGTTCCTAAATAATATGCAAAATTTGGCAAAAATGGAGATTTTGGCGCCGGCCGGCAGCCGCGAGGCCTTTCTGGCGGCGGTGAACAGCGGCGCGGACGCGGTATATTTGGCGGCCAAAAGCTTTGGGGCCAGGGCTTACGCCAACAATTTTGAGCTGGACGAGCTGGCCGGGCTGCTGCGCTGGGCTCATCTGCGCGGCGTGGCGGTTTATTTAGCAATGAACACGCTGCTTACGGACGCGGAGCTGCCGGAGGCCCTGGCTTTGGCAGTGCGGCTGCACAATTTGGGCGCGGACGCTTTGATTGTGCAGGATTGGGGTTTTGCCAGCCAGCTGCGCCGGCTTTATCCGGAAATCACCCTGAACGCCAGCACGCAGATGACCCTGCATAATGCGGCGGCGGTGCAGCAGGCGGAGGACGCCGGCTTTGCGCGGGTGATTTTGGCGCGGGAGGTTAGCCTGGCCGATATTACGGCTATCTGCGAGCAAAGCGCGGCGGAAATAGAGGTTTTTGGCCATGGCGCGCTTTGTATCTGTTTTTCCGGCCAATGCCTGTTCAGCAGTTTGGTGGGCGGCCGCAGCGGTAATCGCGGCCGTTGCGCCCAGCCCTGCCGCCTGAAATATCAGCTTTACCAAAAGCCGGGCCGGCCGGTGGGCGCGCCAGGGCATTTGCTTTCGCCTAAGGATTTGAATGCGATTGAGCTCTTGCCGGAGTTGGCGGCTGCTGGGGTGCGCTCCCTGAAAATTGAGGGGCGAATGAAGCGGCCGGAATATGTGGCGGCGGTAACAGCGGCCTATGCGGCGGCCAAGCAGGGCGAGCCCTATGCGGCCCAGGCCTTGCGCCATGCCTTTAACCGGGATTTCACCCAGGCTTATCTAACGGAACAGCCGGGGCGGGATTTGATGAGCTACGAGCGCCCCAACAATCGAGGCGTTAAGCTGGGCCGTTTGGAACAGGTTACGCCGGAGGCCCTGATTTTGAAGCTGGAGGCACCCTTGCAGGTGGGCGACGGCCTGGAAATTTGGGTAAGCCGCGGCGGCCGGCAGGGTTTTGTGGTGCAGGAGCTGGAGGAGCTGGCCCCTGGCCGGGTGCGCCTGCCTCTGCGCGGCTTGCAGGGAGCCTTGCAGCTGCAAAATTTGGCGGCGGGCGACCGGGTTTTTAAAACGGCGGACAACGAGCTGCAAAGCGCGGGCGAGGCCGCGGCCTCGGCTTATGACACTTTACCTTTGCAGCTGCACTTTGTAGGCTTGCTTGATGATAAGCCAATTTTGCAGGCTGTCTACACCTATCCTGACGGGGAGCGTACGGAGGTCTGGACTTCGGCGGACTATCAAATTCCGCTGGCGGAAAAGCGGCCGGCGGATTTGGCCTTGCTGCAACGCCAGTTGGGGCGTTTGGGCGGCAGCGGCTGGTATCTGGCGGAGCTTTCCGCCTCTATGGACGAGGGGATTATGCTGCCGGCCAGCGTGTTAAATCAACTGCGGCGGGACGCAGTGCAGGCCTTAGAGGAGGAAATCCTGGCTAAATGGCGGCGGCAAACCAAATGGCGGCCGGTGGCTGAAAAATTGTCGGCTCCGCCCGGCGGCTTGCAGCAAAAGCGGCAGCCGGCCAACCGGCCTGCAAAGTTGCCTTTGCCTAAGCTGGCTGTTTTGGTGGATTCGCTGGCAGCTGCGGAAGCCGCGGCAAAAGCTGGGGCGGATTTAATTTACTGGCGGGGCTGGCGGCAATATCCGGGAGAGCAGCAGCCAACCGCGGCGGAGCTGCAAAGGCTGGCGGAACTCGGCGCGTATGCTGTTTTGCCGACCATTGCCTTGCAGGCAGAGCTGCCGCTGTGGCGCAAAAGGCTGGCGGCCTGGCGGCAGGCCGGGCTGGCCGGCGTGCTGGTAAACAATCTTTGGGGTTTTGCACTGCTGGCGGAAATGCCGGATTGGCGGCCGCAGCTGGTGGCGGATTTTGGCCTGAACACCTTTAACGCAGCCAGTGCGGAGGCCTGGCTGCGCAAGGGCGCAGGCCGGGCGGCCCTCTCGCGGGAGCTGAACGGCAGGCAGCTGGCCCAGCTTTGCCAGCGGCTGGGGCGGCCGGCAAAGCCGCTGGCTGAGTTGCAGGTTTTTGGCAATTTGGAGATGATGAACAGCCGGCATTGCCCGTTGGGCGCGCTTGGCGGCGGCCGCACAGCGAAACAGCCTTGCAGCGGCTTTTGCCAGCAGGGCGAGTTCTACTTGCAGGACGAAAAGGGTTTTCAATTTCCGCTCTGCGGGGACGAATTTTGCCGCAGCCACATCTACAATGGCTATCAGTTGTGCCTGGTGGAGGAATTGCCACAGCTGCTGCTTTGGCCGGGCCTGGCGGTGCTGCGGCTGGATTTGCAATATTATGCGGCGGAGAGTGTGGGGCAGATTTGCCAAATTTGGCGCCGGGCGCTGGCTTTGGCTGAAGCTGGGGAAAATACTGCCCTTTCTAATCTTAAACAGCAGTTGGCGAAATGCACCGATGCAAAATTTACGAAAGGGCATTTCTTCCGCGGCGTGGAGTGATATATAATAGAGAATAATAATATGGAAAATAAACAGAATTATATGGAAAAATATCGGGAAAAGCTGGAATATCCCAAAATTATTGCGCGGTTGGCGGAATATGCCAGCTTTGCGCCTGGCCGGGAGCTTTTGGAGGCGCTGGAGCCGCTGCCGAGCCTGAGCCAGGCCAAAGAGGCGATGGCCGCCACCACGGAGGGGGTGGAGTTGCTGCGGCTTTATCCCACCTACTCCCTGGGGCCGTGCCGGGATATTCGGGACAGCCTGCGCCGGCTAGAGTTGGGCGGCGCGCTGGGTGTGGAGCAGCTGATTGAGGTGGGGGATCTTTGCCGGGCTTCCCGCCTGAACAAGGATTTTTTCTCTCACGTTAAAGGGCATTTTCCACAGCTGACGGAGTTGGCCCGCGGCCTGGGGCTTTTCCGGACGATTGAGAATGCGCTGGACAAGGCTTTTACAGCGGAGGGCCAGGTGGCGGACGTGGCCAGCGACCGGCTGTTTGGTATCCGGCGGCGTATCCGCACCTACGAGCGGCAAATTCAGGACCATTTGGAGAATTTTATCCGCAACCCAAACACCGCGAAATTTTTGCAGGAGCCGATTGTCACGATGCGCGCGGGCCGTTTTGTGGTGCCGGTGCGGCAGGAGTGCCGTAGCAGCGTTGCCGGCCTGGTGCACGACGTGAGCAGCAGCGGCGCCACTTTGTTTGTGGAGCCTTTGGCAGTTATGCAGGCCAACAATGAGCTGGCCCGCCTGCATGCGGAGGAAGAGGAGGAAATTGCCGCTATTTTGCGGGCCCTTTCGGCGCTGGTTGGCTCCCACGCGGAGGAGCTGGCTTACAGCCTGCATTGCCTGGCCCAGCTGGATTTTATTCAGGCCAAAGCCCGCCTGAGCGCGGAAATGCGCGCCGCTGCTTGCCAGCTGAATGATAACGGCCTGATTAATCTGAAGCAGGCCCGTCACCCGTTGATTAAAGGGGCGGTGGTGCCGATTGATTTGCGGCTGGAGCCGCGCCTGAAAGTGATGGTGATTACCGGCCCGAACACCGGCGGCAAAACCGTCACCCTGAAGACGGTGGGTTTGCTTACCCTGATGGCTGAGGCCGGGCTGCATATCCCGGCGGAGCCTGGCAGCACTTTGGGCTTTTTTAAGCAGGTTTTTGCGGATATTGGCGATGAGCAGAGCATTGAGCAAAGCCTGAGCACTTTTTCCGCTCATATGAGTAATATTGTTAATATTCTGCACCATGCTGATGAAAAATCGCTAGTGCTGCTGGATGAGCTGGGCTCCGGCACCGACCCGACGGAGGGCGCGGCTTTGGCGATGAGTATTTTGGAGTATCTGCACCGCGGCTGCGGCAAAACCCTGGCCACCACGCATTACAGCGAACTGAAAAGCTTTGTTTATAACAAGCAGGGTTATATCAACGCCAGCGTGGAGTTTGACGTGGAAACCTTGCAGCCGACTTATCGGCTGCTGATGGGCATTCCCGGCAAGAGTAACGCTTTCCAGATCGCGCAGAAGCTGGGCTTGCAGCCAGAGATTGTGCAGCGGGCCAACAGCTTTTTGACGGCGGACGAGCAGCAGGTGGCAGACTTGATTAGCTCCTTGGAGGCTAACAAGTTGCAAGCGGAGCAGGCCGCTCACGAGGCGGATTTGCGGCTGGCGGAGATTGTGGAGCAGCAGCGGCAGCTGAAAGAGCAGGCGCGGGAGCTGGAAAACCGTGAGGCGGAGATTATCAGCAAGGCGCGCTTGCAGGCGGCGGAGCTGGTGAAAGAGAGCCGCCGGGAGGCGGAGGAGCTTTATCAGAAGATGAAGCAGGAGCTGAAAGCGGCCGGCGCGCAGCCTCACAACAAGAAGGTGCAGGCGGCCCGCAGCAAAATGCAGAAGTTGCAGGAAAATCTGCAAAGCAATCTGCCGACCAAAAAATATCAGGGGGACGCGCCGGCCAAGGTTATGGTGGGCCAGAGCGTGGAAATCCCCAAGCTGCACCAAAGCGGCATTGTGGCCAGCCTGCCGGACGCCAAGGGCGAGCTGCAAGTGCAAATTGGCGTGATGAAGGTTAATGTGCAGCTGGCTGACCTGCGGATTGACGAACGCCGGCTGGAGCGGGAGCGCACCGGCGGCACCAAACAGATGATCCAGAACAAATCCCGCAGCATTAGCACGGAAATTGATTTGCACGGTATGACGGTGGAGGAGGCCACTTACGCTTTGGATAAGTACTTAGACGACGCGTTTTTGGCTAATCTGCACCAGGTGCGCATAATTCACGGCCGCGGCACTGGCGCGCTAAAAGCGGGCCTGATGCCTTATCTGCAAAAGCACCGTTTGGTGGCCGGCATTAAATCCGCCGATTACAATGAGGGCGGTTGGGGCGTTACCGTGGTGGAATTGAAATAATATCAAAGCCCGACACAGGAAAGCTTCTTGTGTCGGGCTTTTGTGTGAACACTTAGCGATTGACAAGTTCCCTTTAGGGAACGCAGACAGAGCTTAGTGTGAACCATTTCAACCAGGCGCGCTCTTTAGAGTGGCGACTGGTTGATTAGTATCTGAAAAATTTAGTTTGGCAATGGCAGTTCCGCGTAGTTTTTTATTAAGGTAAGGCTGGCTTGTTTTTCAGCCGCCAGGGCTTGCAGCTCGGCGATTGGTGAAAATTCGTTATAGATAAAAACTAAAGGCATTTTCAGCTGTAACACGGTTTTGGCGGCGGTGCGGGAATCCTCAAAGACTGCAATCCGCTGCTGGGGCAGGGCAAAGCGTTGGCAGGCTTGCAGGAAAATGTCCGGCTGGTTTTTGCCGCTGCCAACCTCCGGCGTAGTCATCAGGAAGTCAAAAATATTTTCCAGCCGGTGAGTGCGCAGCATGGTTTCTACCTGAGGCCGGTCTGTCATAGTGGCGATACACATTTTTTTGCCGCTTTGGCGCAGGGCTTGCAGCAGTCGGCGCACGCCGGGCAGCAGTGGAATATCCTGGGCGTAATGGGCGTCCATTTCCTGTTGTAGCAGGTCAAATATCTGCTGAGTGGTTAGCTGCGGGATAAACTGCTCCGCAAAAACCTCGGCCGCCTGCCAAAGGTCGGCAGTGGCCAGCAGCTCGTCCAGATTGTTGGGTAGCGGCAGATCGTGGGTTTGAAACAGGTTTAGGGGCAGATCCCGCCAATATTGCATTGAGTCCACCAGGGTGCCGTCCATATCAAAAATAACTGCGTCAATGTTTTGCCAATTAAGCATTTTTTATTGCTCCTTAATTTATTTAATTTAGCGCATTTGGGTTTATTCATTCCGCCATTCGGTCAACTGTTTCATTGCCAGACGCGGCCGGGCCGGCGGATTTTCTGCGGCATAGCCTAAGGCCAGCGCAGCATAAAGCTCTCCCTCAGTTTGGAGGGCGGCGCAAAGTTCTGGATAAGCAAAATAGGTGTCGCAAATCCACAGGCTGCCCAGGCCAAGCTCAGTGGCGGCTAGTGTCATATTTTGCACAGCCGCGCCGATAGACTGGGCGTTGCAGATTTCCGAAACGCGCTCGTCCATTGTTAGGTTGGTTTGCAAGCTTTGGCCCAGCGCGTTCAAAATGAAGATGAGCGCCGGCGCTTGCTGCATAATGCGCAGGGTGTTGTGGGCGCTGGCCAGATACGGTGCGCTTTCCGGCAGTAACGGCTGCTGGGCTTCTTTTTGCAGGCCTTGCTCCATTGCCAACATTAATCTTGTTTTGGCCGGCCCGGTGTAGACAATGAAACGCCAGGGTTGGCGGTTTTTGCTGGAGGGGGCCAGACTGCCAGCCTGTAGCACTTGTTCAATCAGCTTTTGGGGCACGGGACGACTTTGATATTTGCGAATGCTGCGGCGGTTTTGAATGGCATTTAGCATTGTATTGTGTCAACTGCCTTTCGGTTTATTTCTATTTTGTTGGGGTAAAAACATTAATACAAGCAAACCAAGCAGCCAAACGGCAACATCCAGCATTTCATTTTGGCCGCGGGTGAGCAGGCAGACGGCAATGCAAAGGCTGCCGGAGATAATGAAAGTGAGCACCATTGGGTAATGGGCGGTGATTTTGGGTGGGTGCTGGCAGCGGCAAAAAAGCTGCTGGTAGCGATGAAACTGCCACAGCACGTAAAGGCCCAGCAAAATGTTTATAATGCCTAAAAGAACTCCCAAGACGCTCGCCTCCTTACTATTTATTGTAGCATAAAGCGATTTTTATTGCAATATTTGGCGGGGCGGATTATAATATTAATGAGAAATTTAGCAGGGAGGGAATTGCTTGTGACGGAAAAAGAGAAAATGCTGCAAGGGCTGCTTTACTATGCGGACGCCGACCCGGAGCTGCTGGCGGAGCGGGCCAGGGCCAAGGATTTGTGCCGGCAATTTAATCAGCTTTTGCCGTCGGATTTGGCGGCGGGCCGGCAGCTGCTACGGGGCCTGCTGGGCAAAACCGGGGCTGAGTTTACTATTTTGGCGCCCTTTTGGTGCGATTACGGCTATAACATCGAGATTGGGGAAAATTTTTTTGCCAATCACAATTTGCTGATTTTGGATTGCGCCAAGGTGGTGTTTGGGGACAATGTGCTGGTGGGGCCAGACTGCGGTTTTTATACGGCCGGACATCCGCTGGCGGCGAAGCAGCGCCGGCAGGGCTTGGAATACGCCCGCCCGATAACGGTTGGCGATGATGTTTGGTTTGGCGGCGGGGTGCGGGTGCTGCCAGGGGTGCGGATTGGCAGCAGGGCGGTTATTGGCAGCGGCAGCGTGGTATGCAGGGATATACCGACCGACTGTTTGGCGGCCGGCAATCCTTGCCGAGTATTGCGGCCAATTACAGAGGCCGATAAAATGGTTGAATATTGAAAGGGTGATATTGTGAAAAAGTTGATTTGGCTGGTATTGACATTGATTTGGGCGTTGAGTCCGACTGCGGTTTGGGCTGTTGATACAAATGGGGCTGTGGTTTCAAATGCACCGGATTTTTTCCTGCGGATTCCCTTGCTGCCTTACGATGAGCATTATGCCAACGACGCGCCGTTTAATCAACCGGCGGAGCCGCAGCTGACCTATTATGTTAAGGGCGAGGCTCGGCAGACGGAGCAGGCGGTGCTGCTGGAAAATGGGCAGACCTTGCTACCGCTGCGTTTGGTGGCAGAGGCTTGTGGCGCAGCGGTCAGTTGGGACGCGGACAGTCAGCAGGCCAGTCTGAGTTTGGGCAGCCATACGGCAAGTGTGCGGCCAGGAGAGTTGACAATATTGGTAAACGGTGCGGCCAAGCCGCTGCAAACGCCTCCAGTGCTGCGGAACGGTGTTTTATACCTGCCTTTGCGGGTGGTTGGCGAGGCATTGGGCAAGCAGGTTAGCTGGCAAAACAAGCTGGGCCAGGGATTGGTTATTGTCTGTGAAAATGGGGCGGATTTTACCAGTCGGCCGCAGCTTAATGCGCTTTTGGCCCAAACCTATTTGGCTGAGAGCCTGAACGCCAGGCAGGGCCAGCTTTTAGACGTCGGCAGGGCGATGATTTTGTGGCGGGACGCAGATGGGGTTTATTATCGTAACTGGATAGCGGTTAATGAAGCGGTGGCGTGGTACGATTTTGTCGGAGCCCAGCCGGAGCAGATGGCGGCTTTGGCGGCTAAGCTGGGTTGTCGTTTTCGCGGTTATGACCCGCCAGCTCCTCATCCTGAGGCTTTGGTGGCCTTTTACGATGACGGCGACGCTAAAATAATTTTTGACGTGCCCAAAGGGGATAGCTTTGACGCTTACATTAGCGGTGATTTTGCGTATATCACGGAGCAAACCAGCGCGGGCGAACGCTTTTGGCGAGTAAATTTAAATGTGCCGCGGGAGCAGCCGTTTGTGCCGGAGGAAGTGGCGGCATCTGACCTGTAAATTGACTTGTAAACTTTATTAAAAAATAATATTGACAATTTCCTTTTGCCGTGCTAAAATGTAAACAATATATAAATAAATGGTTTACTAATTTTGCTGATATGGGTAAGGAGGAATTTAAGTTGCTGAAAAGCTTACAAGAGAAGGTTTTGGCTGGGCAAAATATTGACAAAGAGGAGGCTATGCAGCTGCTGGAAGCGCCGCTGGAGGAGCTTTGTCAGGCTGCTGACGAAATCCGCCGTCATTTTTGCCAGGACGCCTTTGACATTTGCACTATTATCAATGCTAAAAGCGGCCGTTGCAGTGAAAACTGCCAGTATTGTGCGCAGTCTGCCTGTTATAAAACTGATGTGGAGGAGTATCCGTTGCTGTCGGCGGCTGAGGTGGTGCAGGCGGCCAAATATAATGCAGAGCAAGGCGTGTTGCGTTTTTCGTTGGTTACTTCCGGGAAACGTCTTTCCGACAAGGAGGTTGACGCGGCTTGTGAGATTATCCGGCAGCTTGCGGCGGAATGTGACATCTCCATTTGCGCTTCCTTTGGTCTGTTAAATGAGGAGCAGTTTTGTCGCCTGAAAGAAGCCGGCCTTAGCCGAGTACATAACAATTTGGAAACCTCGCGCAAGTTTTTTCCGCAAATTTGCACTACGCACAGCTTTGAGGAAAAAATTGCCGCCATTCAGGCGGCGCAGCGGGCTGGGCTTTCGGTTTGCAGCGGCGGCCTGATGGGGCTGGGGGAGAGCATGGAGGATAGAATCGATATGGCTTTGCAGCTGCGGGAGTTGGGCGTTACCTCGGTGCCGGTGAACATGCTGAACCCAATACCAGGCACTCCTTTGGAGCATAACAAGCTTCTGACTAATGCGGAAATGCGGCGGATCTGTGCAATCTTTCGTTTTATTCTGCCTAAGGCGGCTATTCGGTTGGCCGGCGGACGCAAGCTTTTGGGCGATAGTGGACGGGCCTGTTTTCAGTCCGGCGCAAATGCGGCAATTTCCGGCGATATGCTGACCACCACCGGCGAAACGATTGCTTCCGATAAGCAAATTTTGGCCGAGCTGGGCTACAGGAGGGCGTTGCTTGATGAGTAAAGGGCTTTTTATCACGGCTACTGGCACCGATGTGGGCAAAACCTATGTGACTGCCTTGCTGGTGAAGAAGCTGGTGCAGGCCGGGCTGAAGGCTGGCTATTACAAAGCTGCCCTAAGCGGGGCGGAATATCGGGACGGCGTGCTGGTGCCGGGCGATGCAGATTATGTGCAGCAAGTGGCGCAAACTGGCCAAAGCTATGCAGAAATGGTTTCCTATATCTATGAAAATGCCGTTTCACCGCATTTGGCGGCCCAGCTGGAGGGTAGCCCAGTGGAACTGCCGCGTGTTCAGAGGGATTTTGCGGCGGTTTGCCAAAAATATGCTTATGTAACAATGGAGGGCAGCGGCGGCATTGCCTGCCCAATTCGTTACGACGCTGAGCAGCGGCTGATGTTGACGGATATTATTCTGGCTTTGCATTTGCCGGCGTTGGTGGTGGCCGACGCTGGCCTGGGCACGCTTAATGCTATTGTCACCACCTGTGCTTATATGCGCAGCCTGGATATTCCGGTGGCCGGCGTGGTTTTGAACAATTTTGAGGCGGGCAACCGCCTGCACGAGGATAACCGACAGATGGTGGAGCCGTTGGCTCAAGTTCCGGTTATTGCAGTGGTGTCCTCAGGTGCGGCGGACCTTGATATTTCGGTTGAGCAACTTTGCGCCTTGTATCAAAAGGTGTGACCTAGCTTGAACAAAAACTCCCCACAGTCTAGTTGGCTGTGGGGAGTAGGTCTGTCAGGCCGGTTTCTGGATTTGGTTCGTCGGTTTGGTCTGATTCAGCTTCATTCTGAGTTTGCTCTGGGGCATTTTCTGTATCAGATGAATTTTGTTCCGGCTCTATTGCCTGGTCTTGATTTTCAACCTGATTGGAGTCGTCATCGTCAGCTGTTTCGCTTTTGTTTGTCGGCTCATCCTCCGGCGGAGTAGTTGACGCTTCCTCGCTTTTACGCATAGCCTGCACCACCCAACGGGTGGCGTGTCCGTGCCCGGTGCAGGTGGAAAGGGTTAAAATATAGTCGTTGACGGTGGGCTGCAAGCCGGTTTCAATCAGCGATTGTTCCAGGCAGTAATTGATGAATTTTTGTTTGCCGGCGTCGGTGGAAAAACTCAGCGCGTAGGTCATGCCGCTGGTGCTTACCTCATAGGCGGCAAAAATTTCGTAGCGATGAGTGCCGTTGTCGTCGGTTATATAAACGGTGGGGTGCTCTTGCCAGTAGCTTTGATTTTTGTATTTGGCCAGCGGTGTGAACATGGAGCCGTTATTCATACGGTGCCCGTAAATTATGGTGTTGAAGTTGCTCAGGCTTTTGCTGCATTGACTGTCCAGGAAAATAGCGCCCACCGGGCTGCGGGATTTGTTCCAGCTGTGGCCCAGATAGTATTCATTGTTGGCGTGTTGCAGCAGGGGATAGGATATGCCGGTGTTGGGTATCAGCAGCCAGCCAAGCACCTCTGGATTGACCTCTCGCAGGGCGCTAAAATCCATCGCTTGCAAGGCGTCGGCATAGGGGTCAATATAAGGTTGCTCCGGCTTTGAAACATTCGGTTGCTCGGTTATGGCCGGGACAGGGGTGATATTGGTGAGGTCCGGCAGTTTAACTAAATTGGCGGCTTCCTGATAAATCTGCTCGCCTTGCCGATAAGCAAGCAAATTGGTGAGCAATCCGGTGAGGCTGATTACAAAAATCAGGCCGAAAATGATAATTAAAGCACGGCGTAAACGTGGATTTTGGATCATAATTCACCTCGTAAATTGGTTGTAATTAACCAAGACGGCGTTGAATGTATTCCAGATTGCTGGCGTAATCTAAAGCAGTTTGCTTGCTGATTTTACCAGCCTGATACAGATTGTAAATTGATTGATCCATACTAATCATGCCTTCGCGACTGCCAGTGGTGATGGCGTTGTCAATTTGGTAGGTTTTGTTTTCGCGGATAAGGGTACGAATATTATTGTTCATATGCATTATTTCGTAAGCCGGTACCAACGAGCCGTCCAGCGCCGGCAACAGCTGTTGGGAAACCACGGTGCTGAGCACCATACTCAGCTGCACGCGGATTTGTTCCTGCTGGCCCTCCGGGAAAGTATCCACAATGCGGTCGACGGTGTTGACGGCGCCGCTGGTGTGCAGGGTGGCAATCAGCAGGTGGCCGGTTTCCGCCGCCGTCATCGCGGTGCGGATTGTTTCATGGTCGCGCATCTCACCTAGCAGGATAACGTCTGGCGCTTGGCGCAGGCAGGCCCGCAGGGCCGCCAGATAATCGTTGGTGTCGATAGCAATTTCCCGCTGGCTGATAATGCTGAGCTGGTTGCGGTGCAGATATTCGATTGGGTCTTCCAGGGTAACGATATGGCAGGCCCGCGTTTTGTTAATTTGGTCGATTATGCAGGCCTGGGTGGTGGACTTGCCGCTGCCGGCGGTGCCGGTTACCAATATCATACCATTGGTTTGGTTGGCTAAGTTGATAACCTGCTCCGGGATATTTAATGCCCGCCAATCCGGGATATTGAAAGCCACCACGCGCACCACGGCGGCCAAAGAACCCCGTTGACGATAGGTGTTGACGCGGAAGCGGGCCAAGCCCGGCACGGCAAAGGAAAAATCGTCATCGCCGTTTTCCATCAATTTGTCGGAGGAACGTCCGGCCTGTATGTAAAGCTGTTTAACCAGCTCCTCCGTGTGAGTGGAAAACAGCCTTTCATCATTAATATGTTGCACCGCCTTTTCCAGCTTTTCGCAAGCCGGGCTGCCGGCGATAAAAAACAAATCAGATGCGCCGTCTTTGACGGCCCGCTGCAAGTAATAATTTAAATCCTCCATCTTAAAACCTCCTTAAAACGTGGTGCCGTCCCAAAGCTCCAGGGTGTCCTCCGTTTGCCAGTTGCCGCTGGGTACGGCTTGCCAGCGCAAAACGGAGTAAGCGCCGGTTTGTGGGTTTAGGCGCACCTGCACCTGCAAATTTTGGGTTTCGGAAATTTGGCAGGTGTAGCTGTAAAGCGCGCTTGGGCTGTTGGAATTAACTGCGCTATCCGCATTTTCGGCCTCCGGCGCAATGGTATTGTTTTCCGATGAAGCAGCTTCGGCGGCTTCAACAGTCACGTTGGCTGGTCGCTCGCCCTGGCGCAATTTGGCCAAAATCGTTTGGGCCTCCAGATCTGCTGCATAATAATCGCTGACAGACTGGGCCGTGGCGTCGGCCAGGCGGCAATCGGCCTGCACAGTGGAAAGGCTGAGCAGGGCAAAAACTGTCAGGCAGAGCACGGCAAAAATTACCAGCAGGGAAACGCCGCCCAAAGCCGGCGGCCGGAAATTGGTTTTGTTAGGGGAGCTGTAATTACTCTCAGGCATTGGCTTCCACCTCCTGCCAGGCTATATCCAATTCAAAAATAGTTTGCTGTTGCTCATCCAAAACCAGCACTTTGGCAGTTCCCAGACCGGGCGAGTCGTTGGGCGTAATATGGGCTTGCAACGTAAAGGCCGGGTTGGCGGCCGCGCTGGGTTGCCAATCGTGGTCGTAGGTTTGCTGCAACAGGCCTTGTTCACAGCTGGCCGCCATTTGCTCGGCGGCCTTAGCTAAATCGCCCTCATTGCTGCGGATAAGCTCCGCTGTGGATTGGGCCAGAACCACAGCCTTATCTCTGGCCGCGCTGGCTGAGGACAGAGCGTCAGCCTTGATGAAGGCTTGCAGACAGATGGCGGCGGCTAAGGCAAACACCAGCAGCATGATAATTTGTTCCATTAAAACCAGTGGTGCTTTACTTTTCATTGCTCCGCCTCCTTTTGGCTGCGCAAATTAAGCAACAGGGTGTCCGCGTTGCCCTGGCTATCTGTGAAGCTGATGTTGAGCAGATCATCTGTCAGGCTGAAATCTAAGCCGGCAGCCGGCAGAATTTTTTCGCCGTCCTGCGGTTCCAGTTCTGCTGAAGCGTCGGCGTAAAGCTCCATAATATAGCCGTCGTAATAGTAGACGCGGGTTAGGTATTCCTGTCCCAGCACTAGTGCGTCAATATCTCCAAATGGTTCCACCCGGATTTCACCGGCGGCATCGGCCTGGCGTACCCTGGCAGCCACGTATTGCAGGCCGGTGCGATGCTCGTAAGCGGCCTGATCCCTCTGTGTCAGGCGGTTGTAGGCGTCGGCGCCGCACAGTAGCACCCCCAGAATACTCACCGCAAACACGCCAAAGAGAATGAGCGCCAGCAAACCGTCCAAATGATGTTTAATGGTCGTTTGTTTCATTATCTTTTTCTCCGAAAACTTTTCAGAAGTTTAATAGTTAGTTAGCACGGTAATATCCGGCATTAAATTCTCAGCAAAAATGTCATAACGTACAACATAATTATCCTCGTCAATTTGAATGCCGTAATGTTCTTTCAGATAGGCCAGGTTGGGCGGGTAAATGCCCTCGGTGGCGTAGCAGGCCACGCAGGCCCGGCGCAGGGCGGCTTCTAACTGTTGCTGGGTTTCATCCTGCCGGCCGGCGCTCAGGCTGTTTACCGCTGTAGCAAAACAGAAGAGAAATACCGCTGCCAAAACGGGCAGAAACAGTCCTTTCAACAAAGTTGAAAGAGAAAAATTGCTCTTTTTCATATTAGTCCTCTTTTATTCAGATCAGCCAAATTTTTTTAGCCAATAGCTGACATTATATTCATCAAAGGCAGCATAACCGAAAGCAAAATCAGGCCCACCAACAGGGAGCAGACGAAAACCAAGGCCGGTTCCACCCGGCTGACGGTGTCTTCCAGGGCGGCCTCACTGGCTTCGGCCATGCTTTCCGCGATTTTGTTCATGGTGCTGTCGGCCAGGCCGCTGCGCTGGCCTAGCTCCAGCAGCCGGCATTGGCTGGCCGGTAGCATTTTGCTTTCGCGTAGGGCTTCGCTGAGGCTGTGGCCGTTATCCAAAAGCTGACGGCAGTTTTGGCAGCGTTTTTGAGCGGAGGGAATATCAACCACCAAGCCCTCGGCCAGCTCCAAGGCTTGCTCCATCGGCAGGCCGCTGGACATACCCATTGCCAAAGCCTGCGCCAGACGGGCGGTGTTAATTTGGTTGGCCAGGCCCTTGTCGCCGCTGTTCTTTTGCCAGGCAGCGGTTAAACTGCTGCGGAAAGAGGGGGAAACGGCGAACACGGTTACAAACACCACCAGCAAAGCCAACAGTAGCCAAAGCACCGGCATAGCGGCGTCCAGGCCTTGGCCCACGCTCAGCAGCATGCCGGCCACGCCGCTCAGGCTGCCTCCCAGCGAGGTGTAAACGTCGTTAAAGATAGGCAGAACCTTAATCAGAAGCACCGCAATCACCAGCAGCATTAAAAGCAGCATTACTGCCGGATAAAGCAGTGCGCTGCGGATACGTTTATCCAGGCGCCCCCGGCCCTCATAGTACTGAGCCAGGGCGGAGAGGGCCTCCTCGGTGTGGCCGGATTGTTCGCCAACCTCCAGCAGGCCGCAGACGTAAGCCGGGAAGCGGCCGCTGTCTTTCAAGGCCTGGGGCAGGGTGTTGCCGTCGTCAATTTGCAGAGCCAGTCCGTTTAACAGCTGCTTATGCTCAGCGGAGCTTTCCTCGGCCAACAGGGTGAGGCCGTCGCTGGCGCTGACGCCGGCGTGCAGCAGCAGGGATAGTTCCAGGCAAAACGAAGCGATTTCTTCATTAGACAAAATTTGTGTTTTCATATCTAACTCCTATTCAAAAAATCTGTAAAATTTCAGGCCGACTTGGCGTTAAGCTAAGCCGGCCAAAATGTTTTAGTATAAATATTTGGTGGTGTAGTTTTTACCGTCACCAATATATTTCATAATTGTTTCACTCTTTTTGCCGGATGAAGCAAAGGTAGGGTCCATTCTCTGCCAACTGGTGCCGTTAAACTGAATGGCATTGTCAATCCAGCCGGTTTCCTTGGTCCAAACGCTAATCCAGGCGTGATAGGCAGTGCCGGCATAGCCAACCACCAGCTTGCAGGGAATCCCCTGGCTGCGTAGCATGCCTGTCATCACGGAGGCGTAATCAAAGCAGATGCCTTTTTTGGCTGCCAAAACGCTGTCTAGCACCGGCAGGTAGCCACTGGCGACGCTTTTGGCTTTTTCCGTGTCGTAGGTAAAGTTGTCTACCACGTAATTGTAGATTTTTTCAATCTTTTTCAGGTCGTTGGTTTCGCCCTGCAACAGCTCCGCCGCTTTTTTGGTGGTGCTGGGAGCGTTGGCGTAATCCACATATTGATTTGGGCGCAAAAAAGGCGCAAACTCATCGGTCAGCGTCACCTTGAAGCTGGCCGAAACCACCGTGGCATATTTGTTTTCCGTGGTGTTTTCAAAAACCGTCACCTTGTAATCGCCGTTGCCGTCGGAAAGGGGAAAAGTAATCCATTTTTGCGGCGGCAGCTCATATGTATAGGTTGTTTTCGGCCCAACCACCTGGGCCCGAATACGCTTGCCGGTGTTGGCCGTAAACTGGGCCATCACATAGCCGTCGGAGGTGTTGGAGTAATCAATGGTGGCCTTATCGCAGGATTTGGTGGCCGTGCCGGAGGCTGTTGGCATATCCACAGCCAGCAGGGCTTGCGGCATGCTCAGGGCCAGCAGCAGAGCCGCTAATATAAATAAGAAAGCTTTGTTGTATTTTTTTTGCATTACACTACCCCTCTCTACTAAATTTATGTATTTATCAAGGGATATTATAGCATAAAATATAAGAAAAGAAAAGCCCTTTTCTGTAAATTGGGCAAAGTTTTTTCGCTTTACCGGCCTTGCTTCCGGCTTTACAATCGGAAAACGATGTAGTATAATTAATATTGTTAGATTATTTAATGAAGAGGTGAAATAAATGGAAATTAGCAAGGATATTCGCTATGTTGGCGTGAACGACCACCAGGTGGATTTGTTTGAAGGGCAGTATCGGGTGCCTAATGGGATGTCCTACAATTCCTATGTGATTTTAGATGAAAAAATTGCGGTTATGGATACGGTTGATCGCAATTTCACCCACGAATGGATGGATAATCTGGCCGCCGCGTTGGACGGCCGCCAGCCGGATTATCTGATTGTGCAGCATATGGAGCCGGATCATTCGGCTAATATTGTCAATTTTATGAAGAACTATCCGACGGCCACGGTGGTATCTTCGGCCAAGGCCTTTGCGATGATGCAGAACTTTTTTGGCACCGATTTTGCCGAACGCCGCCTGGTGGTGGCTGAAAATGACAGCCTGAGCCTGGGCCGCCACCGGCTGACCTTTGTCGGCGCACCGATGGTGCACTGGCCGGAGGTTATGGTGACTTACGATAGCACGGATAAGGTGCTGTTTTCGGCGGACGGCTTTGGTAAATTCGGCGCTTTAGATGTGGACGAGCCCTGGGCGGACGAGGCCAGACGATATTACATCGGCATTGTGGGCAAATACGGCAATCAGGTGCAAGCTTTGCTGAAAAAGGCTGCCGGGCTGGATATTGCCGCGATTTGCCCGCTGCACGGGCCGGTTCTGCGGGAAAATCTGGGCTATTACCTAAGGCTTTACGATTTGTGGTCATCATACACCACAGAGAGCGAGGGCATTATGTTGGCCTACACCTCGGTTTACGGCCACACCAAAAAGGCGGTGGAGCAGCTGGCTCATAAGCAGCGCAGCCGGGGCTGCCAGGAGGTGGTCGTTTACGATTTGGCCCGCTGTGATAAGGCTCAAGCGGTGGCTCATGCTTTTCGATTTCGTCGACTGGTGCTGGCAACCACAACTTACAACGCCGGGATTTTCCCCTTTATGCGGGAATTTATCGAGCAGCTGACGGAGCGCGGTTTTGGCAACAAAACTGTGGCCTTGATTGAAAATGGCTCCTGGTCGCCGCTGGCCGCCAAAACAATGCGGGCAATGTTGGCGGATTGTCCCAACCTGACATTTGCGGAAAATACCGTGCGGATAATGTCAGCTTTGAACGAGGATAGCAAAAAGCAGTTGGAGGCTTTGGCCGACGAGCTATGCCGCGATTATCTGGCGCAACACGATGAAACCGCCAACAAAAACGACCTTTCCGCCCTCTTCAAGATTGGCTATGGCCTGTATGTCGTCACCTGCAACGACGGCAAACGGGACAACGGCCTGATTGTCAACACCGTAACCCAGCTGACCAGCACTCCCAATCGGGTTGCCGTGGCGATAAATAAGGAAAACTATTCGCATCACGTTATCAAGCAAACCGGGGTGATGAATGTCAACTGCCTGACGGTGGAGGCTCCGTTCAGCGTCTTTGAAAACTTTGGCTTCCAAAGCGGACGCAGCGTGGATAAGTTTGCCAGCTGGGCGCCGCTTCATTCCGATAACGGTTTGGCTTTTCTGCCCAAATATATCAATGCTTTGATGTCGCTCAAGGTGGAGCAGTATCTGGATTTGGGCACTCACGGCTTGTTCATTTGCTCGGTGACGGAGGCGCGGGTGCTTTCCGACAAGGAAACGATGACCTACAGCTACTATCAAAGCAATGTGAAGCCCAAGCCGGAAACCGCCGGGAAAAAGGGCTTTGTCTGCAAGGTTTGCGGCTATGTTTACGAGGGCGACGAGCTGCCGGAGGATTTTGTCTGCCCGCTTTGCAAACACGGCGCGGCCGATTTTGAGCCGATAAGCTAAAAAGCTGCGATGAGGAATTAATCGGGTTAATATTATACTATGAAAAAAGAGGTTACGGAAGCGGCCGGCGGCAAATATTATACGCTGGACGAAAAGGGCCGTAAATGCTACACAGATGGGCCGGGTAAACCGCCAATTTTTATCCAGGCAATTATAGACAACCAAAAAATGTCGGCTGTAGATTTTTTCCACATCACAGACGCTTATTTGAATTGGGATAAGCAGGGCGACGACGAGGCGGTTTTGGAGCCGTTGATTGCCCTGCTGGCCGAGTGGGGCGACGAGCTGATTTTTGCCTTTGAGGACCGAATGGCGCAGATTTTGTACTCTCTGGATACGCGCCGGATTGCTAACAATGTTTATAAGGGTGAGCATTTTTCTGCGGACGACTTTTTGTATACCCGTTGTGTGGTGCTGGTGAATGGCAAGCAGTATTACAATGATATTAAGCGCGGCGTTCGCCGGCTGGGCGCGGATTTGGAATTTGAGGCTATTCTCTATGCGCCGGTTTGCGCTTGGGCCCGCTGCCATTTGCGCGCGCCGGAGGCTTATCCCCACGTGCCGCCGGTCAGTTATGAAACGATGAGCAACCGGGAGGCCTGGCGAGAGGTGACGCCGACCACGCTGGCGGATTTTATCTCCGCCAATGCGCAGGAGCCGCTGGAGGTGCAGCAGGTTTTTTGCGAGTGTGGCTGCCAGGATTTTCGGGTGCGGCAGGATTCCGGCTGCGGTGCAATAAAGCTTAGCTGCCTGAAATGTGGGACGGAAAAACTGCTGTTTACCAGCACCAAGCTGTGGGAGGAATGCCGGCCGCGGCGGCGCAAATGCGGCAACTGCCGCAGCGAGGTTTTGAACGTCAGTGTCGGTTTGGCCAAATGGCCGGACGGCCACGTGCGGCGTGTTTACTTCGGGGCCCGCTGCATTAAGTGCGACGAGCTGTTTATGCTGGCG
The DNA here is from genome assembly GCA_021769035.1 of Bacillota bacterium. Taxonomy (GTDB): domain Bacteria; phylum Bacillota; class Dehalobacteriia; order UBA4068; family UBA4997; genus Avidehalobacter. The sequence continues at coordinate 23,583 of JAETTP010000010.1, read as the reverse complement.
AATTGGTCGTTAAATTAATAAAAAAATCCATTTGGTTTTAGCCAGATGGATTTTTTTTATTAATTTGTCGGCCAGGGCTTGTTCTTGCTTGTCTGAGGCCTTAATACAATATAGCAGATAAGGAAAGGGGTGGTCTGAATGAGTAAAACCGGGCCGGAGCCGTTTGCCGAGCTGAGGGCTTTGCTGCTGCCGCCTTTGGCGGCGGCCTTGCAGGAAACGCCGGTGGAGTGGGAGCGTTTGCAGGAAATCCGCCTGCGCGTGGGCCAGCCGGTGCGATTGCGGTCGGCCGGCGGCGAGCGTACTCTGCCCTTGCTTTGGCAGCGGGATTGGCAGGAGCGGCAGTTAATGCTGTTTTTGCACAATTCAGTTTACGCCTATGAGGAGCAGCTGCGGCAGGGGTTTGTGACGCTGCCAGGCGGCCATCGGGTTGGCCTGGTGGGCGAGGCCTGGTTTACGGAAGGGGAGCTGCGCGGTTTTAAGCATATTGCCAGCCTGAATATCCGTTTGGCGCGGGCGGTGCCCGGCGTGGCCAAGCCCTTTTTGCCGTATATCCTGAGCGATGGGCGGGTGCTGCGCACCCTGCTGGCCGCGCCGCCGGGCGTTGGCAAAACCACCCTGCTGCGGGACTTGGTGCGCACCCTGGCCGAGGGAGAGAGCGGGCTGCCGCCTTTAAACATTGGCCTGGCGGACGAGCGCATGGAGATTGCGGCAGCGGTGGAGGGCTGCCCGCAGCTGCCGGTGGGCAGCCGTTGCGACGTAATATCTGCTTGCTCCAAGGCGCAGGCGGTGATGATTTTACTGCGCTCTATGGGGCCGCAGCTGGTGGTGACGGACGAGGTGGGCAGCCGGGCGGACTGCGAGGCCCTGGCGGCGGCTTTAAATGCCGGGGTTTCCGTTTTGGCCAGCGCCCACGGCGGCAGTCGGGAGGAGCTGTTGGCCCGGCCCTGGCTGGGCGATTTGCTGCGAGAGGGTTTTTTTGAGCGTTTGCTGCTGCTGAAGAGAGGGCCGGCCGGGTTACTGCCGGCATTAATGCCGGCGGCTGTTTACGATAGTCAGGGGAGGCAATTATGCTGAAGTTGTTGGGGGCGGTCTGCATTTTGCTGGCCACGGTGAGCGGCTTTGCCCAGCTGCGCGTCGCTTTACAGCAGCGGGTGGCAGAGTTGAACGACTGGCTGGCGGCGGTGCGCCTGCTACAAAGTGAAATGAATTACGGCTTGCTGCCCTTGCCGCGCTTGTGCGAGCTGGCGGCCGGGCAAATTGGCGGCGCGGTGGGGCGGTTTTGGCAGGTTCTGGCGGCTGCCTTGCAGCAAGGCGAGCCGCTGGCCCTGCCGGAAATCTGGCAGCGGCTTTTGGCGGCCCAAAGCCCCGATTGGCATTTGCTGCCGGAGGATTTGCCGGCTTTGGCGGAGCTGGGGCAGGGGTTGGGCAGCTCCGGGCTTAACAACCAGCAGCGGCTGCTGGCCCTGACGGAGCAGCGTTTGCAGCGTTTGGCCGCGGAGGCTGAGGCGCGCCGCAACCGGCTGGCGCGTCTGTTGGGCGGCTTGGGCTGGTGCAGCGGCTTGCTGCTGGTCTGCCTGTGGCTTTGAATATTGGTAAGTTTGGCTTTAGGAGGGCTGGCTTATGGTGGAAGTGAGCGTAATATTTTTTCTGGCTGGGTTGGCAATCGCCGTTACGGTAATCAACGCGCTGCTTAAACAGGCCGGGCGGGAGGAATACAGCTATTTGGTGCTGTTGGTGGGGCTGGTGGTGGCCTTGCTTAGGGTTCTGCCGCTGGTGCTTTCGCTGTTTACTGAGGTGCAGAGCGTGTTCAGCCTTTACTAGGTGGAAGCCATGGCAACCTTTTTTGCGTTGGTTGGCCTGGCGTTGGCCGGGCTTTTTTGCAGCCTGCTGCTGAAACAAAGCGGCCTGCCGCCGTTGGCGATGCTGTTGCAGCTGGCCCTGAGCGTTTTGATTATCTGGCGGCTGCTGCCCTTGCTGGAGGAGGTTTTGCAGGTGTTTCGGCGGGTGGCGGACAGCTCCGGCCTAAGCTCGCTTTATTTGGGAGTGCTGCTGAAAATTATCGCTGTCAGCTATGTGGCGGAATTTGCCGCCGGCCTGTGCAAGGACGCGGGAGAAAGCGCCCTGGCGGCCAAGCTGGAGTTGGCGGCCAAGGTGGTGGTGCTGCTGCTGGCCGTGCCCATTGTGGTAAATATACTGGATAGCGTGGTGAACATACTGCCATGAGGATTAATTTTAAGCGGCTGTGGGCGTTTGCCGGCCTGCTTATGCTGCTGCTGGTTTGGCCGGCCCCGGCCTGGGCCGGGGAGCTTTACGGCGGCAGCGGCGGCCCAGCCGATTGGAGCGCGGTCGATTTGGACACGGTGGGGCTGGAGCAAGCGATTGACGAGGTGGCGCAGTATTTGGGGCAGGCGGCGGATAGCCAGGCCCTGCGTGAGCTTTGGCAGGGCGTGCAGCAGGGAGAGCTGAAGCTGGATTTAGCCTTGCTGGGACAGGCTGTGGCGGCGGTTTTTTGGCGGGAGATTGACCAGGCCCTGCGGATTTTGGGTCAGCTGTTGGTGCTGGCGGTGTTTGGCCTGCTGTTGGTGCATTTGCCGGGGCAGAGCGTGGCTGAGCTGGCCCGTCGGATTGTTTATTTGGCTTTGTTTGGGGTGGTTTTGCAGGTTATGGTGCTGGCCGGCGGGGCGGCGGCCGAGGCGGTGGAGCTGATGAGCAGCTTTCTGTATGCTTTGCTGCCGGTGCTGCTGACGCTGTTGGTTTCGCTGGGTGCGCCGACGGCCGTTGGCCTTTACCACCCGCTGCTTTTGGCGGCGGTTGGCAGCGCCCTGCACCTGTTGCGGATATTTGTGTTGCCCCTGCTTTATATCAGCGGAGCGCTGACGGTGGGTGGGCAAATATCGCCGCGGGTTAAGCTGAGCGGCCTGGCCAAGCTTTGCCGCGATGTGGCGATGGGCGTGTTTGGCATTATGCTGACGGTTTTTGGGGCCTTGCTGGGCTTGCTGGGCCTGGGCGGTTCGGTAATCGACGGGCTTGGTCTGAAAGCAGCCAAAAGCGCGGCCGGCGCGTTTATTCCGTTGGTGGGGCGCACCCTGGCCGACACGCTGGACACGGTTATCAGCACGGCCCTGGTGCTGAAAAGCCTGATTGGCGTGTTGGGCTTGGTGGTGCTGCTGCTGATTTGTATTGTGCCGGCGGTGAAGGTTCTGCTGCTCTCGCTGCTGCTGCGGCTGACGGCGGCCCTGGTGGAGCCGTTGGGGGACAGCACCCTGGCGGCGGCGATGAACAGCATGGGGCAGGTGGTGCTGCTGTTTTTTGCGGTGACGGCTATCAGCGGGCTATTCTTTTTTTTCATTGTCAGCATAACCATAGGTATGGGCAATTTGGTGGTGGCCCTCCGCTGAGGGCCGCGAAGTTTAAAGGCAGGTGGTGATATGGCTATGCTGGAGGGCTTGCGTGAGGTTTGCCGGCAGCTGTTGGTGCTGGCTGGGCTTAGCCTGTTTTTGGAGGTGCTGCTGCCTGGCGGCAACTTGAAAAAATATACCCAGTTTGTGATGGGCCTGCTGTTGGTGGCGGCGATGTTAAATCCGCTTTTGGGTTTGACGCGCGGGCTGGCGCCGGAGATTAAGGCCAGCGTGTTTACGGACATGCGGCGGCTGTTGACGGTCGACGGAGTCGACGAAGTCGACTCCGTCGATAGCCAAACGCAGCAGATTGTGGCCGCGGGCAGCAATTTAGCCGCCGGGGCCAGGGCGCAGGCGGCGCAGGAGCTGGCGGACGGCTTGGAAAAGCAGATTTCCTCCCTGGTGGGCCTGACGGATGGCGTGGAGGCCTGCACAGTGGAGGTTAATTTGGCGGTGGACCAGTTATATGAGGCGGCCGAGGCGGACAGTTGGCATAATTGGGGACAGGTTATCATAGTATTAACTGTTGAGGAAGCCAGACAGGCCCAGGCTGAGGGCATAAGCTGGACGGTGCGGCAGACGGTGGCGGACTTTTACGATATTGAGGCGGCGGCGGTGCAGGTTTCGGTAGCCAGCTTTGGCAGCCAGCCGCCTGAGAAAGAGGCGGCGAAATGAGGTGAGGTTTTATGTTGGAAATTTGGCAGAAATTGGGTTTGCGAGATAAGGAAAAACGGCGGCTTTGGCAGTTGGGGGCCTTGCTGCTGGTGGGGCTGCTGCTGATGGCATTTTCCGGCGGCTTGCTGGCGGTGGATAAGCCGGTTGATACGCCACAGGAGGCGGGCCAAAGCAGCGCCGCGCCGCCGGCTTCGGCAGAGGAGGCCCTGGAGCAGCGCTTGGCGGCGGTTTTAAGCCGGATTGAGGGGGCAGGTGAGGTCAGCGTTTCCTTGACTTTTGCCCGCAGCGCGCAGACGGAATATGCCAGCAACGCCAGCACCACGGTGCGCACCACCGAGGAAAGCGGTGCGGACGGGCAAATCCGCAGCACCAACGAGCAGACGGCCAGCGATTCCTTGGTGTTGGCCGACGGCAACGGCGGGCCGGTGGTGTTGCAGCAAACTATGGCGGAGGTGCAAGGGGTGCTGGTGGTGGCCGAGGGCGGCGGCAGCCCAGCGGTGCGGGCGCAGATTGCCGAGGCTCTGCAAAATCTTTTGGCGGTGCCGGCGCATAAAATTGTCATTTGTCAGGCCGGGATTTAATATAAATATGAAGAAAAAAATAAATTTGGGAGGAACGGCAATGAAGTTTGATAGAGATTTTAACCGCAGTTTAGCTGAGGGGCGCGGGGCAGAGGAAAAAATAAACTGGCTGAAAAAGCTGACCTTGAACAAGTGGAGCCTGACCTTTGCGGTGATTTTGGTAATGCTTTCAGCTTATTTAGGCCTGGAGGAGGTTGACAAGCAGCAACAGTTGCAACAGCCTGCCGACGAGGTGCTTTACGTTTTGGACACCCTGCCTTATGATATTCAAAAGGTGAATGCGGAGGTGGGCGAAAACGGCCAGCCGGCGGCTGAGCAGCAGGGACAGAGTACGCCGGATAATCAAAATGAGGAGAATAAGCAGGCTGCTGCTGAACAAAAGCCGGATAGCGCCCAGGGTGGTGCTGAGCAAAAGCCGGAGAGTGAACAACAGCCAGGCGTGCAGACGGGCAGCGATAACTTTTCTATCAACAGCGACAGCGACTTTTTCATTAATTACCGTTTGGAGCGGGAAAAAGCGCGCTCGCGCCAGCTGGAGCTTTTGCAGGCCCTGATTGATGATGAAAAAACTACGGCGGAAATGCGGGCGGAGGCCCAGCGCAAGGTAATTGCTCAGGCGGAAGCGATTGAGCAGGAGTTGATGCTGGAAAGCATTTTGGTGGCGAAATACGGCGGCGAGGCCGTGGTGTTTATTCAGCCGGAAAAGGTGAACGTGGTGCTGGGCGTGGAGCAAAATGAACTCGCTGATAACGAAGCAGAAAAAATTGCCCGTTTGGTGGATAATTACACTGGTATTGGTTATGATAATGTAATAATTGTGCTTAAAGATTAAAAAACTTATATTAATTAAAAAAATTGTGATGATTAAAAAAAACAGTTGTTTTTCAGATTGTTTTCTGGTATAATGAGTATATCAAAATTAGGAGGTGTGTCCAATGGATGAACAGGTTTTGGAGGTTGAGGTTCAAAATCAAGAGGATACAAATACTGTCAAGATTGCAAATGATGTTGTGGCAACGATTGCTGGCATTGCGGCTTCGGAGATTGAGGGCGTGGCCGGGATGAGCGGCAATATGGTGAGCGGCCTTTCCCAGATGCTGGGCAAAAAGCAGCTGACCAAAGGCGTTAAGGTGGAAATCACCGACAACGACGTGGCTCTGGACATCAGCATTATTGTTGAGTACGGCCGCAAAATTCCTGAGGTGGCCGGCAACATTCAGTTGGCAGTTTCCTCGGCTGTGGGTGATATGACCGGCCTGAATGTAACAACCGTGAACGTACATGTTACAGGCGTGCAGTTTGTTGAAGAAGCTTCCGCGGAAGCTGAAACAACAATCAACACAGAGGAATAGGCGATTGTCTGATTGTCTTGGACAAAATTATGCCACCGTTTGTTTGGGGCGTAAATGCTGCTAGGGCTATTGGTCTGTGGGCCATAGCCCTTTGCTGGTTTGGCGCGACTAAAATTAAATAGGATTTTTGATGGAGGAGCAATGAACGCGGGCTTTGCCGCTGTGGCAAAATGCCTGCGTGATTGAGGGTGATAGGATGCGATTTTTAGAGAAATTTTTTCTGTTTATATTCACTTTGTGCCTGGCTGCGCTGGGCTTGGGGGGAATTTGGGCTTGCTACGACGCCAATTTGCTGCATTATGTCAACTGGGCGGCCACGTTGATGACGCAAAATCGCTGGCTGACGCTGATTGGCTCGGCCTGCCTGCTGCTTTTTGCCATTTTGCTGCTGTTTGGCGTGGTGTTTAATTCCTCTGGCCGTCGCAAGGAATCGCCGGCCCAGAATGTGATTATGGTGGGAGAGGCCGCGGATAATGTGCAAATTAGCGCTGCGGCGGTGGATTGTATTATTCAGCAGCTGAAAAACAGTTTTCCGGCGGTGCAGGATTTGGAAACCAGAATCAGCCAGGGTTCAGACGGCGTGCAGGTTATGTTGAAGGTGGTGGCTGCGGCGGAGGCTAATATTCCGCAGTTGGCTGCCGCTATGCGCCAGGCTGTTAAGGCTCAACTGGAGGATATGGTTGGCCTGAAAGTGGGTTCGGTTAAGGTTGTGGTGTCCGATGTGGTGTCAACTGCGCCTAAAGCGGCCGCTTCAAATATCAACCTGGATGAAAACAAGGATGCGGAAATTTAAGCCCGGTGCAGAAGCGAAATAGGGAGGCAATTAGCAATGAATTTTGTTGAATGGTGCAAGGAGTTTTATTACAAACACCCGGCAACTGCCTTGGGCTTGTTGTTTGGCGTTTTGTTGGGCTTGTCTTTTGCCGCCTTTGGCTTCTGGCGGACTTTTGTGGTGGCCCTGTGCGTTGCGGCCGGGGTTTATATCGGCGTTAAGGTGGATGCCGGCGAGGGCCCAGATTTTCAGGCCATTAAAGACCGTTGGCATAATAGACGGAGAAAATAAGGAGGATAGGTTTCTTGAGCAGGCATAAGGCACGGGAAACGGCTTTTCAAATGCTGTTTCAGCTGATGGAGGGCGCAAATGATTGGCCGCTGGCAGAAAACACCTTGGCCGATGCCCAGCTGCCGGCAAAGGCGGAGGCTTTTGCAGTGGAGCTGGCTAGGGGCGCTTGGCAGAAGCATTTTGAAACGGAACAGTATATCCGCAGGCTGGCTAAGGGTTGGCAATATGAGCGTTTGTGCTCGGTGGACAGGCTGCTGCTACATTTGGCAATGTATGAGCTTAAATATCTGCCGGAGAACCCGCCGCCCATCGTGATTGATGAGGCCATTGAATTGGCGCGCACTTTTGGCACGGATGATTCGCCTAGTTTTGTTAATGCAGTGCTGGACAAGTTTGTGCATGTGGTGCTTTCCCCGGAGAAAGGTGCGGAATATCAGTTGGATGAGGCGCAAATGCGCCAGGCAGAGGAGCGTTTGCAGCAGACCGAGGCCGCCAAGGCGGCCGCGGCGGCGGACGCAGCCCGCGTGGCGGAGCAAGCCTGGGCGGAAAAAGCCCTGGCGGAGGAGCGGGAAGCTTCTCGCAAAAAGGCGGCCAAAAAAGTGGTCAAATATACCAGCCAGCCGATGGCGGAGGCCCCGGTGGGTTTCCGCAAAATCCGCAAGGCGGACATCACGGAGGCCGACCGCATTTTGCCGGAGCCTGATGAGGAATAAACGGCAATGTATGAATTAGTGCAGGTTAATGAATGTACATATTACATCAACTGCCCGGCCAAGATAGGGGTTTACCTGGCCGGGGAGTGTGATGTTTATTTGATTGACAGCGGCAACGATAAGGAGGCCGGCCGCAAGGTGCGGCAGCTTTTGGACAAAAACGGCTGGCGTTTGCTGGGCATTTTGAACACTCATTCCAACGCCGACCATATTGGCGGCAATCAATATTTGCAGGCACACACCGGCTGCCGGGTTTTTGCCGGCGGCATTGAAGCGGCTTTTACGGCTCAGCCGATTTTGGAGCCGTCTTTTTTGTATGGCGGCTATCCTTTTAAGGATTTGCGGCATAAGTTTTTGCTGGCTAAGCCCAGCGAGGTAACGCCTTTCACGGCGCCGGAATTTCCGGCGGAGGTGCAGCTGGTGCCGCTGCCCGGCCATTTTTTTGAGATGGTGGGTTTTCGCACGCCGGACGACACCGTGTTTTTGGCGGACTGCCTGAGCAGCCGGGAAACCCTGGATAAATACGCGGTTTCCTTTATTTATGATGTGGCGGCTTACTTGCAGACCCTGAAAAAGGTGGAGAAAATGCAGGCCAAAATTTTTGTGCCGGCCCATGCGGAGGCCGGCCCGGATCTGGGCGAGCTGGCGCGTTACAATCGGGCCAAGGTGCTGGAAGTGGCGGATTGCATTTTGGATCTTTGCCGGGAGCCGGCAACCCCGGAGCAAATTTTGCAGCGGCTTTTTGCCGCTTACAAGCTCACGATGAATATGGAGCAATATGTGCTGGTGGGCAGCACAGTGCGCTCCTATTTGGCCTGGCTGCGGGACGAGGGCAAGGTGGAGCCGGAATTTCAGGATAATTTGCTGATTTGGCGGGCGATATAAATTAATATTGGAGTAAAAATATGGATTTGCAGGATTATCCACAGTTTATCAGGGAAAAATACCAAAAGGTTATGGCCAAGTTTACCTATAATGGTAAGGAGCCTGAGGCCAAGGAAAGGCTGCGGCATTTGTATAGCAACTATTTTATGAGTGTTTCCTCAATGGCGCCGGAGCCGCAGGATTGGACGGCCTGGATGGAGGAGTGCATCCAAAGGGCCGATTGGGCCGGCCTGTGCAGGATAATCAACCAGCGGGGCAAGCTTGATATGCTGCCCGTAATTTACGGCGGTTACACCTACGAAAAAAACTTTTACTGTATGCTGGAGTGCTTTATTTGCGGGAATGTGCAGTTTATGGAGCGCCTTTTGCCATTAGAGCTGCTCAATGTGAAGAACAGTGATGACTTGTTTTTTCCTGTGGCGGCGCATTTGCTGCTGGGGCTGTGGCATAAGGATGAAGCTGTGCTGGAATGGGCAATGCCGGAGGCGGAGCAGTTTGTGGCGCGTAAAAAAACCACTATCTTGGAAAAGGCTGTGGTGAACTTCCTGCTGGATTTGGCGCGCGGCGATCTGGAAAAGGGCGGCGAGGATTTGCTGGCTGTCTGCAAGGGCTATCTTCGGGATAAAAAATATGTGCTGGGGGTGCGCCCCTTTTGCACCTATGCGCACGGGCTTTACTGCCTGGCGCAGCTTTTGCTGCCGGCGGAGGATTTCCAGGCATTGGCAATGCCAAAGTATAAGAATTTTCTTGTCGGTTTTGCCGAGTGGCGGCGGGAGCATACCAACCCGGACTGTTCTCTTTGGTTCCGTTATCCGGCGGATTTGGATCTTCTTAATAAAATTTTTGAGGCTCCGCCTGCTCAGCTGCTGATGTTTCAGCCTTTTTTGGACAACCCCAACGCGAAACCTAAGGAGCGGCAGGATTGGCTGGCCGACGGTATGAAGTGGGTAAACAATCATATTGATGAGCTTTGGGAAATGGGAGTGGGCAAGTAAGATACAAAGCAAGGGGCGGCATTTTATGCCGCCCCTTGCTTTGTATCGCTGCTTATTCGTCCTCATCAAATAGCATATCGTTGTAAGTGTCCACAACCATTTCCCATTCGGCGTCGTCCTCAATGTAGGCGAAAATTTCCTCGCCGTCCTCGCCGGGGTCAATGCGGAAAATCACCGCTTCGTCCTCTTCGGCCTCGGTGTCGGCGTTTTCGTCATTCAGCGGCAACAAAAAGGCATAGCGTTTGCCGCCGATTTCCAGCATTTCGATTATTTCAAAATCAATCGGGTTATCATCATCATCCAGCAGGGTGATGATGTTTTCATTATTCAGCTCATTTTGGGTCATATTTATTAGCCTCACTTAATATTATTGGGATTTTCCAGATAGGTGGAAAGAATCAGGGTGGCCGCCAGCTTATCCACCACTTGGCGGCGTTTTTGGCGGCTGGTGTCGTTGGCGAGCAAGGTTTTCTGGGCGGCCACGGTGGTCAGGCGTTCGTCCTGATAGTAAACGGGCAAGCCGAACTGCTGCTTCAGCAGGCTGCCGAAAGATTGCACGCGGTCCACAGCCGGGCCGCGGCTGCCGTCCATATTCAGGGGCAAGCCAAGCACAAAGGCTTGCGGTTGATATTGCTCAACCAGCGCTTGCAACTCCGCCATATCCTGCGCGTGGCTGCGGCGGCGAATGGAGCCCACCCCTTGCGCGGTCAGGCCCAGAGGGTCGCTGACGGCCACACCGATATTGACGCTACCAAAGTCCAATGCCAGCAGCCTCATTTGCCAGGCTCCTGATTTTGCAGATAATTAACCAGCAGTTCCTCAATCAGGTCGTCACGCTCAATCCGGCGGATTAGGCTGCGGGCCTGCTTGTGGCTGGTGATGTAGGCTGGGTCGCCGGAGATGAAATAGCCAACCAACTGGTTGATGGGATTGTAACCTTTTTCCATCAGCGCCTCATAAACGGTGAGTAAAACGTCGCGCGGGTTTAAATTGTCTTCGTCGCTTTTTTTGAAGTACATAGTTTCTTCCAGCTTGTCAGACATTGTGGCCGCCTCCTTTTGCTTAAAAAATTTATAATCAGTTCAGCTGCTCTTGAATAGCCTTGCCGGCCGCTTGCAGAGCCTCCTGAATTTTGGCCGGATCCTTGCCGCCGGCCTGGGCCATATCCGGCCGGCCGCCGCCGCCGCCGCCGCAAACCGCGGCCGCTGCTTTCACAATGTTGCCGGCGTGCAGCTTTTTAGCCAGCAAGTCCTTGCTGACTGCCGCCACCAGCAGCACTTTGCCCTCGGCCTCCGCCGCCAGCACAATGGCGCTGTTTTCACCCAGCTTGTCCCTGGTGCTGTCCAGGGTGCGGCGCAATGCGTCCATATCCTCGGCCGGTACTTTGGCGATAAGCACTTTAACGCCGTTTACTTCCTTAACCATGGTGGTTATATCATTGACCGCCTGTTGGTTCAACTGCTGGCGCAGCGCTTTGATTTCCCGGTCTTTTTCCTTATTTTCCTCTATTAAAGCGTTAATTTTGTTATCCAATCCCTGCCAGGAGGTTTTCAGCAGGGCGGCAGCCCGGAAGAGCTGTTCCAAATGCTCCTGCATAAACTTTTGCACGGCGCTGCCGGTGATGGCCTCAATACGGCGGATACCGGCGCCAATTCCGCCCTCGCTAATGATTTTGAAAGAGCCAATATCGCCGGTGGCCTTAACATGGGTGCCGCCGCACAGCTCCATTGAGGGGCCCATGGTTACGGTGCGCACTTCGTCGCCGTATTTATCGCCAAAGAAAGCCAAAAAGCCGCGGGCTTCAGCCTCGCTTTTGGTCATCGTAACTGTTTGGGTGGGTTCGTTTTGCAAAACCAGTCCGTTGACAATGCCCTCGATAACGTTCATTTCGGTAGGGGAAAGTGGGGCGATATGCGCAAAATCAAAGCGCAGGCGGTCCGGCGTCACCAGGGAGCCGGCCTGGTGTACATGGTTGCCCAGCACTTGACGCAGGGCAAATTGAAGCAGGTGGGTGGCGGAATGGTTACGGGCGGTGGCCAGCCGCTGCTCCAGATTGATTTTAGTCTGCACAACGTCACCCAGCTTGAGCTCGCCGCGGGCGATGAAGTGGTGCAGGAAAATGCCGTTGGGCAGCTTGGTGGTGTTTTTAATCAGCAACTCGGCTTCGCCGGCGTTGCCTTGCATGCTGATGACGCCGGTGTCGCCGGTTTGGCCGCCGCTTTCGGCGTAAAAGGGCGTTTCATCAAGTACGATAAAGCCGTCCTGGCCGGAAACCAGCTGCTGCACCGGCTGTTTTGGGTCGCCCACCAGCAGGGCCAGCACCTTAGCCTGGCCCTCGGTTTGCTCGTAGCCGGTAAATTTGGTGGCCGGAATATCCGTAAGCAGGGCGGTGAGGGCCTGCAAATCCTCAAAATTGGTTTTCACGTTGCGGGCGGCGCGGGCCCGGCTGCGCTGCTCCTCCAAAGCGGCCTCAAACTGGGCCTCGTCAAATTGCAGGTTGTTTTCTTCCAAAATATCCTTGGTTAAATCCAGTGGGAAGCCATAGGTGTCGTAAAGGCGGAAAGCGTCCTGGCCGGAGAAGATTTTGGCGCCGTTTTCTTTCATCTTTTGGATAATATTGCCAACCATACTTAGGCCGTCCAAAATAGTTTCGCGGAATTTTTCTTCCTCGGCCAACATCACTTTGGCGATGAAATCCTGTTGCTCACGGATTTCCGGATAGGCGTCGCCCATCAAATCGCAGACTAGCGGCACCATTTTGTGCATAAAGGGCTCGGTGATGTTGAGGGTTGTGCCATAGCGCACGGCCCGACGGAAAATCCGGCGCAGCACGTAGTTGCGGCCGTCGTTGCCGGGGATTACGCCGTCGGCAATCAGAAAGGTGCAGGCGCGGATATGGTCGGCAATCACCCGGTAGGGGAAGCCGGCTTTGCCCGGGTCGTAGGTGGTGTTGGTCAGTTTTTCGATATAAGCAATCAGCTGGCGCATAACCGGAATTTCGTAGTTGCTGTCCACGTCCTGCATAATGGAGGTGATACGCTCCAGACCCATGCCGGTGTCAATGCTGGGTTTGGGCAGTGGGGTCAGCTTGCCGCTTTCGTCGCGCTCATATTGCATAAACACCAGGTTCCAAATTTCCATCCAGCGGTCGCAGTCGCACACGCCCATGGCACATTCCGGCGCGTCGCAGGTATATTTTTCGCCCCGGTCAAAGAAAATCTCCGAGCAGGGGCCGCAAGGGCCGGTTTCGCCCATAGCCCAGAAGTTGTCCTTTTCGCCCATGCCGTAGATGCGGGAATCGTCAAAGCCGGTGACGCTTTTCCAAATTTGGCGGGCCTCGTCGTCGTCCTTGTAAACAGTAACGTAAAGACGCTCCTTGGGCAGCTGCAAAACCTCGGTGATAAACTCCCAAGCGTTTTTGATAGCGTCCTCTTTGAAATAATCGCCAAAGGAAAAATTGCCGAGCATTTCAAAAAAAGTATGGTGCCGGGCGGTGCGGCCCACGGTGTCTAAATCATTGTGCTTGCCGCCGGCCCGCACGCATTTTTGCGCGGTGGTGGCGCGAGTGTACGGGCGTTTTTCCAGCCCTAAAAAGGTGTCCTTAAACTGCACCATGCCGGCGTTTACAAACAGCAGGGTGGGGTCGTTGTGCGGCACCAGCGGCGAGCTGGCAACGCGGGTGTGCCCTTTGGACTCAAAAAACCGCAGAAAGGCCTCCCGAATTTCGGCCTCTGTGGTGTAGTTACCGTACTTAGCTTGTGTCATCTTGTCCAAAACTTCCTTCCTCTTTTACCTGACAGCCACGGGCGGCTGTCATAAAATTTGATGTATTAACTTATTATAACACAGCCAAAATGCGAATACAAGTTTTAGTCTTGTATTTTTTGGCTTTAGAGCTTATAATATATATAAAATTTTAATTTTTGGGGAGCGGATAGATTAAATGAGCCAAAAAAAGGACAAAAACGATTTCAATAGGAAGAATAGCGGTGGGAGAAGCACGGGCATGGGCCGGGTGGAGAAGCCGGAGGCGATGCGGCGGCCGGCCCGCCGCTGGGAGAAAGCGCCGGAAAGGGAGGCCGGGGTTATCTGCGGCAAAAACCCGGTGCTGGAGGCCCTGCGCTCCGGCCGCACTTTGAACAAGGTGCTGGCCGCTGCCGGGCAGGAGCCGGGCTTTTTGCGCCAGGTGCGAGAGCTTTGCCGAGAAAAGCACGTGCCCTTTTTGCAGGTGGAGCGTTCCGCTTTGGCGGTCTACCCGGAAAATCACGGGGTGGTGGCTTTGGCCGCGCCCTTTGCCTATGCTGAGGTTGATGATATTTTGGCGGCCGCCGCGGCCAAGGGAGAGCCGCCGCTGCTGGTGGTGCTGGCCGGCGTGGAAGACCCGCACAATCTGGGCGCGGTGCTGCGCACGGTGGAGGGCGTGGGCGCGCACGGGGTAATTATTGCCAAGCACGGCGCGGCTCCGCTAAATGAAACGGCGGCCCGCGTGGCGGCCGGGGCGGCGGAGTATGTGCCGGTGGCTAGGGTGTCCAGCATTGCCACCGTTTTAGACGAGCTGAAGCAAAAGGGGCTTTGGGTTTGCGGCACGCACCAGGAGGGGGCGCAAACCCTGTGGCAGACGGATTTAAGCGGGCCGTTGGCCGTGGTTTTGGGCAGCGAGGGCCGCGGTCTGCCGCCGCTGGTGGCTAAAAAATGCGATTTTATGGTGCAAATTCCCATGCGCGGGCAGATAAATTCCTTTAATGTCAGTGTCAGCTGCGCGATGGTGCTGGGCGAGGTTTTGCGCCAAAGGCAGGGCTGCTGATGAACCCGGAGAGCAAGGAGGATAAGCTGCTGCTGGCCCAGCTGGCGGATAAGCAGCGGCAGTGCGAGCAGCGGCAGTATCCGGTGTGCAGCGATTTTTTAGACCCCAGGCAGCAGGCGTTGGCTCAGGCTGCCTTTGGCCGGCGGGCCGCCTGCTGCTTTTGGGGCGGTTACGCGGAGGCGGAGCGGCGTTTGCTGGTTTTTTTGCCGGATTATATCAGCAGCGAGGCGGCTGCCCAGGACAGCAGTCAAATTTGGCCGGTGGAAGCGGACGGGCCTCTGCTGGTGCTGCGGGCCCGGCCCACGGCCCGGCAAAGCGGTCTTTCGCATCGAGATTATCTGGGCGCGCTGCTGGCTTTGGGGATTAACCGCGGCAAGTTGGGCGATTTGCTGGTGCAGGAGGAAGCGGCAGATATTATAATCCTGCGGGAACTGGCGGATTATCTGCTGCTGAACTTTGAGCGGGCCGGCCGGTGCAGCCTGACGACGGAGCTGCTGCCGCCCAGCGTTTTGCAGAGCCGGCAGCCCCAGCTGGAGCCGCTAAAGCTGAACGTGAGTTCTCTGCGTTTGGACGCGGTGGCGGCTGCCGCCTTTGGCGCCTCGCGCAGCAAGGCCGCGGCGGCTATTGCGGCCCGCTTGGTGGCGGTGGACGGCCTGCCGCAGGAAAAGGCGGATTGGCTGCTGGCGGCTGGCCAGCAGATCACCTGGCAGGGCAAGGGCAAGGTTCGTTTGGCGGAGGTTGGCGGCAAAACCCGTAAGGAGCGCATCTGGCTGCTTATTGAAAAGTATGTATAATAAAGCCTATTGAGAAAATTATATATAAAAATCTTGAAGAAAACGCAAAAAATGGTTGTCGTTTTAATCAGATAATGTTATAATTATATAATATGATAATTTGAAATTTGCCTTGAGGCAGAACGATTGAGCAAGGAGAGAAGCTTTTGAACGGAGGCTTAAATAGCAAAAACGGCGAGGAGAAAAAAGCAAGGCTTGGCCGCTATCTTTCACCGGAGGCCAAATGTTGGTTTGGCGTTTGCCTGTTGATGATGATTTTCGGTGGCTTTTATCTGGGCTTTTGGTACAGCTGCCAGAAGCCAAGGCCGATTGACGTGCCTTACGTGACGGCGGACAGCTACTTTGAAAATCAGCAGGCGGCGCAGGCCGTGTTTAAGAATTATCTGGGTGACGACGGCGTGCTGACGGTGCTGCTTTTGGGCTGCGATATGCGGGAGGGCGAGGCCTCCGGCCGTTCCGATACGATTATGCTGGCCTTTGTGGATTTGGAATCCGGTGCAATCAATTTGCTTTCCATACCGCGCGATACGCGGGTGGAGCTGGCCGAGGGCCGGGGCACCACCAAAATTAATCACGCTTTCGCTTACGGCAAGCTGCCGTTGACCCGTAAAACCATTGAGAGCTTTCTCCAGGTGGAAATTGACCGCTATGTAATGGTGGATTTTGAGGGCTTTGCCGACATTATCGACGCTTTGGGCGGCATTGATTACGAGGTGGAGCAGCGAATGTTAAATGAGTGGGAAAACATTGATTTGCAGCCCGGTCAGCAGCATTTAAACGGCAGCCAGGCTTTGGCCTATGTGCGCTGGCGCGAGCCTTTGCAGGCGGATATTGGCCGGGTGGAGCGGCAGCAAAAGTTTTTGGGTGCAGTGCTGGACCAGGTGATGAGCGTGCAGACAATTTTGCGCCTGCCGCAGCTGCTTAGCAGCATTAACAACAGTATCCAAACGGATTTTAGCCTGAAGGAGCTTTCCTCGCTGATTGATATTTACAAGCAGTTTGGCAGCGTCAGCTTCAACTCGGCAATGGTGCCGGGCGAGGGCGTTTATATTAACGGTATCAGTTATTGGCAGTTTGACCCTCAAATGACCCGCGAACTGGTACAGCAAATGCAGAGTTTTGCCAGGCCGGCGGAAGCTGACGGCGGGCAAGCAACGGCTGGGCAGTAAAAAAAACGTTTAAAATTTAAAGTAAATAAGTTTAAATTGAATTAAAGATAATTTAAGATAATAAGATGGAAAGTAGGTTTTGAGGAAGAAGACATGGCAGCTTATAATGTAATAACCATTGGTGATGAATTGTTGCGGGCCAAGGCAATGGCAGTGCGCCGTTTTGACGCGCGCTTGCACCGAATGTTGGACGCTATGGCGGAAACAATGTATGAATTTGACGGCGTGGGCCTGGCGGCCCCGCAGATTGGCGTAAGCAAGCAGATTGTGGTAATCGACGTGGGCGACGGCCTGGTGGAGCTGGTTAATCCGCGGATTGTGGAAAAAAGTGGCAATGTTTTGGGGCTGGAGGGCTGCCTGAGCGTGCCAGACCGCCAGGGCTATGTCTATCGGGCCCAAAGGGTGCTGGTGCAGGCCCAGGATCGCTTTGGCGAGCCGCTGGAGATTGAGGCGGAAAACTACTTTGCCCGCGCTTGCCAGCACGAGATTGACCATTTGAATGGTATTTTATATGTAGATAAGTTAGCCAATCCCAGCGAGGAGGAATTGGCGGAATTAGAGGAGATGGAGGAGGAATAGGCAATGGCTGATAAAAAACAAAGGATTGTTTACTTGGGTACGCCGCAGTTTGCGGTGAAGCCCCTTTTTGCGCTGGTGCGGGCGGGCTATCAAATTCCTCTGGTTGTCACGCAGCCGCCGCGGCCACAGGGCCGCAAGGGCCAGCTGACGCTTACGCCGGTGCAGCAGTTTGCGGAGGACGCGCGCCTGCCCTTTTTGGCTGTGCCAAATGTTAATCAGCCGGAGGCGCTGGCCCAGATTGCCGCGGCCAAGCCGGATTTGCTGGTGGTGGCCGCCTTTGGCCAGCTGCTTAGCGAGGAATTGTTGCAGCTGGCTCCCTTTGGCGCGGTTAATATCCATACCTCGCTGTTGCCGGAATATCGCGGGGCGGCTCCTGTGCAACGGGCCTTGATGGACGGCCGCAATAAAACCGGCGTTACTTTAATGCGCATTGTTAAGGCTTTGGACGCGGGGGATATTATTGACCAGGCGGAATTTGCCATTTCCGCCACCGACGATGCGGGCAGCCTGCGCCAGGATTTGATGGCCGTGGGCACGGATTTGCTGCTGCATAATCTGCCGCAGCTGTTTGCCGGCCGCCTGAAGCCGACGCCGCAGGACGAGGCGCGGGCGACCTACGCCGCCAAAATCACGCCGGCAGACGAGCTATTGAATTGGCGCAAGCGGGCTGTTGAGTTGCACAATCAACTGCGCGGTTTGCTGCCGGAAACCTCGGCTTACACCTGGTATAAGGACGGCGAAAGTTGGCAGCGTTTGAAGATTTGGCAAATGCGAGTGGCGGAGGACTTAGGCAACGCCGCCGCGCCCGGTACTGTTTTGGGTGCTGATGCAAACGGCTTGCTGGTGGCCGCTGGCGAGGGCGTTTTGCATTTGCAGCTGGTGCAGCCGGCTGGCAAGGGGCGCATGGAGGCGGCGGCCTGGTGGCGCGGCCGCCGGGATTTGCAAAAAAGCGGCCTGCGCTTTACGGAGCCGGAGGACTAGGCCGGGTTTTGCTTGGACTAAAATATTTAAGAAAACAAAGGAGGCGTAAATATGCCCGTTTTTTCCTATGATTTAATTTCGCTGCTGTTTATGCTGCCGGGCGTTTTGTTGGCGGCTTGGGCGCAGGCCAAGGTGCATGGCAATTTTAACAAATATTCCCGTGTGCAATCGGCCCATTGTATCACTGGGGCCGAGGCGGCCCGCCGGATTTTGGACAGCAACGGCCTTTCCTATGTTTCCATTCAGCATGTGCGGGAAACGCTTGCCGACCACTACGACCCGTCCGGCAAGGTGATACGCCTGTCCGACGAGGTGTTTAACAGTACCTCCTTGGCGGCAGTGGCGGTGGCGGCGCATGAATGCGGCCATGCCATTCAGGATGCGCAGGAATATCGGCCGATGCGCTGGCGTTCAACCATTGCACCGGCAGCCAGCGTGGCCACGCAAATTTCATGGATTTTTTTGTTCGCCGGTTTGATATTGAGTATGACTAACGTGGCGGCGCTGGGCGTGGCGCTTTTTGGCGTGGTGGTGCTGTTTCAGTTGGTAACTTTGCCGGTGGAATATAACGCCTCCGCGCGCGCCTTGAGCCTGCTGGAAGCGGAGGGTATTTTGGAAAGCGGCGAGATAGGCGGCGCTAAAAAGATGCTGGGTGCGGCGGCTTTAACCTATGTGGCTGCATTGGTTTCGGCGATTGTTTCGATGCTGAATATTATACGTATGATGCTGATGTATCGTCGTAATCGTTGGTAAGGTGGAAGTTTAATGCCGAACAATCAAAAATTAAAAAATGCCCGTCAGCTGGCGTTGGAGGTTCTGCTGGCGGTGGCAGCGGAGGAAGCCTACAGCAATCTGGCCTTGAGCCGGGTTTTGAACAGCAACCCAGCCTTGCCGCCGGCGGAGCGGGCCTTGCTGACGGAATTGGTTTATGGTACTTTGCGCATGCAGAGTACCATAGATTATATCCTGGGCTGTTTTGTGAAGCAGGGGCTGGCTAAGCTGCCGCTGAAAATTCTGCTAATCTTGAGGCTGGGCGTTTATCAGCTGCTGTTTATGGAGCGGATTCCCGCCTCGGCCGCGGTGAATGAAAGCGTCAAGCTGGCCAAACGCTACGGCCATCAGGGCACGGCCTCGCTTACCAACGCAGTGCTGCGCAATGTGGAGAGGCAGCGGCAAAGCCTGCCCTGGCCGGAGGCGGCCAGCCAGCCGGCAGAATATCTGGCGGCAGTAGGCTCGCACCCGCTTTGGCTGGTGCAGCAATGGCTGGCGCGCTTTGGCTTTGCGGAAACGCAGGCCCTGTGCGAGTTTGACAACCAACCCGCGCCCTACACTCTGCGCGTTAACACGCTGAAAAGCAACCGGGAGGAGGCTTTGGCCCGGCTGCAAAATGCAGGCGCGGCGGCGGAGCCGTTGGAATTGGCCCCGGAGGGGATTGTGCTGGCGGCGGCCAAAGGGGCGGAGGCCCAGCTGCGGGAGCTTTTGGCGCAGGGGGTGCTTTATCCGCAGCAGGTCAGCTCCATGCTGGCGGCCCACGTGCTGCAACCGCAGCCGGGCAGCCGGGTTTTGGACGTTTGCGCGGCTCCCGGCGGCAAAACCACGCATTTGGCGGCTTTAATGCAAAATCAGGGGGAGATTGTGGCCCTGGATTTGCACGAGCATAAGCTGCGCCTGTTGCAGGAAAACGCCGCCCGTCTGGGGATAAGCTGTATCCGCACGCAGGCGGCGGACAGCCGGGATTTGTCTATGCTGCCGGAGGGCTGGGCGGATTATGTGCTGGCCGACGTGCCTTGTTCCGGCCTGGGCGTGCTGCGTTCTCGGCCGGATTCTCGTTGGCGCAAGCAGCCGGCAATCAGCGCGGAAATTGCCCCGGTGGCTTATGCCATTTTACAGGCGGCAGCCGGCAGATTGCGGCCGGGCGGGGTTATGCTGTTTTCCACCTGCACTATCAGCGAGCAGGAAAACGAGGGCAATTTGGCCCGCTTTTTGGCGGAAAACCCCAATTTTGCTCCGGAAAGCATTGAATTTGCGCCGCAGCTCTTCGGCGGGGCCGCCTCCTTACAGGCCTTGCCGCAGCGGCACGGCATAGAGGGCTTTTTTTACGCCAAGCTACGGCGGCTGAGCTAAACGGTGGTATTATCTAAAGCGGGAAGTGATTTTTGGCTTATGCAGGAAAATAGATTGGATAATGGTCGGCTGTGCTTGCTTTTTGGTGCGGACGAGGCGGAGCTTAGGCAGCTTTGCCAAAAAGTAGGTCTGCCGGCTTACAAGGGCGGCATATTATTTAAATGGCTGCAAGCCGGCGAGGCGGATTACAACCAGATGACTAACCTCAGCAAGGCGGAACGGGATCTGTTGGCGGCGCGTTATCCACTGGCTTTGCCGGCGGTGCGGCAGGAGCAGCAAAGCGCCGACGGCAGCACCGCCAAGCTGCTGCTGGATTTTGGCGGCGGCGTTATGGTGGAGCTGGTGCTGATGTTGTATCAGCGCAGCCACAGCCGCAGCCGGCACACTCTTTGTATCAGCACCCAGGCAGGCTGTGCGATGGGCTGCGCTTTTTGCGCCACTGGCCTTTCCGGCTTGCTGCGCAACCTTTCCGCTGGGGAGATTGTGGCCCAGGTTTTGTGCGGCCAGCTTTGGCTACGCCGGCATAATTTGGGGCCGGTCACCAATCTGGTGTTGATGGGTATGGGCGAGCCGTTTGCCAACTACGAGCAGGTTTGCCAGGCCCTGCGGGTTTTGAACGCGACGGCGGGGCAGAATATCGGCCAGCGGCGGATAACCGTTTCCACCTGTGGGTTGGCCCCGCAGATTCGCCGTTTTGCGGACGAGGGCTGGGAGATTAATTTGGCGATTTCCCTGCATGCGCCGCAAGATGAGCTGCGCTCCCGCCTGCTGCCGGTCAACCGGCGTTATCCGTTGGCGGAGCTGCTGGCGGCTTGCGATTACTACACGGAAAAGACGCACCGGCGGATTAGTTACGAATACGCTTTGCTGCGCGGGGTCAACGACGGACCGGAGCAGGCGGCGGCTTTGGCCCGGCTGCTGGCCGGCCGTTTGGCCCATGTTAATCTGATACCGGTAAATTTTGTGGCTGAAACAGGATTTTGGCCTAGCAGTGACGAAACTTTAAACCAGTTTGCCGCTGCTTTGCAAAGCCAGGGTGTGGAAACCACGGTGCGGGAAAAGCGCGGTTTGGATATTGACGGCGCCTGCGGTCAGCTACGCAGGCGGCAGAGTGAAAGCTGAGGCCCAGGAGGTAAGGGAAAAAATGAAATATGCGACTTTTACGGTTCGGGGTCAGGGCCGAACCAATAATGAGGACTGTCTGCGGGTTTTGCCGGAGGCTGGCCTTTTTATGGTCGCTGATGGTATGGGCGGGCATTTGGCCGGCGAGGTGGCCAGCCAGCTTGCGGTGGATTCAATAGCGGAATATTTGCTGCAGATTGCGCCGCAGGAGCCGCCGGAAATCCGTTTACATAAGGCGGTGGCTTACGCCAACAGCCTGATTTATGCCGACAGCAGCCAGCGGGAGGAGCATTGTAATATGGGTTCCACCCTGGCTTTGGTTTGGCAGCAGGGGCAGCTGGTGTATCTGGCGCATATTGGCGATAGCCGCATTTATCATTTTAACCAGGAGCACGTGCGGCAGCTGACCAGCGACCATTCCGTGGTGGGGCAAATGCTGCGAGATGGCACTATCACGCCGGAGGAGGCGCTCAATCATCCAAAGAAGAATGTGCTCACCCGCGCTTTGGGCGTGGAGGAAAAGGTGCAGGCGGACGTGCGCATTTTTCAGCTGCCTCTGCCGGGCTTTTTGC
The DNA here is from genome assembly GCA_021769035.1 of Bacillota bacterium. Classification (GTDB taxonomy): domain Bacteria; phylum Bacillota; class Dehalobacteriia; order UBA4068; family UBA4997; genus Avidehalobacter. The sequence continues at coordinate 1,776 of JAETTP010000010.1, read as the reverse complement.
TGCTTTGCACCGACGGCCTGAGCTCCTATCTGCCAATGCCCACGGTGTTGCCGCAAGTGGCGGCCCGCGTCAGCCCGGAGCAAATGCTGCCGGTGCTGGCGGAGCTGGCCAAGGAGGCCGGCAGCAAGGACGATATAACCTGCGTGCTGCTGTGGCAGCCGGAAGGAGGGCAGGCCGATGAGTAATCTGGTTGGTACTCTCTTCCACGACCGCTACGAGGTGCTGGAGGTTTTGGGCTCCGGCGGCACCTCGGTGGTTTACAAAGCCAAGGATATTTTGCTGAACCGGCTGGTGACGATAAAAATCCTGCGCGAGCAATTTGCCCGCGACAGCAAATTTGTCAACCGCTTCCGCAACGAGGCCCAGGCAGTGGCCCGTCTTTCTCACCCCAACATTGTCAGTATCTACGACGTGGCCTTTGCCGAGGGCGTGCATTATCTGATTATGGAATATGTGGAGGGCGGCAGCCTGAAAGAATATCTGGATCAGCACGGCCCGCTGCCGATTGAGGAATCGCTGGATATTTTCCAGCAGCTTTTGAGCGCCTTGCAGCACGCCCACGAAAATAAGGTTATCCACCGGGATATTAAGCCGCACAATATTCTGCTCGATGTGAAGCACAATGTTCGGGTGACTGACTTTGGCCTGGCCGTAACCACCACGGAGCTGGGCAGCCAGCACAGCAATGATGTTATGGGCTCGGTTTACTATATGTCGCCGGAGCAGATTAAGGGAGAGCAGGCCACCGAGGCCACTGACGTTTATTCCGCCGGCCTGCTGCTTTACGAAATGCTCTGCTCTCGGCGGCCTTTCAGCGGCGACACGGCGGAGGAAATTGCTCGCCAGCATATCAAGGGGGCAATCACGCCGCCGCACAAGGTGAACCCGGAGATTTCTACGGAGCTTTCCTCCTTTGTGATGAAAGCAGTGCGCCGGGATAAACAGCTGCGCTTTGCCGACGCCGGGCAAATGCTGGCGGAACTGCGGGCCATGCAGAACCGCAGCCGGCGCGTGCGGGTGAAGCCGATTATTCTGCCGGTGGCGCCCACCGTGGGCGGCGGCCCCGCGCCGGAGGTGCAGGAGGAGGAACCGCGCACCGTGGTGGTGAAGCGGCATATTGCCCTGCCGGAAAGCAACCGTCGCAAGTTTGCTCTGTTTAGGGATAAAAAGCCAACCTCCGCCTTTTACATCATTTTGTTTACAGTGTTGCTGCTGTTGGTGATGTTCGGCTCGGCGGCTAGCATTTTAAAGAGTATTATGAATGAGAACAGCGAGGTTGAGGTTAAAAAATATGTCGGTTTGCCTTTAAGCGAGGCGGTGGAGCTGATTAAGGCCGACGGCTTGCAGCACAGTATCAGTCAGGCCTACAGTGCGGAATATGATAAGGACGTGGTGATGGCCCAGAATATTCCAGAAGGACAAAAGGTGAAACAGGGCCGTTTTATTGAGCTGACCGTGAGCCAGGGCAAACAGACTTTCCCGATGCCTAAGCTGGAGGGAATGACAATCTCCGAGGCTAATGTGGTGCTGAGCAACAACCGGGTGACTTTGCAGGCCACGGAAACCGTCAGCGATGACGTGCCGGCCGGGCGGATTATCAGCCAGACCCCACAGCAGGGCGAGGAAGTGGCTGCCGGCAGCACGGTGGAGGTGCTGGTGAGCAAGGGCAAGGAGATTGTGGTGCCGGATTTGCGCGGCCGCACGGAGGACGACGCGATGGTTTATCTGGTGCTGCAAGGCCTGAACCTGGGGGCCACCACACGAGAACAAAGCTTT
>JAETTP010000077.1 GCA_021769035.1 Bacillota bacterium | reverse complement strand
CCCCAAACTTCATTGACAAAAAAGCAGCCATAAGATAAACGGGGAAGCCAAGGCGGCGGCTTAGGCGCTGCAAAGCCAGCCTTGCGCAAGGGCAGGCTTACCTTTCCTCAGCGTCCGGTCGTTTGCCAAAAAAATAACCGCCCTCCAAATGGAGGGCGGTTACTTTTTAAGGCGGCGTTCCTGACCAAAGGGAATGGAAAAAACCGCCTTAATTTGCTATTTAATTATCCAATGTTTCCGCCTGCAATCTATCAAATTCTGCCATACATTCGTCAACCGTAGCACCACCCAAAAGCATACGCACAATCAGGCAGGTGTTGCCCCATTGCTCCAAATTCATATTAGCGTTAGCGCCCAAAACGTAGATATTTTCTTCAATTCGGTCGTTTAGGGGCTTCAAAGCCGGCACACATTCAACCGAAACATTTTTGGAGGGCGAAATCACCCGATTAGTTTCCGCGTAAACCTGCAAGGCCTCGTCGGATACCAACACATCAAGAGTGGCCATAGCGTCATCAAAATGCTCCGCGTTTGCGCCGACCCCAAAGCCAGTCATCGGCATAACCGGCATTTGGCCTCGGTGGCTGGGAAAGCCAATCACCACCATTTCAAAGTCGGTGGCTCCGTAGGCCGTTTCAGTGTTGGCCGCGCCCCAGTAGGCCATCACAATAGGCGTTTTCTGCGCCAGAAAATCCGCACCCTCGCCCTCAATGGCCTCACTTTGTAAGGCCTTTTCCGGGTCAATATAGCCGTTATCAATCATTTCCTGCAAAAACTCAAAGCCAGGCCGCAACAGCTCGCTATATTTCAGTTCACCGCTATTTAAGGCGGCAATTTGCGCTTCCGTGTCGTCGCCGTTATACAAATCGGCAAAACCTTGGGCCAGCACAAAGGTTTCCAACCACCAGCGGTTAGCGCCTACCGGGGTTTCATAACCATTCTCTTTAAGCACGCGACAACATTCCAAAAATTCCTCCGGGGTTTCCGGCAGGGTTAGCTTGCACTCGTCAAAAATATCCTTGTTAATGAACAGACCATAAGCCACAACCTCCTGCGGAACAGCCACCAGCTTGCCGTCAATCACATTAGCCGCCAGCACCACGTCCCTTAAATTCTGGGCGTTCGATAGGCCAGACAAATCGGCCAGATAGCCCTCCTCGCCCAGCTTCTTAATCGTATCCGGGTTCAGCAAATATAAATCGTCCATATTATTGCGCGCCCTATCCAGGGCCACATCGTCATAGGTTTTATCCTGGCTGTTTTCCGCCGTGTAGGTTATATAAGCCACACTGACGCCCAGCCTCTCCTCCGCCATAATCACCGTTTTATCCGTAGCGCTTCTGGCCACATTCTCAGCGTTCGGGTCAGTTTTTTCCATCGGGCTAAACAAGTTGACAATCCTTTCTTCGTCCTTATTGGAGGGCAACAAATTAGAAGTGTTTTGTTTCTGGCCGCCACAAGCTGTCAGCAATGTCAAAAGCATTGCCAAACAAAGCCCCAACAACAACCCTTTGCCAAGACAAGTCAGCTGTATTCTCATCGTCTATTCCTCCCGTTTTGTATATTGCCTGATAACCTTTTTCAGCAAATCAACGTCAATCGGTTTAGCCACATGAGCGTCCATGCCAGCCTCCAAGGCAGCCTTTTCATCCTCGGCAAAGGCATTGGCCGTCATAGCGATAATCGGTATGCTGCCCGCGTCGGCGCGCGGCAAAGCCCTAATCGCCCTGGTTGCTTCGTAGCCGTTCATAACCGGCATTTGCACGTCCATCAGGATAGCGTCAAACTCACCGATTTCAGCTCGTTCAAAACGCTGCACCGCCAGCTGCCCATTTTCAACAATCTCGCAGCTGGCTCCCTCGATATCCAAAAGCTCCTGCAAAATCTCCGCATTAATCTCATTATCCTCAGCCGCCAGAAAGTGCAAACCGGCCAGGCTGTTGCTTTCCGCCTCCGTCAAGCTGTTTTCGGCGCCGGGCGCTTCCTGGTCGTCTGCAATCCGCAACTCCAGCTCCACCTTAAACAAACTGCCTTTGTTTAGCTCACTGCGAACATCAATAGCACCGCCCATCAGCTCCACAATGCTTTTGGTAATCGCCATACCAAGCCCGGTGCCCTGCACCTTGTTGGTGGTGCTGTTTTCCGCTCTGGTAAAGGCCTCAAAAATAGTTTCCAAAAACTCCGGCGTCATACCGTAGCCGTCGTCCTCCACCTCAAAGCGGATATATTCATATTGGCTGGAACGCTGTTTAAGCCCTTTAACTCTAAACCAGATATTGCCACCTGTGGGAGTATATTTAATAGCATTGGAAAGCAGATTAAGCAAAATTTGATTGAGCCGGGTTTCGTCACCCATTAAATATTCATATTTCAGCCCGGAAATCTCCGTATGCAACTGCTGCTTTTTTGCTTTGGCCATCGGCTGCACAATCGTTTCCACGGCCGAAATCAAATCCGCCAGAATAAACTTGTTAAATGTGAGCACCACTTTTCCGCTTTCGATTTTGGAAACGTCCAAGACATCATTAATCAAACCCAGCAAATGCTGGCCGGAAGCCATAATCTTTTTGGTATACTCCCGCACCTTTATCGGATTTTCAGCGTCAATATCCAACAAACGGGCAAAACCCAGCACGGCATTCATCGGCGTGCGAATATCGTGCGACATATTGGAAAGAAACATCGTTTTGGAGTTGCTGGCAATCTGAGCCGCCTGTAAGGCCTCGGCCAGCTGCTTGTTATGTATTTCGCGTTCCGCCTCTCGTTCCTGCCGGATTTTATTCTGCTGCCGCTGATTCAAGAAATAAATTAGGCAACACAGAACAAACGCCACCAGCATTACCGCCACCACAATAAAAATATACTGATTAACCGTGCGCCCCTCCTGCTGAATAGCCGCCAAAGGCACATATCCAACCAGGAAAATGCTGCCGTCATTAACGGCCCACATATAATTCAGCGCCTGCTCGGCCCGAATATCGTGGCTGAACAAAATGTTCCGGCCGGTTGACAGGCATTCCGCCACCTCCGCACGCAGCTGTTCGTCCAAAATATTATTGGCCCGATAAAAATCAGCCAGATTTAAGTGTCCCGCGCTTCGTTTTCCCATACCTTTCGGCTTCAGCACAAACCGCTCGCTTTCCGCGTCCATAATATAAAGCGTAGCCTGGCTGTTGTAAAAACCGTCCGGCAGGGATTTATCCAACGAATCATAGGTATATTCAATATAAAGCGTGGCCATTTCCCGGCCATCCTTTTCCACCGGACATTTTATTGTGTAAGACCAAGCGCCCATATAATTTACATAGGTTCTGGAAACAGGCAGGCCGTTTATGGTGCTGCCGGCTGAAAAATCCAATTCCTGCGCGGAAAAGACCTCATCAACGTTGGAAACACCCTCTGTCTGCCCGGACATAATCAGGGAAAGTTTCACCATTGTCTGGCTTTTCTCATACGTACGTACATATTCCTCTGGGTCGTCGGCCATTGCCAGCTCGCGCGCAATCAGGGTTTGAAAATCCGCTTCATTCTGCAAAATTGCCTCAATAGTGCATTTAATCAGATCCAGGCTTTCGCTCAGGTTTTGCACAGCCGAATCTGACATTTCATTGGACACCTTTTGCGCCACCGTGAGCACAACAGTTCCCAAAATGCAAAAAACCAACACGATTGAAATCAACAGGGTAGTACCCGTATTTTTTAAGATTTTATTTAACTTATCTTTCATTTTCGTTTATTCCGTATTCTGCATTTTAATTTTTTTTATATTATATATTATAACATGGAAGCTGTTAAAGTGCAATTTAATTTTATCCTAATTACAGCGGCGTTTTCATAATTAAAACGCCGCTGTAATATTTCTTTTAGTCCCAAATATTTGCTCCGGCTCATTACCGAAAGGTTCCATATTGAAAACGACGGTAATTATTCAAAATTCATTCCATAAAAAACCATTTGAGCATTGCCTCGCTGCAAGCTGTTGTGCCGCTGCCAGCGGCTGTTTTTGGCCATCGCCTGCTGCCTGCACCCGCTTTGCTCCCAAAGCTGCTGCAAGCGAGCCGCCGCTTTCAGCTTGTTCAGGTGTTGGCTGCGCTCCTCCGTACATTCCACCACTTGCCCGCCAGGGAGATAAACAGCCCGCACCCCGCTGCAAACCTTGTTGACATTTTGGCCTCCTTTGCCACCGCAACGAAAACTTTCATACACAATTTGTTCCGGGTCAAAGGCTGCCTGCACGACGGCTTCTGCGCACAAGCTGAAATCGATAAACCAGTTTTTGCGCTTGTGATCCGGCCGATATGGGCTGCGGCAAATCCACTGAATGGATCCCACATAGGCCTGCAAATCATCCGCACTGCGCAGGCGCACGGAACGATAAAGGCCAGGGCGGCAACCCGCCGAGGTTGCTTCCACCATCACCCGGTGCCGCCTCTGCAAGTAGACCAAAAATTTGGCCACCGCCAATTCACACTCAGCCGGGCCCTGGCCGGAGCTAATTTGATATAACATCGCTCAAGCCTCCCCCGCCTTAAAGTTGTAAACCGGCGTTAAACGCGCCAGCACCTCCACCGTCGGCTCAATTTGGCGGATAATATCCTGCATTGGCTTGTAGGCCATTGGGCTTTCATCCAGCGTGGCCCGGCAAATTGACGTGCTGTACACACCGTGCATTTCCTTTTTAAACTGGGACAAAGTAAGGCTCTGCTTGGCCTCGGAACGGCTGAGCAGACGGCCGGCCCCATGCGGCGCGGAAAAATTCCAATCCGAATTGCCCTTGCCCCGACACAGCAGGCAACCGTCCCGCATATTGAGCGGTATCAGCAGCAGTTCGCCCGCTTGGGCGGAAACCGCCCCTTTGCGCAAAATGCGCGCCTCTGTGTCGATATAATTGTGAATTGTGTCAAATTGCTCCAGCACGTCCAGCTTCATTCCACGCACAATTTCATCAGCAATCGCCCGGCGGTTGAGGGCCGCGAACTCCTGCGTCAGCCGCATATCGTGCAAATAGGCCTCCAACAAGCCGCCGCTGGCATAAGCAAATTCGTATGGTGTGCCCGGCGGGCATTGCTTGAAAGCCGCCTCCTGATAATGCTGGGCCACCTCCACCCCCAAATGTCGACTGCCGGAGTGGATAATCAGCCAAAAAAAACCGTCCGGGCCTTTGTCCAACTCAATGAAATGGTTGCCGCCGCCCAGCGTGCCAACACTGCGCCGGGCCTTGCCGTCCTGGATATGGCGGGCGCAATCCAAATCCGCCAACGGCGCCTCCGCCGCCAAACGGTGCAAGGCGCTGCTGCTGCGCACAGCCCGCCCGGCCGGCACCCGCTCCCGAATTACTTTATCCAAACGTTGCAGCTCCGGCCGCCGGCCGCCCACTTTCAGCACCGTCATACCGCAGCCAATATCCACGCCAACCAAACCGGGTGCGGCATATTCGCCCAAAGTCATCGTGGTGCCCACCGCACAACCTTTGCCGGCATGAACGTCCGGCATAATGCGTATTTTACTGCCTTGAGAAAGCGGGCTGCCGCAAAGCGCCCGCAGCAACCCCTCGGCTCCAGGGTCAATTTCATCGCTGTATACCACAGCTGTATTATATTGATTAGTTATCTCAAGCATTTTTTTCCTTCCTTATTTAAATAAGCAATTCCTCCGTGTTCATTTGGTTGTTGATTAGATAAATATTTCGCATAGCAATCAGCTCCTTTTCTGTAAAATTTTGGTTCCCTAATAATATACAGTCGACCGGGGCAAAAAATTGCACCCAACGCCAATTTTGCCGCATATTAAAACAGAGCCGCCCAAAAGCGACTCTGTTACAATTCAGTTTTTTTTGGCAAACGGCTGGACGCTGAGGAAAGGTAAGCCTGCCCTTGCGCAAGGCTGGCTTTGCAGCGCCTAAGCCGCCGCCTTGGCTTCCCCGTTTATCTTATGGCTGCTTTTTTGTCAATGAAGTTTGGGG
>JAETTP010000009.1 GCA_021769035.1 Bacillota bacterium | reverse complement strand
AAAAGCATTTTTGTAAAAATAACAAAATAAAACGGAAGAGATTTTTTCAACTTGCCAAAATCATAGCTGAGTGCTATAATTAAAATGGTTTTTCAAACTAAAAAAGGATGTGGTGATATGAAACGCTGCATTGCAATGGCTGGAATAGTTAGCAATTAATTTCAAGCAAAGGAGAATTTAAATGACTATTCCAGAAAAATTATATCCTCGCAGCGGGGATAAACAAACAATTTATCTTAAAAACGCTATCACAAAGCCAAATATTAGCGTGGGCGATTATACAATGTATAATGATTTCGTCAACGACCCCACTGCCTTTGAAAACAACAATGTGCTTTATCATTACCCTGTCAATCATGATAAGCTGCAAATTGGTAAATTCTGTTCCCTGGCCTGCGGCGTGCGCTTCCTGTTTAACAGCGCCAACCACAGCAGCAAATCCTTATCCACCTACCCCTTTCCCATCTTTTGGGAGGAATGGCAAGGTAGTCCGGCCGACGTGGCCTCGGCCTGGGACAACAAGGGCGACATCGACATCGGCAATGATGTTTGGTTAGGCTATGAAGCCGTGGTTTTGGCCGGCGTCACCATTGGCGACGGAGCCATTATCGGCGCGCGCGCCGTGGTCACGAGGGATATTCCGCCCTATACGATAGCCGCCGGAGTTCCGGCCCGGCCTATCCGCAAACGCTTCGACGAGCCAACCATTGCCCGCTTGCAGCAGCTGCAATGGTGGAACTGGCCGCTGGAAAGGATTGCTGCCAATCTTGCAGCCATTCAAAGCGGTCAAATTGAAAAATTAAGCTAAAAGCAACAGCACAGACTGAGAAATTGCCCAGTCTGTGCTGTAATTTATTCAAGGTTGAATATCAGCGGCAACCTAAGCGGTTTCCACTGCGTAAACGCTAACCTTTTTGCGGGTTTTGTCTTTGCGCTCAAATTTAACAATACCATCCACTTTGGCAAACAAAGTGTCGTCCTTACCCAAGCCAACGTTGGTGCCGGGATGGAAATGTGTGCCGCGCTGACGCACGATAATCGAACCAGCCGTAACCAGCTGACCGTCATGGCGCTTCAAACCAAGTCGTTTAGACTCACTATCACGACCGTTTTTGGAACTACCGCCTGCTTTCTTGTGTGCCATTAAAGCCCACCTCCTTTATATTAGGCAATTTGCATAAAATTTCTTCAAAATCAACCAACTCGCCCTCAATGCCTAGGCATTGATAGCTTCCACCTGTACTTTGGTGAAAGGCTGACGATGGCCGTTCTTCTTTTTGCTGTGCTTTTTGGGCTTGTAATGGAAAACTACAACCTTTTTGCCCTTACCGTGCTCCAGCACTTTCAGGCTGACGCTAGCGCCTGCCACAGTGGGATTACCCACCTGCAAAGCCTCGCCCTCGCCAACAGCCAAAACCTTTTCCGCCTGCACCACAGTGCCGGCCTCAGCAGCCAACAGCTCCACTTGCAGAATGTCGCCCTGCTTAACGCGATACTGCTTGCCGCCGCTCTCGATAATTGCGTACACTTTTACACCTCCTATGCCAAAGACTCGCCTCAGTGGGTGGCGTTGCCGCTCTTTCCGGCCTGCCGCCAAGGCTCAGGCCGACCCAACTCAAGTGCGGTTTACGTACATTAGATGGTACATAACCTTGTAAAGTTTAGCATAACTGCCGCCATTTGTCAAGAGTTTTTCCTATTTTTCCAGACTTCTTTCAGAGCCATTTTTAGATCATCATCATTAATCAGCTGCAAATCAGCCCCCAGCAGCCGCAGCACACCGTCCATATCAAAGCGGAACTTAAAACAGTCCCGATTGCGGTGTACCTGAAAATTACCAATCACCACACCGTTGTATTTTATGGTGTTTGACTCATTCCAGCTATCCAGGGTTTGCGTAAAGCTGAAATACCCGCCCGCAAACAGCGGGTTTCCGGCCAAACGGCCAAAAACTTTGTGATTCAGCAACGGGTTCAGGTGATAATCCAAATTGAAAAACAGCAGAAGATAATCGCAATCAAACAAATTTTGCCAATACATATTAAGCAGCGTATCGGTGTAATTCATTGAAAGCCACTTAAAAAGCCAGGCCCGGTTTTGATATGTATCCGCCAGCCGAAAATGCGCCAAGGCCTTTTGCAGCGTAAAACCGGGAATAACCTTATTTTCCTCCAAAAAATTAAAATAGGTGCCTGAGGTTGGCTGGCCGATTTTCTGCGGGGCCACCCGCCCCAAACCCTTTTGATTGGTTTTCACCGAAAGCGTTTGGCCGCCAGCCAGCTTAAAATCCACCGGGTTGCCGCCCTCCGCCACGTGTTTCACCGGGTAAGGAATCCGCCAGCGGTCAAAAATCTGCCGTACGCAGCCGCCGCGCAGCAGCAGGTCAACAATCTCCTGCTCCGCCCTGGCCGCGTATTGCGGATTAATCGGCACGCCAAAGGTCTGGGCAATCGCCACCTCCGCGGAAATACCAATCGATTCATTGTTAATCGCCATTTTCAGTTTCCTCAGCTTCAGGCGGAACGGAAAAGGTGATACTCGGCCGCTCCGACCCAATCACCGCCAGCTGCTCCGCCGGCGCTTGCTCCAAAAATTCAGCCAGCCCGTTTTCCAGCACAAAATCCAGCTCCTCCTGGTAAAGCGGAATCAGCTGGTAAAAATTCAACGTTTCCCCGCCCGGCAGGGCGCAGCTGTAAGAGGCCTCGCCAAACACGCCGGGGCTCAGCAGCAGCACGCTGCAAAGCCGCGTGCTTTCCGCGTAAGCCTCGCCGCCGTTGCGCACCAAATGCCCCCAATCAAGGAAAGTGTTGTCGATAATCGGCAATCGCGCTATCTGGCGCAGCAGACGAACCGGCCAAAAATAACGTTCCTCATTAAAGGCTTCATTAATAGCCTCGTCCGTCAGCGGCCAATCCGGCGGCAGATTAATAAGCAACTCCGCCCGCTCCAGCTCAGCCTGCGGCTCGTCCTCCGGCACATTCATTCGATGCGCTCCCAAGCCAACCGTCGCCAATGTGTAGTAGTTATGCTCCGGCCGCGGCGGAATAATCGCAATTTCCAAGCAAATATCCGGCGACTCATATTCTCTAATCACCTGTTTGCCAAATCTGCCATCATATTCTCCTCAGCGGCCTAAAGCTGGGCCAAAATCGCCTGCCGCTGTTTTTCCACCTCAAAAACCACCTGCTCATAGTCAATACTGCTAAACTCGCCGTCCCGGTAGAGAATACGGCCGTCGACCATCGTCAGCACAACGTCGCTGCCCTGCGCCGCGTAAACCAGATTGTTCAGCATATCATAGCACGGCTGATAGTGTGGCTGGTCAATGTTCAACAGCAGCAAATCCGCCCGCTTGCCCAAGGCAATCGCGCCAGTGTTACCGCGCCCCTGAGCACGCGCGCCGTTGACGGTAGCCGCCGCCAAAACCTCCCGCGGCGTAATCACCGTGGGGTCCTGGCTGCCCCATTTATGCAGCAGGCCCATCAGCTTCATTTCCTCCCAAAGGTTCAGGTTGTTGTTGCTGGCCACGCCGTCGGTGCCCAGGCCCACGTTCACCCCAGCCCGCAGCAGGGCCGGCACCGGAGCCACACCGCTAGCCAGCTTCAAATTGCTCACCGGGTTATGAGCCACCGTCACCCCTTTGGCCGCCAAAATCTCAATATCCGCCGGCTCCAGCCAAACCCCGTGGGCCACCGTGGCCGGCTGGTCAAAAACGCCCAAGCCGGCAAAGTAAGCTGTCGGGGTCTGGCCGCCGTGCCGCTGTTGGCATTCCTCGTGCTCCAGCTTGGTTTCGGAAAGGTGCAGATGCATACGCAAACCGTGCCGCTTAGCCAAATCGGACATCAACAGGCAGCGTTCCTCGTCGGTGGTATATTCCGCGTGGATATAGCTGTCCAGTAAAATACGCCCCTCGTCCCGGCCGTGCCATTCGCGCAAGGCCGCCGCCGCGCCGGCAAAGGGCTTCTCCTGCGTATCGTCACAGCCCACCGGGCCCATCAATGCGGCGTTAATCTTGCAACCAGATTCATCAACCGCCCGGCAAATCGCATTCACGTCCATATACATATCCGTGGAGGAGGTAACGCCAAAGCGCAGGGATTCCGCCAAGGCCAGCTTGGTAGACCAGTAAATCGCCTCCGGGGTCAGCTTGGCCTCAAAGGGGAAAATACGGGTATTCATCCAATCCTGCAAGCTCAGATTTTCACCATAACCACGCAGTAGGGTCATCGCCAAATGGGTATGCGTATTCACCAAACCGGGTAGCAGCAGCTTGCCGCGCCCCTCAATCACCGTATCGTAAACCGCAGCGTCAGGCGGCTCTGCCGCGCTAAGATAGACAATATCCCTGCCCTGCACGCCCACAAAGCCCTCCTGCACCTGAAAATCAGGCGTCAGATAACGAACATTCTTAAACAAAACTGCCACAATATTCAGCCTCCCCTCTCACTTTCGCGGCCGATTTAAAGCGCAAACAGCATTGAGCACCAGCCGCCGTCCTGCCGTTCTGCCTGCAAGCGCAGGCCTTGCGCTTGCATAGCCTGCAAAACCTCGTCCCGGCGGTTCGCAATAATACCGGAGCAGATAACCTGCCCCTGCCCGGCCAGCAGGCCGCCAAACAGCGGGCTCATTGCGATAATCACATCAGCCACAATATTTACTACAATTATATCATAACCAGAGGAACCAGCGCAAGCCCGCAGGCGCGCCAAAAGCTGCTCATCTGCCAAAATATTACCCCAAAAGGTTTGATAACGCTCCGGCGGCAGGCCGTTTAAGGCCGCGTTTTCCGCCGCCGCGTGGGCGGAGTGCTCCTCAATGTCCACCGCCACGGCGGAGCCTGCGCCCAGCAGCAGCCCGCCAATGGACAAAATGCCAGTGCCGCAGCCCAAATCCAGCAGCTTTGCGCCCGCCGGCTGCTCGGCCAGGCAGCTTTCCAGCAGCTCCAAGCACAGGCGCGTCGTCTGGTGCTGGCCCGTGCCAAAGCTGCCGCCCGGCTCAATACGCAGCAGCAGCTCCCCGGCCTGCGGCGCATATTCCTCCCAGCTGGGGCACACCACCAGGCGGCCGCCCACCTTAAAGGGTTTGTAATACTGCTTCCAGTTGTCCTCCCATTCCTCGGAGCTGCGGCGGTTCACCTGAACCCGTAGTTCCTGCAATCCCAAAGCCGCCGGTTCCGCCGCCAGCCGGCGCAGAGCCGCCAAAATCTGCTTACCCTGCTCGTCGTCCGCCAGATAGAGGGTAAAAACCACCGTGTCGTCCGCCTCCGCCGCTGCCTGGCGCAGCTCCGCCGTCGCGTAATCAAAAGGCGAATTTTCGTCCTGTAAGTAAGCGCGCAGCTCCTGGGCAGATTGTTGCTGCCAGCCGGCCACGCCTAAACGCAAAAGTTCGGCGGCGAGCATTTCTGCCCCCACCGAACTTGCGCCCAAAAGGTATAGCTTAACTTCTTGCCAAATCATCTTTAATCAGCCTCATCTCAGTATCACTTGTTGTCGGAGATACTGTCCTTTATTTTGTTAAAAAAACCCTTGGGTTTGTTGTCCTTGCCTTTTCCCTTGTTATCCGGCTTTTTGGCGTTGCCCGCCTGGGCAAACTTCCGCAGCAGGTCTTTCTGCTCCGCGGTCAGGCCGCTTGGCGTCACCACATTCACTTTTACGTTCTGGTCGCCCTTGCCGTAGCCGCGCAGCTTGGGGAAGCCCCGGCCGCGCAGGCGGAACGAGGTGCCGCTCTGGGTGCCCTCCGGAATCGTCAGTTTCACCTTGCCGTCCAAGGTTTCCACCTCCACCTCATCGCCCAGGGCCGCCTGCACCATCGTAATTGGCAAATCGCAGAGAATATCATCGCCGTTGCGGCGGAAGTATTTATGCGGCTCCACGCTGATGAAGATATAGAGGTCGCCCGGCGGGCCGCCGTTAAAGCCGCCCTCGCCCTCGCCGGACATCCGCAGGCGGGAATCATTATCCACGCCGGCCGGAATATTGATTTTGATTTTGCGTTGCTTGCGCACCCGGCCGTTGCCGGAACAAGTTGGGCAGGGAGTTTCCACCACGCTGCCCCGGCCGCCGCAGCGCGGGCAGGGCTTCACCGTCTGGAACTGGCCAAAAGGCGTGGTCTGCGTGCTGCTCACCTGGCCGCTGCCGCCGCAGTGGGAACAGGTGATGCGCCCCGTGCCGGCCTTAGCGCCGCTACCGCCGCAATCCGGGCAGTTCTCGGAGCGGGTCAACGGCACCTCCCGCGTGGTGCCTTTGGCGGCCTCCTCAAACGTCACCTTCACATCAAGGCGCACGTCGTCGCCCTGCCGGGCCATATTCTGGCGCCGGGCGCTCCGCCCGCCGCCAGCGCCGTTAAAGAACATATCAAAAATATCGCCAAAGTCTGCGCCGCCAAAACCGCCGAAGCCGCCCGCACCGCCGCCGGCGTAAGCGCCGTTCATGCCGTCCGCGCCAAACTGGTCGTAGCGGGCGCGTTTGTCCGGGTCGGAGAGCACGTCATAGGCCTCGTTGATTTCCTTCATTTTGGCCTCGGCCGTTTTGCTGTCCGGGTTCAAGTCTGGATGATATTTTTTGACCTGCTGCTTGTAGGCCTTTTTAATCTCCGCCTCGGTCGCCGTTTTGGAAACGCCCAAGGCTGCGTAATAATCTTTATTGCTCATATCCCTCAATCCAGCTTATGCTTTTATTTATTATCGTCGTCAACAACCTTGTAATCAGCGTCAACCACGGTTTCGTCAGTTTTGGCTTCCGCGCCGGCCTCTGCGCCGCCGGCGGCCTGCTGGGCCTGAGCCTCTGCCGCAGCCTGCTGATAGAGCTTCTCGCTCACCTTGTAGAATGCCTGCGTCAACGCCTCCAGCTTGGTCTTGATATTCTCGGTGTCGTCGCCCTGCAAGGCCTCGTTCAGTTCGCCCTTGGCCTTTTCAATGGCCTCCTTTTCCTCCGCTGTTACCTTATCGCCCAGCTCTTTCAAAGCTTTATCCGTCTGGTAAATCATCGAATCCGCCTGGTTGCGCACCTCCACAGCCTGCCGGCGTTTTTCGTCCTCTTCCTTGTATTGCTCGGCTTCCTTAACCATACGGTCAATTTCCGCGTCGCTGAAACCATTGCTGCCGGAGATGGTAATATCCTGCTGCTTGCCGGTGCCCAAATCCTTGGCGCTCACGTGCACAATGCCGTTGGTGTCGATATCGAAGCTAACCTCAATCTGCGGAATCCCACGCGGAGCCGGCGCAATGCCGGACAGGGTGAAGCGGCCCAGCGATTTGTTGTCGGCAGCCATTTCGCGCTCGCCCTGCAACACATGCACCTCTACGGAGGGCTGATTGTCCGCCGCGGTGGAGTAAATCTGCGATTTGCTCACCGGGATGGTGGTGTTGCGGTCAATAATCTTGCTGAACACGCCGTTCAGGGTTTCAATACCCAAAGAAAGCGGCGTAACGTCGGCCAGCACAATATCCTTAACCTCTTTATTCAAAATGCCGCCCTGAATAGCCGCGCCCAAGGCCACGCATTCGTCCGGGTTAATGCCCTTGTGCGGATCCTTGCCAATCAGCTTACGGATTTCGTCCTGCACAGCGGGAATACGGGTGGAACCGCCAACCAGCAGCACGCGGTCCACGTCGGAGGCCGCAATGCCGGCGTCGCTCAAAGCCTGACGAGTGGGCCCCATCGTTTTCTCCACCAGGTCGGCGGTCAGCTCGTCGAACTTAGCGCGGGTCAGGGTAATATCCAAATGCTTGGGGCCGTTCTGGTCGGCCGTGATGAAAGGCAGGTTGATGTTGCTGCTCAGCACGCCGGAAAGCTCAATCTTCGCTTTTTCAGCGGCCTCACGCAAACGCTGCATAGCCTGTTTGTCGTTGGAAAGGTCAATGCCCTCCGCCTTTTTGAACTCGGCCAGTAGATAATCCATAATCTTCTTATCAAAATCGTCGCCGCCCAGGAAGTTGTTGCCGGAGGTTGCCAGCACCTGGAAGATACCGTCGCCGATTTCCAGCAGGGAAACGTCAAAGGTGCCGCCGCCCAGGTCGAAAACCAGCACCTTCTGCTCGTCGGCCTTATCCAGGCCGTAAGCCAAAGCAGCCGCGGTGGGCTCGTTGATAATCCGCATAACCTCCAGGCCGGCAATTTTGCCTGCGTCCTTTGTGGCCTGGCGTTGCGCGTCGGAGAAGTAAGCCGGCACGGTGATAACCGCCTGAGTAACCGGCTCACCCAGATAAGCCTCAGCGTCTTCTTTCAGTTTACGCAGAATAAACGCAGAAATTTCCTGCGGGGTGTAAGCTTTGCCGTCAATATTCACCTCATATTTTTTGCCCATGTGCCGTTTGATAGACATAACCGTGTGGTCCGGCTTGGTGATAGCCTGGCGTTTAGCCACCTGGCCCACCAAACGCTCGCCATTATTGAAGCCCACCACTGAGGGAGTGGTTCTGGCCCCCTCCGGGTTTGGAATAACAACGGCCTCGCCGCCCTCCATAACCGCCACACAGCTATTAGTTGTACCTAAGTCGATACCGATAATCTTGCCCATAATAAAGTTACCTCCTAAAGATATAGTTTATATTTTTATGAAAATTTTTTGACTAAATTATTTACTGCCAACCTGCACCATCGCCACCCGCAAAAGCTTATCGCCAATGCGGTAGCCCGCCTGCAACTCCGCCGTCACCTTGCCAACCTGGGCCTCGTCCTCCACCGGCGTTTGGCCGATGGCCTCGTGCCAGTTGGGGTCAAAATCCTCGCCCAGCGCGGGGATACGCTCCACGCCCTTGGCCGCCATCAGCTCCGCCAGCTGCCGGGCAATCATCTCCACCCCGGCGCTGTGGCCCGCGTCGGCCTCGCTGGCTTTCATTGCCTGCAACGCCCGGCCAAAGTTGTCGATAATCGGCAAAAGCTCCGTGCAAAAAGCCGCCGTATTATTGCGCTGCCAATCTTCCTTTTCCTGCCTGGTGCGCCGGCGGAAGTTATCAAAATCAGCCTGCAAACGGGCCAGCTGACCCTCCACAGCCTGCTTGGCCTCCGTCAGCTGGCGGTTCTGCCGCTCCAAATCGGCATAGGCCGCCGCCAGCTTAGCCAAAGCCTCCTCCGGCGGCGGTTCCTCAGCCTCAACGGCAGCTTCAGCCTCAGCTTCAGCCGCAACAGCAGCCTCGTCGGCAGCAGCTTCGGCATTTTCCACCGCGGCGGCAGCGTTTTCCACAGCCTCGGCCGCCGGCTGCACCTCCGGCTGCTCGCCGTTCGGCTCCAGATTGTGTTTTTTCTTATTCATCAAATCTCACCTCTATATTCTGCCATTTTCCAATTCCGTTTATTTAATCTTCCTTATTATTATTATCGCTAATGGCCCGGCCGCCGCTTTTCCGACTGACCTGCTGACCAATCTGTTCCACCAACGCAATCACCTTGGGGTAAGGCATGCGGGTAGGGCCCAGCACGCCAATGCTGCCCACCTTTTCCCCATTCACGTAAAAAGGCGTGGTCACCATGCTGCAAGCGGACATTCCCTGCGAGTTCAATTCGTCGCCGATATAAACCACCGTGCCCTGCCGCTGTTTGGAGGCCACCAAAAGCAGCTCCTTCACCACCTCGTCGGTTTCCAAAACGGTGAAAAGCTCCCGCACAGTGTCCACATCGTGAAATTCCGGCTGTTTCAGCAGGTTCAGCGTGCCCTGAATCAGCAGGCTGCCGTCCTGGTCGGTCCGGCTGTAGTCCAGCAGCAGCTCCTGCAAAAGCCCCAATGCCTGCTGCAAACGGGATTGCTGCTGCAACAAATGGCGGGCAATTTCCATCGTCAGAGAATCCGCCACCTGGGCAAAGGAAAGGCCCAGCAGCCGCTCCTGCAAAACAGCCTCCACCTCCGCCAGGTTGGCGTCGGAAAGGCTGGCCGGCAGCTTCATTATCTTATTGTGGATTTTGCCGTCATCGGTTATCATAATCGCCAACAGCTGGTTTTCATTCAGCCGCACCAGCTTAAAACGCTCCAAAACGCTCTCAGAAAGCTTAGGCTTCACCAGCATAGCGGTGTAATTTGTCATATTGGAAAGCAGCTTGCAGCTTTGCTGAAAAAGCTGCTCCAGCTCCGCCGCGCAGCCGTCAAAAAAATCCGCCAGCCGCTGCTGCTCCTCGTCGGAAAGCAGTTTTTCCTCCGGCTCCATCAAATTATCAACATAATAGCGATAACCCTTATCGGAGGGCACTCGCCCGGCCGAAGCATGGGGCTGGATAATAAAGCCCATTTCCTCCAGGTCAGACATCTCATTGCGAATAGTGGCCGGAGAAACGCCCAAACCATATTTTTTGGCAATCGTCCGGGAACCCACCGGCTCACCCACATCCACATAATCCCGAATCAAAGCATGCAAAATCTGCTTTTTCCGTTCGTCCATCAGGCATCCTCCTTCGCATTTTTTTGTTAGCACTCTAACTCATCGAGTGCTAATAATAGGATAGCACCATACCCTGAATTTGTCAATATCCAAATTCAAGTTTTTTTTTATTTTCTATATATATTATATCTCAATATCCCCCAGCCCGGCCAAATCGTCGGGGCAATCCGGCCGGCGGCAAAGTTGAATATCCTCTGCCTCGTCCTTGATGAACGCCAAAAACACCTGATTAGCCAGCACCAGACCTTTTTTAGTCAGGCGCAGGTTGTGCGCGTCCTCCAAATATTCCAGCAGGCCGGCGGCGTAAAGCGGCGGCAGCTCCTGCGCATAAAAGCGCAAAGGGTCAACCCGGAAACGCTCAATCACCGGGTAAATATCCACGCCCGCCGTTTGGCGCAGGCCCATAAACATAACCTCGCTCATGCACTGGGCCATGGTCAGCTCCTCCTCCTCCACCGGCGGCCGGTGCAGTTTGAGCAGGCTGTTAATGTAGGCGGCAAGCCCGCCCACATTCTGCCAACGCCGCAAAAACAGGCAGGAGGCCGCACCCAGGCCCACGCCCAGGTAATCCTCCCGCTGCCAGTACATTCGATTGTGGCGGCTGCGGAAATCCCGTTGGTCTTTTTTGGCAAAGTTGGCTATCTCATACTGCACAAACCCATGCTCCTGCAAAAACTGCCAGGCAAAAAGCAGCATATCCGCTTCCAAATCCTCATCAGCCGCTGAAAGGAGCCCTTTGGCATGCTGCCGACCCCAGGGGCTGTTGTTATCCAGCTGCAAGGAGTAAAGCGAGATGTGGTCCGGCTGCAAACGCATAGCAGTGCGCAGATTAAACTCCAAATCGGCCATCGTCTGCCCCGGCAGGGCATACATCAAATCCAGGCTCAGATTATCAAAGCCGGCCGCCCGCGCCTCCGCCACCGCCAGCACGGTGTCCGCCGCGCTGTGGGCCCGGCCCAGCCGTTGCAGCTCCGCCGGCTGAAAGCTCTGCGCCCCCAGGGAAAGCCGGTTAAAGCCAACCTGCCGCAGCTGGCGTAGATAAGCCTCGTCCGCCGTGGCTGGATTGCACTCCACGGTAATTTCCGCGTCCTCGCGCACGGCGTAGGTTTGGCGGATAAAATCCAGCAGAGAGCACAACTCCTCCGCCGGCATAACCGTAGGCGTGCCGCCGCCAAAATAGATGGAAACCAGCTCGTCCGCGTAAGCGCGATACATTCTGAGCTCCTGCCGCAAGGCCTGCGGATAGGCCGCCGCCTGCTCCTGCACCTCAAAAATATTATGCGAGAGAAAATCGCAGTAATTACAACGCCGCAAGCAGAACGGCCAATGCACATAAAGAGATTTAAAAGCCATCTGCACGCCTCCTAGCGGCTCTCCGGCAGCTGGGCAGGGGAATCAACCGTGCGCATTCGCTGCCAAAGCTCGCCCTCCATATCAATCAGCTCTTCAATATCCTGGTAGTAAATCTCCAAGGGCTGGCAGGAGCCGTCGCTCAGGGGAATATACAGGGTTAAAGTGTTCCAGCTGAGGGAAAATTCCACCGCGCGCGGCAGGCGACGCTCCAGGAAATCCAAAACCTCCGGATTTTCCGGCAGGCCCTGGCCGGCCTGGCTCACGCTGTAGGTGCCGCGGGCCGGCTCCAGCAGCTCCAACCGCCAATTCACCCCCGGCTTAAACAAATCGCTCAGATTATAAAGCTGACCGTTTTCCTTATCAAAGCAAACAGTGTGCACCTGCTCCTCTGGCTCGCCATTGCCGGCCTGATAGCTCTGCCAGGAATCGTCCAAACGCAGCCGCTGCACCGCGGTAAGCACCGCGCCACTGCTCACAATGACAAAATCGCCGCTCACCCTAAATTGCAGCTCGTCCCGTAGCATATAGCTATCATAATATTCGCCCAGGGCGTTGTCCTCTAGCGCCCGGTTCAGCCGCTCCCAAACAACCTCCTGTCCGGCGGCGGCCCGGCTGTTAAGCTCCACCTGCGGATAGTAAACCAGATAATTAACATCGCGGTTTTCCAACACCGTCAGCAAGCTGACCCCAGGGGCCAACTGACGGTCGCGCCCCACGCTCCAAACCGTGCGGCCGTGCTCGTCGAACCAGGTTTGGCCGTTCACGTCCTGCACGCCGTACAAATGGCCAAGCCGGAAAACGCCCGGCTGCAAGCCCAGTCGCAGACCCGGCTGCACTTGCCCCTCCGCATTGAAAAAGGCGGTGTAATCAGCCGTCCAAAAGCTGAGCAAACCATTCTGCCACTGACCGAAGCCAAAAACCGGCTCCTCCACCGCCAAGTCACCCTGGGCATTGTAAACCTGCCAGGAAGCTGTTCCCTGCTCCTTAAAGGCATAGAGGCCCGCCCCCAGATACTCCGCCGCCGCATAATTTTTGGCCGGCACCAACACCGTGCCGTCAGCTGCCAGCAGCTCAGCCTGCTCGCCCTGGCCCACCAAAGCCGCGCCGCCCTGAAAAGGCAGGGCCCAATCAAAGGCGTAAGCAATCACCACACCGCCGCTTACGCTGACATAGCCATATTTGCCGTCCTGCTGCGCCAAAACCAGACGGCTGCCAATCACATTCAAATCCGGAATCAGCTCCGTAGTCAGTTCCGGCGCCTCCACCGCATTTTTAGCGTGGATATTCAGCAGCAGGGTTTTGCCCTCAAAATCCCGCACCAGAGCAAAGTTGCCGGAAACCTGCCCCACCTCGGCATAAACCGGTTCAATCACAATCTCGCCGTGCGGGTTGATATAACCCCAGCTCACCTGATCGCCCCGCTGGCGGGAAAAAGCCATCAAGCCGTCGCAAAGCTGGCCCAGCCGGCCGGAAACGCCAAAAAGCTTGGTGGCGTTCGCGTCGAACAAAGCCGTGTTCGCCTCCGGATAAACCGGCGAGGAAAGCGCATTGTAAGCCGCCACAATGCTGCTGCCGTTGTAGCTGTAGGTGATAATGCTTTCATATTCCGCCGGCACCAAAAAATTCCCCTCAAAATCAATAGCGCCCCAAAGGCCGTTTTGCTTCACCCAGGCCGCCTTGCCAGTGAAAGGCAACGCCTCCTGATAAACCGCAGGCAGCACCAACTGACCCTTATCGTTAATATAACCCCAAAGGCCGTCGTCGTTCAAGGCCGGATAAAGCAGGCTGACCGGCTGCGGGTTTTCCGTCACCGCCGGCTCCACCGGCTGACTGTTGGGTAAATTCAGCACGTCTGTCTGCCACAGCACCAGCGCGCTGACCCCAACCGTGCAGATAAAGGCGGTGGAAAACAACAACAACGCCAAAGTTTTTTTCCGAATTTTCATATTTCGCTTAAACTCCTCTTTAGATTACCCAAATAGGCCCTAATATTTTGGCCCGTTTTTTCTATAATAATAAAATAGCTAACTATGGCGTTTAACCTCAGCCACTGCCAGCTCGTCGCAGCGATTGTTCCATTGATTATCCGCATGCCCTTTCACCTTGTGCCAGGTTATGCGGTGTTTTTGGCTCAGTGCCAGCAGCCGCTGCCACAAATCCTGATTTTCCACCGGCTGCTTTTTTGCGGTCTGCCAGCCGTTGCGCTGCCAACCGGCCAGCCAGCCCTGCTTCCAGGCGTTCACCAGATAAGCGCTGTCGCTGAACAAATCCACCGCGCAAGGCTTGGTTAAGGCCTCCAAGGCGCAAATGGCCGCCAACAGCTCCATACGGTTGTTGGTGGTGTTGGCCTCAAAGCCGGATAGCTCCCGCTTGTGCGGGCCAAACATCAGCACCGCGCCCCAGCCGCCCGGCCCCGGATTGCCGGAACAAGCGCCGTCGGTATAAATCTGCACGCCGGCCAAAAAGCCTTCGTAGTTATTATTTAATGCTTTCGTCAAGAAAACTCCAACCCCTCTCGCAAACTTGCGCAAAAGCAGCAGGAAAACGCCGCCTTTTTGCGAATATAATAAATGTTGCTCGAACATTCGCTAAATTAAGCCTTAGCTTAAATTATATCATTAATTATATCACATAAATAGCACACAGGCAAGTCAAACCAGGCGGATTTTAGCCGCCTCAGGAGGAATACTACTTTGAACAATCTCCACCCGGACGTCAACAAGCCTACAACCGCGCAGGAGCAGTTGACGCAAACCATTATTTACAAGCAAAAGCGGAAACAGCTGTTGGAGGTTACGGAAAACAACACCCAGCACCTCAGCCGCCAAATGCAGCGTCAACAACCCCTGGTGGCGGCGGCGCTTAATATAGAGGAAACCAACCGCCAAAAGCTGCAAGCCGAAAAGGCCCTGCTGAACGAGCTGGAAGAGGAGAACAAAAACGCGCTGCTGGAGCTGGCCCTGGCCAAGCAAAAAAGCGTGCAAACTTTGCACGCTTACAACGAGCAGCTGAACAATATTAAAAGCCTGCACACCAGGCTGGAGGAGGACGCCGCCGCGGTGCAGAACCAGCAGGAAACCATTCGGCGGCTGATGGAAAACTGGCAGAACAGCAACTTTTTTATGCAAAAACAGCAAACCCTCAGCCAGGAAGTGGAAAGCCGTCTGCAAGCCATTCGCCAGCATTTGGAGCAGGTTCCGCCGGAGGAGCAGGAGGAACTGCCCCCGCTTAGCTTTGCCGAAATACTGCCCCAGCTCAGCGAGCTGGAGGCTCCCCAGCTGCCTAGCGAACCAGAGGCCAAGCCCGCCGACGGGCAGCAACCAACAGACGCGGCAGACACGCCAAACGCGCCAAACGCGACAGCGAACGAAGCAGCGGCGGAGGCAGCCGACCAGACTAATCAAACCAACCAGGCGGCGCAACCAAACCTGGGCCGCAACACCAACCACGCCAACGCCAACTTTTGGGAAGCCAAGCAGCACGCCTACCTGAAGCTGAACGACCCGGAAGCTGCCGCAGCGGCCAACCCGGAAGCTGCGCCGCAACTTGCAGAGGCGGAAACAAACAAAACAGAAACAGAAGCAGCGCCCCAACCCAAACGCAGCAGTTGGAAAAGCTATTTAATCTGCATTGTGCTGGCTTTGGCGGTGGCTATGGCCATTCGCACCTGGGTGCTGATGCCAACGCAAGTTTCCGGCGGCTCTATGCAGCCTACGCTGGAGCCGGACGATAAGGTGCTCACCTCGCCCCTGCCCTATTTGTGGGGCGCGCCGCAGCGCGGCGATATTGTGGTCTTTCAAGCGCCAAACGAGGCCGAAGGCGTGTTTTACGTAAAACGCATTATCGGCCTGCCCGGCGAGCACCTGCAAATCAGCGAGGGCCAGGTTTATATCGACAGCCAGCCCTTAAACGAGGATTATCTGAACGGCCAAACCACCGGCGGCTTTGTGGACACCCTGGTGCCGGACGATTCCGTCTTTGTGATGGGCGACAACCGGGAGGTCAGCCACGACAGCCGCGACAGCGACGTTTCCTTTATCAAAATTTCCACCATCAGCGGCAAAGCCCTGTGGCGGATTTATCCGTTTGAAACATTCGGCACAATAAAATAAATTTTCTGAATACGAGGTGTAAAT
The DNA here is from genome assembly GCA_021769035.1 of Bacillota bacterium. Lineage (GTDB taxonomy): Bacteria > Bacillota > Dehalobacteriia > UBA4068 > UBA4997 > Avidehalobacter. The sequence goes on along the minus strand of JAETTP010000009.1, from coordinate 42,485 downwards.
ATGGATTGCTGTATTCCCGGCCCGCTCCAGCAACGCCTACAAAAGCTGCGCCGGCTATTGCAGGAGCATAATCTGCAAGCCCTGCTGTTAAGCGACGCCCAAAACATTTTTTACTATTCCGGCTTTGCCGGCGACGACAGCCTGCTGCTGGTGGGATTGCGCCAAACCTGGCTGCTCTCCGACGGACGCTACATCGCCCAGGCGGAGGCCGAGGCCCCGCAAGCGGAGTTTATCTGCAAGCAGCCGGGGCAAAGCCACGCCGCCCTGCTCAGCCAAATCTGCGCCGAGCAGCAGCTAACCAGCCTGGGCTTTGAGGGGGCCGCCCTCAGCTACAGCCAATGGCAGCAGATTAGCGAAAGCCTCAGCCAAAACGCACCCGCCTGCCGCTTGCAGGAGGCCGGCAGCCTGCCATTGCAGACGCGCCTCTGCAAGGACTCCGTCGAGTGCCTGGCCCTGGAAAAATGCGGCGAGATTGCCGATAAAGCGTTGATTGATATTCAACCGCTGCTGGCTCCCGGCATTTCCGAGCGGGAGCTGGCCTGGGCTTTGGAGCAGGCCCTGCACGAGAACGGCGGCCACGGCCTGGCTTTTCCCACCATTGCGGCGGCCGGGCCCAATAGCGCCAAGCCGCACGCCATTCCCTCGGATTATCGCCTGCAAAACGGCGACTTTGTAACCCTGGATTTTGGCGCAACCTATCTACATTATTGCGGCGATTGCACCCGCACCTTTATTATCGGCCAGCCGCAGCCGGAGCAAGCCGCCGCCTACCGGCTGGTACAGCAGGCTCAGGAAACGGCCCTGGAGCAAATTCAGCCGGGTATGACCTGCCACCAAGCGGACAAAATTGCCCGCGACGTTATCGAGGCCGGCGGCCTGGGCGAATATTTTTCCCACTCGCTGGGGCACGGCGTGGGCCTGAACGTGCACGAAGCGCCCTATTTGCGCCAGAACGGCCAGGAAGTTCTCCAGCCGGGGCAAATCGTGACGGTGGAGCCCGGCGTTTACCTTCCGCAGGCCGGCTTCGGCGTCCGCATTGAGGACTCCTGTCTGGTGACGGAAAAGGGCCTGCGGCCCTTAACGCATTTCCCGAAAAAACTGGCCGTATGCTGCATAAAATAAAACTAAAAAAATCACCTTAAATATTGTCAGCGTCCACACACTAAAAATATTTGAGGTGATTTTTTTGCTTTCTCTGCGCCGCCATCGCCATATTTCCCTGCTGCTGCTGCTGCTTTTTGCGCTGCTGGCCGTCCGGCTGCTGCAAATCAATTACAGCCACGCGGCGGATTACACCGCCCAAGTACAGCGGCAGCGGCTTTTGGCCGTGGAGGAGCGGGAATACGCCCGCGGTGACATTTTAGATTGCAGCGGGCAAAGCTTCACCAATCGGGCGGAACGCGTGCTGCTGGTGTTTCCCCGGCTGTTGCCGGAAAACAGCGACGCCTACTGGGTCACCTATTTAAACAGCCTGCTGCAAAACCGCCGGCTGCAAGCCAACGCCGCCACAGCCGCCGGCCAACTCAAGCAACAGCTGGCTGCCGGCCAGCCGTTCATATTGGCCCGCAATTTAAGCCTGCGTCAGTTGGAGGATTTGCAACCGGTTTTGGCCCAAATCAGCGGGCTATACGCCACCACCATTCGCCCGCGTTACGGCACAGACGGCCTGGCCGCCCACCTGATTGGCTATGTTGGGGCCAGCAGCGCCACCGAAGCGGAAACGCTAACCCGGCAGGGCAACCAGGACACCGCCTATATCGGCAAAAGTGGGCTGGAAAAACAATATGACGCCTTGCTGCGCGGGCAGTCCAGCGCCCATATCGCCGTAACGGTGGACGAAAAAAATCGGCCGACCGCGGAGGGGCTGCGCTATATTGCCGCCGACGGCGGCAAGCCGACCCTTAACCTGCAACTGACCCTCAATTACAACTATCAGGCCATTGCCGAAGCCGCTATGCAGGATAAAAACGGCGCAGCCGTGCTGCTGGACGTGCAAAATGGCGACGTTCTGGCAATGGTAAGCGCCCCCAACTACAACCAGTATATTGGCCAGCCGGCCACCGAGGGCGACGTTTACGTCAACAAGGCCCTATCCTACTATCCGCCGGCCTCGGTGTTTAAAATTGTGCTCTGTCTGGCCGCGCTGGACCACAATATCAGCATAGATAACTCCGGCCAGCTGTTTAATTGCAGCGGCAGCATAACCCTGCCCAACGGGCACCAGGTGGGCTGCTGGAACAGCCACGGCCACGGCGAGGAGGACATCGGCCGCGCCCTGGGCAATTCCTGCAACCCCTATTTCATTCAGCTGGGCCAAAGCCTGGGCGGCGAGCTGATAGGCGAATACGCCTACCGCCTTGGTATGGCCGAGCAGGTTTTGCGCGGCTTTCAGCTCAGCCAGAGCGATTCCGCCAGTAGGCTCAACTTCAACCCCGCGGTGCCGGCCGACGTAGCCAATCTGTCTATCGGCGAAAAGGGAATCCGAGCCACACCGCTGATGGTGGCCCGGCTGCTGTCCGCCGTGGCTAACGACGGCCAACTGCCCACGCCGCGCCTGGTGCAAGCCGTGCTGGACGAAAAAGGCCGCGTGCTTTATGAAGTCCCCAGCGCGCAGCCGCAGCAGGTGGTGCAGGCGGAAAGCGCCCGCCAAGTGAAGCGTTGGCTGGTGCAGGCCGTGCAGGAGGGCACCGGCCAGCCGGCCGCCAGCGATTTAATCAGCATTGCCGGCAAAACCGGCACCAGCCAGAATTTTGGCGTGTGGTTCGCCGGCTTTTTCCCGGCGGACGAACCGCGTTGGGCAATCGCCGTTTATATCGCTGATGGCCAAAGCGGCGGCTCCGACGCGGGTGGCGTTTGCCGGGAGATTGCCGAAAAAATTGCCATTTTGGAGGATATTACCAATCAAAGACGCGTTTAGTTTAATTAAAAAACAGGAATGTTGATAAATGCTCAGATTTGAATGATTTCGCAAGTGAAATGAGGAGGCGTACTAAAAGTACGTTGACGATTTGAGCGCAGCGAAGAGTTCAAAGATGGGCGTTTAGCGACGTTCCTAAGACTTTAATATATCACAGATAATATCAACTTTATTAAACGGCGGTATCATATAATAGCCGTCGCAAAAATCGGCCACCCCTTGCATAACCCGGCAGGCCACCTGCACGCCCAGGGCGCGGGCCTCCTCCGGCGTGGTGTCCCGATAGCTTTCAATCAGCTCCTCATCTAAGGTAATGCCGCTGATTTCATTGTGCATAAAGCAAGCGTTACGATAGCTGACCGGCGGCATTATGCCGGCCAAAATTTTGGCGCCCAGCTGCCCATGCGCCCGCCGCAGGTTCAGCGCGGCCTGTTTACTCAGCACCGGCTGGGTCAGCAGCATTTGCACGCCGTTTTGCAGCTTTTCCTCGGCCAGGCGCAGCTGCACGTCAAAATTACGGGCGTTCACATTCAGCGCGCCGCAGATGTAAAAGGGCGTTTGCAGGGTGGTTTCATTCAAATTGCTGATATACTTAGCCAACATACGGGAATTGAAGTTGAACACGCTTTTAATCTCGTCCCGCTCGGCGGTGGGGATTGGGTCGCCGGTGACAATCAGCACATTGTTCACGCCCTCCACGCTGAGGCCCAGCAGCAAAGCCTTGGTGGCGTTCAGGTTGCGGTCGCGGCAGGTCATATGCGGCAGCGCGTCCACGCCAAGCTCCCGGTGCAGCTTGCAGGCCAGCAGGCTGCTGTCCATTCGGGCCCGGCCAATCGGGCAATCCGGCACGGTGATAATATCCACCCCGGCCTGCTGCAAAATTTTAGCTTTCTGCATAAACTGCGGCAGGTTGACGTCCTGCGGCGGCTCCAGCTCCACCGCCAGCAGCTTTTGGCCGGCCTCCGCCTTGCTGCGGAAACGATTGGGCAAGGGCGCGGCGGCCAGCTCGCCGGCCGTCTGCTCTGCCGGCCCGGCCTGAAAAGCCCCAGCCCCGGCAGGCTTAGCCTGCTTAAACAGACGCAGCCTTTCCGCCACCGCCGCAATATGCTCCGGCGTAGTGCCACAGCAGCCGCCCAGCAGCCGAACGCCCATTTCCGCAATGCGCCCCAGCTGCTCGGCATAATATTCCGGGTTGTTGCCAAAAAAGGTTCGGTTGTTGATGACGGTGGGATAACCGGCGTTGGGCATTATGGAAAGCAGCTGGCCGTCCGCCGGTTGAAGCTGCTGCTCCCGCAAATATTTACCCAGATGATACGGCCCAGAAACGCAGTTAAAGCCGGCCGCGTCAATCTGCGGACAGGCCTGGACCAGCCGCAAAAGCTCCGCCCCGGCCCGGCCGGCGCGCGTGTAGCCGTCTGGCTGCACGGCAAAGGAAGTCACCACAAAGGCCTGCGGGCATTGCCGCTTGATGTAGGCCGCCAGCTCCGGCAGACCGGCCTCGTCGCTGAAAGTTTCAAACAGGAAATTCTCCGCCCCCAGCTGCAAAAATATATCCAGCACCGGCCGCAGGCCGGCCTGCACGTCCAGGCCCAGCCCAGCCTCGGCCGCGGCGGCAAACGGCCCCAAGTCCGCAAAGATGAAAGGCCGCTCCGCCGCCGGCCGCTCCGCCGCTGCCTGATTAGCCAGCTGCCAGCCCGCGCTGATAACCTGGCGCAGCAAATCCTGGTCGTTGTCCAGCATTGCCGGATTGGCGGCAAACGTGTTGGTTTTCAAAGCCTTGGCCCCGGCCTGCAAGTAGGCCCGGTGCACCTGCAAAACCTGCTGCGGCTGCTGCAAATTAGCCAGCTCGCACTTATCCAGCCCGGCCCGGCTCAGCTGGCTTAAATAGGTGCCCATTGCGCCGTCAAAAAGCAAAATCTCCCGCTCCAGATACTCCCGAACCGAAACGTTAGCCAAAATATTCTCTCCCAATTTGTCGTTTCCCCTTTTTTATAGTAGATTTAATCAAACACCTGCTTGGCAATCTGCACGGCCTGGGCCGCGTCTTTGGCGTAAAAATCGGCCCCAATAGCCGCGGCATAATCGGCGGTCAGCACCGCGCCGCCCACAAACACCTGGCAGGGGTGACCGCTTTCCCGCAGGGCGGCAATGGTTTGCTCTATGCTAACCACCGTGGTGGTCATCAGCGCGCTCAGGCCAATCAGCCGAATATCCTGCGCCTTAGCCTCCACCACCACTCGCTGCACCGGCACGTCCCGGCCCAAATCCAAAACCTGATAGCCGTAATTTTCCAAAATAACCTTGACAATATTCTTGCCAATATCGTGAATATCGCCAAACACCGTGGCCAGCAAAATTTTGCCCTTAGCCACGCCCGGCCGGCCCTGCTTGATAATCCGGGCCTTGATAACCTCAAAGGCCTCGCTGGCCGCCGCCGCCGCGTTAATCAGCTGCGGCAGAAAAATTTCCTCCCGCTCATAACGCTGGCCCACAGCGTCCAGGGCCGGAATTAGCAGGCCGTTTATCAGCTGCATTGGCTCCTGCTCCTCTAGCAGCTGCTCGGTCAGCTGGCGCACCTCGCCGCGCAGACCTTTGTGCACCGCCTCGGTCAGCTGCTGCGACAAATCGGCCGCCGGCTCTGCCGCAATTGGGGCCGGCTTCGGTTGGCCCGCAGCCGCCGTCTGCCCGGCAATATATGCCGCACTGCCCGCGTCCTTATTCAGCAGCACGCGGGCCGCTGCCACCGTATCCGTCATACTTTTAATGTTGGGGTTGACAATCGCCAAATCCAACCCGGCCTGCAAAGCCATGCTCAAAAAAGTCTGGTTAATCAGCTCCCGATTAGGTAGGCCAAAGGAGATATTGGAAACGCCCAGCACGCATTTCAGCCCCAGCTGCTCCTTAACCAGCCGAATGGCCGCCAGCGTTTCCCGCGCCTGCTCCTGCTGGGCGGAAACCGTCAGCGTCAGGCAATCTATGTAAATATCCTCTTTGGGTATGCCCACCGCCAAGGCCGCCTCCATAATCCGCTGGGCAATTTGCAGCCGTTGCTCCGCCGTCTGCGGCAGGCCGTTTTCGTCCAATGTCAGGCCGATAACCGCCGCGCCGTAACGCTTCACCAGCGGCAGAACGGCCTCCAGGCTTTCGGGCTTGCCGTTGACGGAATTGACAATGGCCTTGCCGTTGCAAACCCGCAAAGCCGCCTCAATCGCCGCCGGGTCGCTGGAATCAATCTGCAAGGGCAAATCCACCGCCCCTTGCAGGGCTTTCACCACGCGGGCCAGCAGGGCCGGCTCGTCCAGGCCGGGCAGGCCCACGTTCACGTCCAAAATATCTGCCCCGGCCTCCTGCTGCTCCAAGGCGCGGGCCAGTATATAATCCAAATCCTGCTCCCGCAAGGCCTGCTGAAAGACCTTTTTGCCGGTTGGGTTCAAACGCTCGCCCACGATAAGCGGCCGGTCGAGATAAACCGTGCGGGTGGGCGAGCAAACCGCTGCCTGCCGCACTTCCGGCCGCTCTCCCCGCCGGCGGCCCTGCAAGGCCAGGCGCAGGGCGGCAATATAAGCCGGGCCGGTGCCGCAGCAGCCGCCCAGCAGCTGCACGCCCAAATCCGCAAAGGGCAACATTTGGGCGGCGAACTCCTCCGGCGTAATGTCGTAAGCGCCGGTTTGCGGGTTGGGCAGGCCGGCGTTGGCTTTCACAATCAGCGGCAGATTGGTGTGCCGCCGCAGCTCCTGCACCACCGGCAGCAAGCCCTGCGGCCCCGGCGAGCAGTTGACGCCGATAGCGTCCACTGGCCAGGCGTTTAGCAAGCAGGCCATCGCCTCCACGTGCACGCCGCTGAAAGTGCGGTTGTTCTTATCAAAGGTCATGGTGCAGAGAACTGGCAGCTCCCGGCCGGCCTCAAAGCTTTCCTGCGCTGCCAGCAGGGCCGCTTTCAGCTCGTATAGGTCGGTCATCGTTTCAAACACCAGCAAATCCACACCGGCGGCCAGCCCGGCCTGCACCATCTCCTTAAACTCGGCGCAGGCCTGCTCAAAGCGCAAGGTGCCGGCCGGCTCCAAAAGCTCGCCCAGGGAGCCCACGTCCAGCGCCACCAGCGTGTCCGTGCCCGCGGCGGCCTGTCGGGCCAGCCCCACCGCCCGGCTGATCACCTCGCGCGGGGTGCGGCCGCTGCCGGCCAGCTTGTGCGCGTTAGCCCCAAAGGTACAGGCGTAAATTATATCCGCGCCGGCCGCAATATAACGCCGGTGAATATCCACCAGCAGCTGCGGCCTTTCCAGAGCAAACAGCTCCGAATTATCCCCCAGCTGCAAGCCGGCCTCAATCAGCTGGGTGCCCATCGCGCCGTCCAGCAGCACGAAATTTTGCCGAGCTAGCCGCTCCCTAAATGCTTGTTTGTTCATTTGCCATCTCTCCATCTGTTTTTTCAAATTTATTTACGCCGATACGGGCAATCCAGCAGGCGGCAGGCGGCGCAGTTGTGCTTGCTTAAATCCCGCTGCTCCGCTATCAACTCCTGCCGGCTCAGGCCAATAACCGCCGTGACGGACTTGCGCGGCAACAGCAAACCGCTGCCGGAAACCGTCAGGCCAATGCGCCGGACGGCGTCCAGCGTGGCGCAAAACTGAGCCTGGCAGGCCAAGGGCAAATCCCCGTAGCCAGGGCTGAAGCGGGCTGTCAGCTGCCAACCCTGCGCCTGCAAGTCTGCTGCCAGGCCGGCTTGCAGCTGCTCCAACAGGTTTTCCACCGCCGCGCTAGCGCAAGCGTCCAAAAGCAAGGCTTGGCCCACGTCCCGAATTTCCGCCCGCCGGATTAATTCGTCCACCGCCGCGCCCAGGCTGGCCGCCAGCAGCAGGCAGGCCGAGCAGCCCCGCAACAGGCAGGCAATATCCTGCCCGGCCAAATGCAGGCTGGCCCCCTGCAAGGAACGCCCGGCGGCTTCCGTTTCCGGCAGCAGAGTAAACTGCTTAAACACAAAACGCGGCTGGGCGGCTGCCAAAACCGCCGCCTCCGCCTGGGCCAAATCCGCCGCCAACTCCGGCGGCAAGGGCTTCTCCGCCGGCCAGCGCAGATAACGCAAGGCCTCCGCTCTATCAATCTGTAAAGCTGCAATCTCGCTAATTTCCATATTTAAATTAAACTCCTGCTCCTATCAAACGAACAGATTCAACTCCACGGCCTGGCCCGGCTCCACCACAACAAACTGCTCGTCCCAGCGGCCGCTCACCAGCTTTTCCAGCAGCAGATTGCTGCCCGGCACGTGGTTCAGCCGGCAGCCCGCCAAATCCGCATTGCGTTGGGCCTCCGCCAGAAAATCCGCCGCCTGGCTATCGTAAGCGCCGGTGTCAATAATATCCGCCTCCCGATAATTGGCGAACCAGGAGCGGAAGATCGCCGCCCCCTGTTCCTCGCCGTGCTCCGCGCAAAGGCTTTGCTGCATTGCCTCCAGAGAGTGCTCACCGCGGTCGCTATCCCGCAGATAAAAATGCCGCCCCTGCTTCAAATTGAAATGCGGGCTATCGTCGGTGTGCAGCAATAGCGTCACACAATCATCAACCCGCGGCATAACCAAACGCCGTCCCGGCCGCACTCCCTGCCAGGAGCCGCCGCAAAAGCCCATCGCCACCAGCACGGTGTCCACCTCCGCCGGCAGCTGTTGCATTTTCGCCAAAATTTCCTGCTGCATTTGTCTGGGGTCCACGTGATATTTGCGGTTCAGCTCCACCACCGGAAAATCAGTCTGCATTTTGGCCTGAGCCGCCTCAATATGGCTCAGCAGCGAGCCACAGCCTAAAATAATCGCCTGCATTTATATCCCTCCCAATCTACAAGGCACATATTAGTAAGTATAACTCCATTAAGCGCTGTTGTCAATAAGTAAGCATTTTTCCAACCAGCAGGGCATATAATTAAAGCAAATTCACCCCAAAAGGAGGCGCCCCATTTGGCCGCCAAAAACAGCAAACTCAAAAAAAAGCCCGGCCAGTTTATGCGCGCCATGTTTGCCGAGGCCCTGGAGATGCCGGAGGAGCTGGCCCTGGACCTGCCCCGCGTCACTCTGATTGGCAACGTCAGCCTGCATATTGAAAACCACCGGGGCATTATCAACTATTCTGCCAGAGAAGTGCGCCTGCGGGTCAGCGAGGGCTATCTGATTGCCAGAGGCAGCGGCTTTAAGCTGCGCAGCATCAGCAAAACGGACGTTTCACTGGAGGGGGAAATCAACCACCTGGCTATCGTGCTGGACGCGGACGCAGCCTCCGAGGGGGCCGGCGGCTGGCTGAACAGCGAGGATTTGGCCCGACTGCTCCAGGAAGAACTGGCCGAAGAAGCCACAACTGAAAACGCCGCCAATCAGAAAGCAGAGGGCGTCAACCCGACCGGCCAAACGGAGGACTAAAACTTATGCTGACAATGTTTTTAAGCTGGCTCCGCGGTTACGTGGTGCTGCACATCAGCGGCAGCTCGCCGGAACGCCTGCTAAACCTGGCCCTGCAACGGGACATTGACGTTTACGACATCAACTGGCTGACGGACGATCTGCTGGAGGTTAAGGCCGCCTGGCAGGAATTGGGCCAGCTGAAAAAAATGGCCAAGGTAACCGGCTGCAATCTGAAAATCCGGCGCAGTCAAGGCCTGCCCTTTGTCTATCGCTATCTGCGGCGGCGCAAAACCCTGGCCGCCGGCGTGCTGCTCTTCGCTCTGGGGCTGGCGAGCCTCTCGCAGGTGGTGTTTGCGGTGCGGATCCAACCACAGGAGCAGCTAACACAGCTGCAACCGGAAACCGTACGCCAGCGGGCGGCGGAGCTGGGCCTGCGGCCGGGGGCCATCTGGCGGCTGCTGGACGTCGACGAGCTGGCTAAACAGCTGAAACAGGATATTGCGGAGCTATCCTGGGTTTATATTGAGCGGCAGGGCACCATTTTGAATATCAAAATTGCCGAACGCTCCATTTACCCTGACGAGCTGGAAAACGCCACCATTGGCGCTATCTGGGCCAACCGCAACGCCCTGATTGAAGACGTGCTGATTAAACACGGCCAGGCGGTGGTGAAGCACGGCGACACCGTGCAAAAAGGCGAGCTGCTGGTTTCCCCGCTGGCGGATGGCCGGGCCGACGCGATCATCAAAGCCCGCGTCTGGTATGAGGGCTACGGCGAAGCCCCTTTGCAGGAGCAAATTCTGCGGGCCGCCGCGGAAAGCCGCTGCCTCTACACCCTGCCCAAGGGCGAAGCGCGCCTGCAAATTTGGGGTTTTCCGCCTAAAGCCGAGGGCGAAAATATGACTATCGCCAGCGAGTATTCCGAACGCCCGCTGCAAATCGGCCAAATTCAACTACCCTTGCAGGTGGAAAAACAAACGGCCCAAAGCAGCTTTTGGCGCACCAACACGGAGGAGGAAGCCAAAGCGCAGGCCTTGGCCCAGGCCATCGCCAGCCTGCAAGCCCAAATCGGCCAGGAAAACCAGCTTTTGAACGAGGAAGTTACTTATCAGCTGCTGGAGGGCGACATCTGGGCCGCCACTGTGCGCTGGGAATGCCTGGAGGAAATCGGCGAGCGTAAAAGATAGCTATTGCTTTTGCCAATTAATTATGGTATAATGTGAGCAAAGGCGAGTGCCAAGCCCAAAGGGCGATGGCAGAGCCCATTGCGAACAAATACCATAGTGCAATTTGTAAAATCAGATGAAATAATCTTGTTTCTATGGTATAATGTGAGTACTCAGTGAAATCAAGCTTAAAGCGCAGATTGAACTGTAGTCTGACGAAGTCACAAATACCATAGTGTAACCTGTGAAATTAGAAAAATAACGTTATTTCTATGGTATAATGTGAGAAAATAATAATATCTGCTGACAGTCGCAGCCCCTGTCGTTAAACAAAACACCTAAAGGGCTGCCACAGGCCCTTTTATTTTGTCTGAAAATACATATATATAATGAAAGGAAAGTGAATTTATGTATAGTTTGCAGGCCGAGGCCAGCTTTGACGCCGCCCATTTTTTGGCCGGCCACCCCGGCAAATGCCGCAACCTGCACGGCCACCGCTGGAGAGTGCGGGCGGAGGTGCAGGCCCCCAGCCTGAACGCCGCCGGGCCGGAGCGCGGCATGCTGCTGGATTTTGCCGGCCTAAAGCAATGCCTGAAAGAGCTGGCCGCCCGGTTTGACCACACGTTTATCTATGAAGAAGGCAGCCTGCAACCGGCCACCGTGGCCGCCCTGCAAGCCGAGGGCTTTGCCCTGGCTTCGGTGCCTTTCCGCCCCACGGCGGAGGAGCTGGCCCGCTGGTTCTATCAGGCCTTGCAGCAGCAGGGCGTGCAACCGGCCCAGGTTTGGGTTTATGAAACGCCAAAAAACTGCGCCGCCTATTATGAAACACCCCAGGAGGCCGCCGATGCCCAGCTATAACGTTGCGGAAAAGTTTGTCAGTATCAACGGCGAGGGCCGCCGGGCCGGTCAACTGGCGGTTTTTATCCGCTTTTTTGGCTGCAACCTGCGCTGCTCCTATTGCGACACCGCCTGGGCCTGGCCGGACGCTATCCCGGCAAACGGCCCCGGCGAACAACTAACTAATGACGAAATCTATCAATACATCAAGCAAAGCGGCGTTCAAAACGTAACCCTAACCGGCGGCGAGCCATTGCGCCAGCCGCATATTTTGCCGCTGTTGGAGCAGCTGGCGGCCGACCCAAGCCTGGCCGTGGAGATTGAAACCAACGGCAGCCAACCGCTGGGGCCGGTGCTGGCCCTGGCCAACCGCCCTGCCCTCACCGTGGACTACAAGCTGCCCGGCAGCGGTATGGAGACGCAAATGCGCCCGCAGGATCTGGCCCGGTTGGACAAGCAGGACGTGGTGAAGTTCGTCTGCGGCAGCCAGGCAGACTTACAACGGGCTGAGGAGGTAATCCGCCGGCTGCGGCTGCTTGGCCGGGTTGGCGTTTATTTAAGCCCGGTTTGGGGGCAGATTGAGCCGGCGGCAATAGTAGAATTTATGCGGCAAAAGCAGCTGAACGGCGTTAATTTGCAGCTGCAAATGCACAAGTTTATCTGGCCGCCCGATGCGCGCGGCGTTTAATCGGTTTAATATATTTTCATTCTTTGCCATATAGAAAGGAGTTTTTTCAATGACAAATAACAAAGCCCTGGTGCTGACCTCCGGCGGCATAGACAGCGCCACCTGCCTGGCTTGGGCCGTGCATGACCTGGGAGCTGAAAATGTAATCGCTCTTTCCATGTTTTACGGCCAGAAACATCAGCGGGAGCTGCAAGCCGCAGCCGACGTGGCCAAATGGTATCAAGTGGAGCATTTGCTGCTGGATTTAAGCGGTATCTTCCAATTTAGTGATAACGCACTGCTGCAAGGCTCCGCCCAAGCTATTCCGCACACCGATTATGCCGAGCAGTTGGCGGGAGGACAAGGCCCGGTGAGCACCTACGTGCCGTTCCGCAACGGCCTGTTCATCTCCGCCGCCGCTAGCGTGGCCCTGGCCCACGGCTGCAACCGCCTCTACTACGGGGCCCACGCGGACGACGCCGCCGGCGCCGCCTACCCTGATTGCAGCGAGGCCTTTAACCACGCCATGGCAGAAGCCGTTTGGCAGGGCAGCGGCGGCCAGCTGAAGCTGGTGGCCCCCTTTGTGCAGGATAACAAGGCTGGCGTGGTGGCCCACGGCCTGCACTTCGGCGTGCCCTATCAGCTGACCTGGAGCTGCTACGAGGGCGGCGAGGAGCCCTGCGGCCTGTGCGGCACCTGCCGCGATAGGCAGGAGGCTTTCCGCATTAACGGCGTGGAGGACCCTCTGCGCTATCCCCAGCAGCAAAAGCCGGTCCCCAACGAGGAGGCCGAAAAATGAGCCGTAACAAAGACGAGCTGCAAGGCGTAAGCCAGCTTGGGGCCGCCAAAACGGCCTACCCCACCGACTACGCCCCGCAGCTTTTGGAAAGCTTCGCCAACAAGCACCCGGATAACGATTACTTTGTGAAGTTTAACTGCCCGGAATTCACCAGCCTGTGCCCCGTAACCGGCCAGCCGGATTTTGCCACCATTTATATCAGCTATGTGCCGGACAAGCTGCTGGTGGAAAGCAAAAGCCTGAAGCTATATCTGTTCAGCTTCCGCAACCACGGGGATTTTCACGAGGACTGCGTCAACATTATTATGAAAGACCTGCGCAATTTGCTCCAACCCAAATACATCGAGGTTTGGGGCAAATTCCTGCCCCGCGGCGGCCTCTCCATAGACCCTTACTGTAACTGGGGCCAGCCCGGCAGCCGTTGGGAAAAAGCCGCCGCTGACCGACTGCTCTGGCACGATATGTATCCGGAGACCGTGAACAACCGCTAAGAGAGCAATCAAAAGGCCTAAAAAAGTTTGTCGAAAATGGAAAATTTCAGCTGTTTGCGAATATTCGCGCCGCCGGTGTAGCCCAGCTTTTCCGCCTCTTTCAGCAGCTTGGCGGCTTGGCGTTTATCGCCGTTTTTGCCCAGTGCAAAAGCATAATTAGCCAGAATGACCGGATAATCCCGGTCGTTCTGTTTTTGCTGGCTTTCAGCCAACTGCACCGCCTTAGCATAAAAATCACAGGCCGCCGCAAAATCCTCCTTGGCGATGTAAACCGCGCCAATATTGCCCAAAGCCCAGGGGTCTTCCTGATTTAACTCCAGGGCTTTTTCATAGCATTCCAAGGCCTTGTCCAAAAAGCCGGCGGCCCGGTGGGCCCGGCCCAGCTTGTTCCAAATCATCGGGTCGTTCGGTTTAAGCTTCAAAGCGTGAGCCAAAAGCTGGGCCTCAATGCCGTAAGCCCGTTGCTGACGATATTTTTCCGCGTCGCTAAGCAATGTGAGCAGCTGAGCGTCCCGAATTTCCTTATCCGCCGGGTCGTTGCCACGCTTATCAGCGGAATCCTCCACAATATCTTCATCATAATACTCTTCATTTAACATAAAAGCTCCTCCTTAATCCTTAACAGCTATCAGACGACAAAATTGGCATAGGCAATGCCCCAAACGCCGAAAACTGAAACCAGAATGATCGGGTTCAGCTTAAAAAAACGCAGCAGCAAAAAGGCCAGCAAAAACAGGGCCAACTCGTAAAACGAACCGATATTTTCAAAGGCCAGCAGCACGGCGGAGCCGGCCGTCAGCGCCACCACCATCGGCCGCACGCCGGAAATAATCTGGCGCAACAGCGGATTGTCCGGATTATGCCGCAGGATATACATAAGGCCCAAGATGATGAAGTAGGCCGGCACCACCAGGCCAAAGGTGGCCAGCAGCGCGCCGGGCAGGCCGCCGATTTTGAAGCCGGTGTAGGTGGCGGTGTTGACGGCCACCGGCCCCGGCGTGGACTGGGAAATCGCCAGCATATCCGTATATTCCTGCAAAGTCAGCCAGCCATGCACATTTACCACCTGATTTTGGATAAAGGCAATCATAGCATAGCCGCCGCCAAAGTTGAGAATACCAATAAAGACAAAGGTCAGGAAAAGCTGCAACAGTATCGGCATTTAATCCGCCTCCTTTTCCGCATTATCCGTTGAGGTTAGGTCGGCCTTAGGTTCTGCGGCATCGGCCTGAGCTGCCGCCGCCTCCGGCTTAGCGTGCCGATATTGGCGAATGCGCGGATACAGCACGCCTAAAACCGCGCCGCAAATGATTACCAGCACCGTGTTGATGGAGGCCAACAGCAGCATAATCAGGCCCAAGCACAGCAGGCAGAAATCAAATTTGCTTTTCACCATTGTGCTGCGCAGCTTCAACGCCGCGTCCAGTAGCAGCGCCGCCACAATCGGCCGCACGCCGGCGAAAAACTGTTGCAGCCAGTCGATACTCTGCCCCTGCAAAATCAGATAAGCCAAAATTAAAATGATCACAATGGAGGGCGTCACCATTCCCAGCATAGCTGCCGTGGAGCCAATCAGCCCGCGCTGCGTGTAGCCGATATAAATGGAGGCGTTGATGGTGAAAGCCCCCGGCGCACTGTTGGTGATGGCCAGCATATCCGCAAATTCCTCATCATCAAGCCAGCGTTTGTCCTCCACCACCGCTTTTTGGATAAACGGCAACATCACCGCGCCGCCGCCAATGGTGAAAAGGCCAATCTGCGCAAAAACATTAAAAAGCTCCCACAAGCGGGCCGCTGGCGGATTGCCTGATTTGTTCGACATTTTTATCCTCCTTTTATATTTTGCTTGCCCTTGCAAAAAAACCGCTAAAGTATTATAATTAAATCAACGCTTGTCAAGCGGATTGGCAAATTAAATTGTTCTTATAAATAATAGCATATTATTTGACAAAAAAAAAGAGTTATATTATAATAAAAAGAATAAAAAAAATTTTGATTTTATGAGGTGTAAAATTATGAGCTTAAAAGTTACGTTCCCGGACGGTCAAATAAAAGAATTCGCCCAGGCCACAACCGCGCTGGAAATTGCCCAATCCATCAGCGGCAAGCTGGCTAAAAAGGCGCTGGCCGCCAAAATCAGCGCAGACGGCGCGGAAAAAATTGTGGATTTGGCCCTGCCTCTGGAGGGCGATTTGCAGCTGCAAATCCTCACCTTTGACGACGAGGAGGGCAAAAAGGTGTTTTGGCACAGCTCCGCCCACATTATGGCCCAGGCCATCAAGCGGCTGTTCCCGGATACTCAGTTCGGCATTGGCCCGGCTATCAAGGAGGGCTTTTACTACGACGTGGACAGCTCCCACGTTTTCGTGCCGGAGGATATGGAGGCCATTCAGCAGGAAATGCTGAAAATTGCCAAGGAAAACCTGCCTTTCCAGCGGCAGGAGCTGCCCCGCGCCGAGGCGCTAAGCTTTTTCAGCGAGCGCGGCGAAAGCTACAAGCAGATTTTGATTAGCGACCTGCCGGAGGACGCGGTCATCAGCACCTACACCCAAGGCGATTTCACCGACCTCTGCCGCGGGCCGCACCTGCCGGCCACCGGCCTGGTTAAAGCGGCCGCCGTACTAAGCTTTGCCGGCGCTTATTGGCGCGGCGACGCGAAAAATAAAATGCTGCAACGCATTTACGCCATCACTTTCCCGGATAAAAAGGAGCTGGACGCTTATCTGTTCCGCATTGAGGAAGCCAAAAAGCGCGACCACCGCAAGCTAGGCGCGGAGTTAGGGCTTTTCACCTTTGTGGACGAGGGGCCGGGTTTCCCGTTCTTCCTGCCCAACGGCATCGTGTTGCGTAACCAACTGGAGGCCTACTGGCGGGAAATTCATAGCAAGGCCGGCTACGTAGAAATACGCACGCCAATTATCCTGAACCGCAGCCTGTGGGAGCGTAGCGGCCACTGGGATCACTACAAAGAAAATATGTACTTTACCAAGATTGACGATGAGGATTACGCAGTTAAACCAATGAACTGCCCCGGCGGCATTTTGGTTTATAAGCATAATATGCACAGCTATCGCGAACTGCCTATGCGCATTGGCGAGATTGGCCTGGTACACCGACACGAGCTTTCCGGTGCCTTGCACGGCCTGATGCGCGTGCGCGCCTTTTGGCAGGACGACGCTCACATCTTTATGCTGCCGGAACAGATTAAAGATGAGATTATCGGCGTAACCCGCTTGATTGATACCGTTTACAAACAGTTCGGCTTCAGCTACTATGTGGAGCTTTCCACTATGCCGGAGGACCATGCCGGCGACGACGCGGTTTGGGAACAAGCCACCCAGGCCCTGCGTGACGCTATGGACGCTATCAATATGCCTTATCAGATTAATGAGGGCGACGGCGCTTTTTACGGCCCCAAGCTGGATTTTCACCTGACCGACAGCATTGGCCGCACCTGGCAGTGCGGCACCATTCAGCTGGATTTTGTAATGCC
Source organism: Bacillota bacterium (assembly GCA_021769035.1). Classification (GTDB taxonomy): domain Bacteria; phylum Bacillota; class Dehalobacteriia; order UBA4068; family UBA4997; genus Avidehalobacter. Next base: position 25,730 of record JAETTP010000009.1, on the reverse strand, counting down.
GGAACGTTTTGACCTCACCTATATCGGCGAGGATAATCAAAAGCACCGTCCCGTAATGATTCACCGAGTTTGCTTTGGCAGCATTGAACGCTTTATCGGCATTTTGACCGAGCATTACGCTGGCGCTTTCCCGCTGTGGCTGAGCCCGGTGCAGGCCAGAATCCTCACCATCACCGAGCACCAGAACGATTACGCCCTGCAAGTGGCCGAGCAGCTACGCGAGGCTGGCCTGCGTGTGGAAACCGACCTGCGCAATGAAAAAATCGGCTACAAAATCCGCGAGGCCCGCAATCTGAAAACGCCCTATCTCCTGGTTATCGGCGCTAAGGAAGCCGAAGCCGGCGCGCTGGCGGTGCGCAAACGCGGCAGCGAGGAAAGTATCGTGATGCCGGTTGCTGATTTTGCCGCCCAAGCCAAAGCCGAGGCCGAGGCGCGCGGCCAAATCTTTTAGGGTAAACGCCCATGGAAATTGTTGAAGCCAGCTTTCCCTCAGCCGGCAGCCATTGGGAATGGTGCTTTGCGCTGGCCGGCGTTGCGCTGCTGATTATTTTGCAGCCTAAGGAGCAACGTCTGCGCAGTATTCCGCTTTGGCTCATTGCTTTGGGCCTTGCCTATCTGATCTTGGAGCTGCACCTGCCCATCCTGCAATTTGCCGCCGTGGCCCTGGCCCTGCTGGCGCTGCTGATCGTCGGCTTGATTTGGTGGCTAACCAAGCGGCTGCACAAAATTGCGGAGCAGCTTTACAACGCCCAGGAGGCCTACCAGCAAACTCAGGATAAGGCCGCCTATCTGGCAGGACTGGAGCAATGCAGTAAACAACTGCGGTCAATCAAGTGGTTCAGCAAACGAGCCACTATCCGCCAAAGCCAGGGCCAAAGTGATAACTTTGCCGAAATAAAGCTCAGCGATTATCTGGAACAGCAAAAGCAGCTGATTAAAGCCGAAATGGAAAAATTTGATTAAAGAAACACAATAAGTATATCCCCCGGCTTGTGAAATGCTCCCCAAAAGTTAGACAATAAAAATTAAGCAACAAAAACGGCTTGACACCTGTGCATAGCAGGAGTTAAGCCGTTTAGCTTTAACTAAATTTTGCTATTATTATAATAATCCAAGTATTCAATCAATTCTCTGTATCCTTAATTTAGGCGGCTCAGTGCACATACTGTTTCCACGTGATGCGTCCTGGGGAACATATCCACCGGCTGCACCAACTGCACCACGTATTTTTCCGCGCAAAGCAGCCGCAAATCCCTGGCCAAAGTGGCCGGATTGCAGGAAACATAAATCAACTGCCGCGGCGCCAGCTGTAAAATGCCCTGCAAAAGCTGCTGGTGACAACCCCGCCGCGGTGGATCGACAATCACTGCGTCCGGAATAAATCCCTGCTGCAAAACTTTGGCAAATTCCGCCTCCGCCTTGCCCTGCCAAAACTCCACCTGAGCCAAACCGTTCAGCTTAGCGTTTTGTCTGGCGCTAGCCACCGCTCCCTGGTTCAGCTCAATACCCAGCAGCTGCTGCAAACCAGGCAGACGTTTAGCCAAAGCCACACCCAGCGTGCCAATGCCACAGTAAGCGTCCAGCAGCAGCTCCGTATCCGGCGCCAAAGCCTGCTCAATAACCTGCAAAATGCACAGAGTTTGCGCATTGTTAACCTGAAAAAAAGCCTCTGGCGCAATTTGGTAGTGCACATCAGCCAAAGCGTCCGTCAAATACTTTTCCGCCGACAAGGTTTGCCAACCCTTATCCGTTTGCAAACCCCAAACTGCCAAATTAGGAAATTCCCGGCTAATTTGCGGCAAAAAAGCGCCGGCTGCCGCCAAAGCTCTTTTGCTGCTGCCGGCCTGCGTACGCAAAAACAGCATAATTTTGCCCTCAGCAAAGCTGAAACGCAGCATAACGTCACTAACGCAATCAGGCAATCCCGACTGCTGCAAAAAGGCCAGCAGCTCGTTTACAGGCTGAGGGAAAAGCAGCTGGCAAGCCTCCCCGGCCGGCCGGTGCGAGGCTTCGTCCCAAAAGCCCAGCTGTACCCGGCCCGCCTGCCGGCTGACGTGGAAAACGCCCTTGTTGCGATAATGATAAATTTGCTCCGCGGCCACAGGCGGCCGGCACTCCACCTGCAAACCGGCCAGCCGCTGCAAAGCCGCCTGCACCTGCTGCCGCTTGAAAAGCAGCTCCTCGACATAACTCATATGCTGCAAATGGCAGCCGCCGCAGCCAGCGTAAACCGGGCAGACCGGCTCCTGCCGCTGCTCGCTGGCCCGCAGCACCGCCCGCAAATCCGCGTAAAGCACGCCACGACGTTCCCGTTTAATTTCCGCCTGCACCAGCTCGCCCTGCAAGGCGCCCGGCACAAAAATCACCCGCCCGGCCTGCCGGGCCACGCCTAGGCCCTCGTGGGTGTAACCGCCAACCTCCGCCGTGATAACGTCGCCCGGCCGCAAATTCTTTCCATTTATATCTGCTAACAATATTGACAATCTCCAAAAAAATATTATAATAAATGTTGTTCAAGCTAAATTAATCCAAACAAGAGGTGTAATAATGTCTAAAACAACCAAAGTTGCTAAAACAAACGCGATGCGCACGCTGGACCAGCAGCACATCAAATATGAATATACCGCCTACCCAAGCGAGGGCTTTATGGACGGGCTCAGCGTGGCCCAAGCCGTTGGCAAGCCGCCAGAGGAATGTTTCAAAACCCTGGTAACGGTGGCCGCCAGCCGCATCAACTATGTTTTTGTAATCCCCGTGGCCGCGGAGCTGGATTTGAAAAAGGCCGCCGCCAGCGTGGAGGAAAAATCCATTGCTATGCTGCCCGCCAAGGAAATCACCGCCACCACCGGCTATGTGAAAGGCGGCTGCTCACCCATTGGTATGAAAAAACACTTCGCTACCGTCATCGACGACAGCGCGCAAGGCTTAGCCAGCCTAACGGTAAGCGCAGGCAAGCTGGGGCTGCAAATAACCCTTGCGCCCCAGGATTTAGCCCAGATTTGCGAGGCCAAATTCGCCCAGCTTACGGTTTAAACGCCGGCCTTACTTATCTGACTTTTCGGTCGGCAAAGGCAGGCCAAACTTTTTGCGGAAGTAGCCCTCGCCCTTAAAATAGCCTTCCGCACCGTAAAGCGCCACGCAGGGATTATGCCCCAAAACGCGGTCTTTCACCACCAACACAGTGAAAGGCGTTTCCGTATACTTGAAAAACAGCGTGTCATGCCCCACGCACAGGCCGATAACCACGTTGAAATCCGTGCCGGCAGCCGCCAGCAGCTTCGCCTGCCCCACCGGATTGCAGGCCGCCTCGTAGCCGCAGCCTTTCAGCTTGTTCTCGTCGGCAATGCCAAACTCGTTTTTGTCAAAGCCGCCGTTCTTGCAAATCAGTGAGCAGGTTTTAACGCCGTGCTCCCGCAGCAGACGGTCAAACGCCGCCGCCTCCCGCTGCAAACCCACGCAAAAAGCAATGCCCACCAGCTTGTAATCCATTCGTTTAATGAACTCAATCGTTTCATAAACCCGGTTCCACTGGCAGTAGCCGTCATGTTCAATCTGGGCCGATTCCTGAAAAATCCGCAGGTTTTCTTCCTCATGATAGGTTTCCGGCACGCCGATATAAAGCTCCGGCGTGCGCATTGGGCAATTTTGCGGCATTTTGTCCTTGGTGTTGTTGTAGCAGGCCTTAACGGCGCAATGAGCACAGGTATACATACATATCCTCTCCTTATTAAATATTACCGCTGGACTCAGCGGCTCAGCAGGCAAATCTGAATAATCGCCGTTTCAATCGCGTCCATAATATCGCTGACGCCGCTTTTAAACTTGTGATCAGCCATCAGCAGGGTTTCCAACGCCTTTTGCAGCTTGCGTTCGGTGTATTTAGCCGCCTGCCGGCCGGCCTTTTCGATGACAAAAGGGTGGCCCTTGCCGCTGGCCGCCATAATCTCTTTCGTGGTGTAGCCGTGCTGCTGCATTCCTTTCACGATATACAGGGTTTGAAAATGGTCTGCCAGCCGGGGCAGCACGCTTTCCGGGGCCTCGCTGAGCACCACCTGCTCCAAGGCCCGCAGGGACTGGGCCAAATTGCCCGTCGCCACATAATCTATCAAATTAAAAATGCTGGCCGTGGCGTTGCTGCTCACCACCGCTTCCACATCAGCCCGGCTGATTTTCGGCTGCCCGGCCGCGTAAAGGCGGAGCTTTTCCAGCTCGTTATTAATCAAGGTGCAGTCGTAATCGCAATACAGCAAAAGCTGCTGCTTGGCCGCCGGCTCCATCGCGCAACCCCTCTGGCTCAGCATATTGTCCAGCCACAGCATAGCGTTGTTGCCTTTCAGCTGGGCAAACTCCTGCACCACGCCGCATTTAGCCGCTGCTTTGCACAGTTTTTTGGCCTTATTAATGCTCTCGCCGGCCAGAAAAACCAGCACGGTGCTCTCCGCCGGATTTTGCAGATAAGCCAGCAAGGCAGCCAAATCCGGCTCGGCAACCGTTTCCGCCGCCTCCGCCTCGTTTTCCGCCGCCTTTTTACGGTTGGCAAACCAACCCTGCGGGCAATTATCCACAATCACCAGCTTGCGCTCGGTGAAAAAGGGCAGCGTGTTAGCGTGGGTCAAAATCTCGGCCACGCTGGCGTTTTCCCCATTCAAGCGAGTCAGATTAAAAGGATTATTCCCAGGAGCCACCGCTGCAATCAACTCCTGCAAAGCGGCTTGCAGCAAAAAACGCTCCGGGCCGTAAAACAAATAGACAGGTTTAATAATCGCTAAGTGTTCACTAACAGCACTGCCAGTCATATTCCACCTCGGAAAAATCGCATTTCTGCAAGGCCTCGCGGGAGATTAAAAAGGTGCAGTTGCCGGAATCGCCAAACATAATGCCGCATTCGTCGTCCAAATCCAGTTGCAACAGCAACACGTCGCACTCGCCATCGTCATAATACGCCGGCGAGCTCTGCACAAAAACCGGATAGCCGCCCACCCGGCAGCCGGAGGCATAACAAATCTCATATAAGGCGTCCCATTGCTCCTCGCTCACCTTATTAAAAAAACGCTCGCTAAAAGCCTCGCATTCGGTGGTTATCGGCTTTTCCGCCGGCGTAAAAAGCATTGCCCCGGCCTTATCAAACGGCTGATAGCCCTGATAAGCCGCCTCAAAGGGGTTTTCCGTCAGCAAACCGGCCTCCTCCCGCCGGTATTCAGCCAGATAACGCACCTCGCATTTTTCCTCCAAACCGTAAAGCTCATCATCACCGACAAAAAACTGCAACAAACCGGTGCGGGGAAAATCCGGCAGCGGCGGCATATCGTCCAAATTCAGCTGGGCCAAAAACATCATCGGCCGCCCCTCGGAATCCCTGGGATAATCCGCCGCGTCCGCCAAATAAGGGCAGCCGCCCAGCTTGCTTTCCCAAGGCTTAGTGGGCCGCAGCTCAAAGCTAATCTCCACGCTGGGCCGCAGGGTGGATTCCAAAAAGTCCCGCTGCTCCGCCAAAATCTCCGGCAATTCCATTGAAGCTCACTCCTCTCAACCACTTTACAAAATCTCCAATATACTTTAACGCAACATTATATTTTAATGCAATATTTTCGACACCGGCCAGCCAATTCCTGCTTAATCAGCTCCTAATAAGCGACTATCCTCAAGAGCGCTTTCGTAATACGCTTGCCCGTTCCGATACGAAATGCGGCAGGAGCCCTGCAAATCCGTGCGCCAAATGGGCACCCCGCGCCCCTGCCAATACTCCACCACCGCCTGGCCGGGGTGGCCAAAGCTGTTGCCCCGCCCCACCGAGATAAAAACCGCCTGCGGGGTAAAACCGGCGTACCAGCTTTCGTCGTAGCTGTAGCGGCTGCCGTGGTGCGGCAGCTGCAAAACCTCAATCTCGCCGCACTCCAGCCCGGCCACCGCCATTTGCAACTGCTCGCCCTGCAAATCGCCGCAGGTTAGCACGTCAAAATCCTGATAACTAATCCGCAACACCAAGGAACCATTATTCACCTGCTCCGGGCCAAATTCCGCCGCCGCAGCCGGCCCCAGCACCTCAATCCGAAAATCGTCGGAAAACTGAAAAACCTCGCCGGCCGCCACCGCCAGCACCGGCACCTCCTTAGTCTCAGCCAGCGCCAACAGCTGCTCCTGCCGCTCGTTGTCCAGATAACCGCGAAAAACAGCCAGATAATCCACCCGCAGCTCGTCCAGCACCGCAAACAGCCCGCCGATATGGTCGGTATCCGGATGCGTATTGAAAACCAGATCCAGGCGGCCAATGCCCTGCGCTTTCAGATACGGAATAACCACTTGCTCCGCCATACCGGTAATATCCGCCGGCCGGCCACCGCCGTCAACCAAAACATTGTAGCCGTCCGCAGAAACCAGCAACGCGTCGCCCTGCCCCACATCAAGCACCGTCAGCTGAAAACCATTGCTTCTGGCCGCCCAACCCGGCAGCAGCAGCACCAACAAAGCAGCCAACAGCAAGCCGATTGCCGCCAGCTTATATTTTTTCTTCTGCCCAAGCTTCATTTTTCACCCTCGCCAAACAATATAAAGCCGCCGTCAACAGCAAATAATACAGCAACAACGCCGGCCAGCCCGGCCGCAACGCATAAACAAAAGCATGCGGCAGATTGGCCAGCAGCTCCGCCCCGCGATACATCAATTCCGCCAACAGGCCCGCTCCGGCCAGCGGTATGTAAGCCAAGCCCAGCCAGGCCAGCGGCATAGCCAGCAAAAGCAGCAGCAGCACCAAACCCGCGCCGCACAGCAAAAACGGCGAGGCCACCAACCCTACCAATGACACTGTATTAAAAAAGCCGACCAACAGCGGCATAATCATAAACTGAGCCGCCAGGCTGACGCTGAGCAGCGGGCTGGGCGCCAACGCCCGCCACAAAGGCCCGGTGAACACAATGCCCGCCGTTGCCAGAAAAGACAGCAAAAAGCCCGGCTCCCGCAGCCATTCCGGCTGCCACAGCAATAGCAAAAAGGCGGCCAAAATCAGGGCGCAGCCGCTGTGCCCGCCCCGTTCACCAGCCAAGGCCAGCCAGGCCGCCAGCGTCATCACGGCGGCCCGTAGCACCGAGGGCCTCAGCCCCACCACCAGGCAGAAAAACAACACGGCGGCCGCCACAGCTAAACCGCTCAGCCAATCCGGCAGGCGCAGCAGCCGGCCCAGGCCGCGGAACAGCCAACCGGCCAGCAGCGTCACATAACCTACATGCAGGCCGGAAACCGCAAACAGGTGCATAATGCCACTTTGCGCCAAAACGCTGCTCTGGCCGTTGGTGAGCATACCGGTTTCGCCAAAACCAATGCCTTTAAGCAAAGCCTGCTGCAAAGGCGGCAGCGGCTCCATCGCCGCAAACACCCGCTGGCGCACCGCCAGGCCCAAGCCGGGCAGGGCATAGGGCGAGGCCAGCCGGCTAAAGCGTATTCCCTGCGGCGTGGGGCGCACGGCGGCCGCCACAGATTGACTGCGCAGATAATCCCGCTCGCGCAAGCTGAAATTGTGCGTGCGGCTTTGGTCAAGCACCAGGCCGCTCACCTGCAAGCAATCGCCGGCCTTAGGCTGCACCGGGGCCGTCACAATCAGCAAACGCCCACGCCAGTCGTTTTGGTCCTCGCCCTGCATAATGAAGCTGTAGCCGTTGCGCGGCGTTTCCGCCAGCGCGTCAAAGGCATTTTCCTCCCGCTCCAAAACCTGCACCACGCGGCCGCGGAAAAACACCGCTTCGTCAGGCGGCACGGCAAAGCTGTTCAGCCGCAGTTCCGCCAGGCCGCTCCAGGCCAGCCCCAACAGCAAAAAAGCCGGCAGCAGCCAAAGCGGCCGGTTTGCCAGCAAGGCCGCCGCGGCCAACAACCCAAGCAGGCCCAGCAAGACAGGCAGCCAATCCGCCGGCCAAGCCAAAACGCCAAGCTCCCGCAGCGCAACGCCAACCACAAAGGCCAACATCGCCGCCCAGACAAAATAAACCTGGCAGGCCGCCCGCAATTCTGCCCAAAGCCCACCAGGTTTTTCCAACCGCTCAAACTTCAATTTTGTCTTTAAGCTGTTCATATATCTTTTCGCCAATCCCTTTAACGCCCAACAGCTCCTCCTTGTAGGCAAAGCCCTGGTGCTCCAGCCGATAATCAATGATCGCCTGCGCCCGGCTGGGCCCAATGCTCGGCAGCTGACAAAGCTCCTCCAGCGTGGCCGTGTTGATATTCAAAAGCTGCTGCGAAGTTACCGCCGCGCTTTCCTCCTGCTGCCAGCTGTTGACCAGCCAGGGCCGCGCCGCAGAGGCCGGTTCGTCTGCCGCCGCCACGTAATATTCATCACCGTGCTGTGGCTGACGCGCCAAATTCAACTGGCTGAGGTCGCTTTCTGGCAAAGGCCGGGCAAACTCCAAAAAATCGCGCAGCGTCACCTCCGGGCCCAGGCGGTAGTAGCCGCGGTTGCGCACGCTGCCGCTGATTGCCACCACCACTTCGCCCTCCGGCAGCGGCTCGTCAAAACCGGCGGCCGCCTCAATGCCCGCCACAGGCTCCGCCGGCGGCAACAATCCCGCCCGCCAGGCTGCATATTGCGCAAACGTGCCGTAAAGCAGCAGCAACAGCAGGGGCAAGCCCAACCAAAAGCGCTTATCCAGCTTTTTCAAATCCGGCTTTTTCAGCTGAAATTTTGGCATTTCCTCAAATCCCCTGCACCGGCCTACTACTTAATCGGTAGTAGTTCGCCGGTTTCTTGGTCCTCCCGGTAAATTGTCCGGCCATTACCGCTCATTACAAACACGCCGACAAACTCGTTGGTGTTAGTCACCTCGTCAACGCTGTAAACCGTAAATTTGCGGAATACCTTGCCATCTATCAGCACATTACCGCCTTGGGCGTAAGTATGATATTCATCCATAGATTCCCCAGGCAGGCCCAAATCGGCCGGGCTCATGCGCTCCACATAATCCATTGCGCTACCAGTGTTCATCATCGGCTCCTGCGGGAATGCCGCCTGCGGGCAGCTAATTTCCACCGTGCAGGCTCCCTTTTCCTCCTGCCAGGTCAGGCGCACCAGGAAAAGCCGGCCCTCCACGCTGGCCTCCCGCGCCAAAAGCAAAGTGCCGTCCGTCAATTTAGGCGCAGCCGATTCCGCATCATCAGCTGCCTTTTCATCATCGGCCGCTTCCTCCGCCGGGGCTGCAAAAACCGGCGGTTCCTCCACCGCTTTGTAATTCTCATCAACGATAATAAAGCCCTGTTCCTCCGCCTGCAAGGCCGCCACATACTGCTCCAGCGCCGCCGGCGTCACTCCCTCGTAGTCGTAAAGCAGCATCGCGTCAATATCCACCGGCTGCGGTTCGCCATTTTCCGCCTCATCGGCAGCCGTTTCGTCCTTTTGCTCCTCTTGTGGCGCCTCGCCCTCGGCAGGCTCCGGCTCCTGCAAAGTAAAGGCCACCAGCTTGCCGCCCTCCTCCAGATAGCTGTCCAGCACGATAGTGCTTTCCTCAGCAATCGTATATGCTTCCGGCGGAATCAGCTCCTCCTTGCCGCCCAGCACAAAATTAGCTGCCAGCGCGCCGCCGGCCAGCAGCAGCACCAGCAGAGGAATTAACAGCTTCAAGCTCAGCTTTTTCTTGCCCTCGCCATTATCCGATTTGCCACCCTTGCCTGATTTGCCGCCCTTGCTGACCTTTTTGCTTTTTTTAGCTTCCTGCTTCTTCGTTTTGGCAGCCTGCTTAGCCTTTTGCTTTTGGGCTTTAATCGCCGCTTTTTCTTTTTTCTTTTTGGACTTTTCCTCGTTTTTTTCCGCTTTTTTTCTAATTTTTTCTTCTTTTTTACGGGCCTTAGCCTCTTGTTTAGCCGAATTATCCTTTTTTGCTTTCTTCTTCATTTCCTCTCCCACCTCTTGCGCTTTTTCCTCTGTTTATCTGCCCAAGTTTCGGCAAAAATATCAGCCGGCTGCCGCGGCACCTCGCCGTAGCGGCCATTATGCACATCGCCAGTAAGCCGCCCGTCCGTCAGGGTAATCACCCGCCGGCGCATAATATTCACGTATTGGCTGGCGTGGGTTGCCATCACAATGGTAACGCCGTGGCTATTCAGCTCGTTCAGCAGATACATAATATCCCAAATGTTGTCGTCGTCCAGATTGGCCGTCAACTCATCTAACAGCAATATTTTCGGGCTGTTCACCAAAGCGCGGGCCAGCTCCACCAGGCGCACCTCGCCTAGCGAAAGGTCCGCCGGGAAGCAATGCTCCACGCCCTGCATACCAACCAAAGCCAACGCCTTGCCAACCGCCTTATCCCATTTGGCCCGCCGTCCAATGGAGCGCGCCGCCTGGGCCATAAACAAGTTTTCATATATTGTGCGTTTGCGCAGCAGCTGAGGCTCCTGCCAAACATAGCCAAAACAACGACGTAGCCGGAAATGCCACGGGCCAAAATAATGCCCCATGTTCACATTATCCAGATAGGCCGCCCCCTCGTCCGGCTGCAAATCACCGCCCAACAGGCGCAACACCGTGGTTTTGCCAGCGCCGCTGCTACCGGTTAAAAACACAAACTCGCCCTGCTCTATCGTCAGGTTAATATCCTGCACAGCCACCAGCTTGCGTTTTTCCACCTTATAAAATTTGCTTGCACCCTCCAGACGCAAATCCGGCATAAGCCGCCACTCCTTATTTTTTAATATAAAAATTGTGTTGCCACTGGACACTGCCTGCCAAAAATGCTATAATGATATTATACCACAGAAAAAAGGTTACTTCACCTTATCACAACAAATTGCACTGTGGTATTTGTTCGCAATGGGCTCTGCTTCCGCTTTGAAAGCGTCGCAATCGCCTTTGCTCACATTATACCACATCTGAAACCTAAAGTCACCATTAAAATAGGGAAAAAAGGATAAAAATATGCACCAATCAGCGCGCAAAACCCTCTATATTTGTCTGGCCCTGGTTTCATTGGCCGTTTTTTGTATCGGCCTGACGGAGTTGGCCGTCTGCCGCGTGGCAGACCCTGCCCTGTACCGCCAAATCACGGAGCCGGTCAAGCAGTTTGCAGCGGAAACCAGCCGCAACGTCAATAATATGATTATCGCCGGGCGGGATAAGCTGGTGGAAATGAACCAGACCCTTTCCGAACAAATCAGCCTGGCTGCGGAAAACCTCTCCCAACAGGTGGCCCAAATGGCCGAGGCTGTGGAGGAAGCCCAGCTGCCCCCGGACGACCTGGAACTGCCGCCCGTGCCGCTGGCCGGCGACCCCAGCGTCACCAGTCTGATTGAGCAGGACGGCGTTTATTACCTCACCGGCAGCACCTTGCAAGTGGTTTACTTTAACCAAAAGGAGGAGCCTTGGGCCAGTCAGCTTTACGGCACCGACCCTATTGCCGGCTACGCCTGCGGCCCAACGGCGCTGGCCATGGCCGTTTCCACCTTCCGGGAGGAGCTGGTTGACCCGGCGCAGATGAGCCAGTTTTGCGCCGAAAGCGGCTACTGGGCCAAACGCCAGGGCTCCTATCTTTCCATTGTGCTCGGCGTGGCCGACGCCTACAGCCTTGAGTGCACGCCGGTTTCCCTGCGCGATTTAAGCAAGGATAATCTGATGGCGCATCTGGCTAACGGCGAGTTGGCCGTCGCCCTGATGAGCAAGGGCCATTTCACCAGTAGCGGCCATTTCATTCTCCTGCGCGGGGTCACGCTGGACGGCAAAGTCCTGGTGGCTGACCCGGCCAGCCTGGAGCGCACGCTCACCCCTTGGGATTTGGATTTGATTTTAGACGAACTCTCCCCCAGCCGCTCCAGCGGCGCGCCGCTTTGGCTGTTAAGCCCTAAAAGAGAATTATAATTATTCACATAATTTAAGGCGACATTTTCCAAATGGAATGTCGCCTTAATTATTTTTTAAGCAAACGGGAATTTATTTTTCCTCGTCCTCTTTGGCTTCGTCCTCTTTCTCCACCTCTACATATTCCGCATCGTTGGAGAAAACCGCCGCGTCACAAACCGGGCAAACAACCTCAATCGGTTCGTCTGCGTCCAAAATATCCGAGCTGAAGCAAACGGTTTCATGGCAGTTTGGACAGGTGACTTCAACATAGTCCTCTTCTTCGTCGCAATCACAATCGTCGTCATCGCAACAACAATCATCATCACAGCAGCAATCATCGTCGTCCTCACCGAAAACCTCGTCCTCAACCTCGGCCAAATCCTCGTCCAGTTCATCAACGTAATCATAAATTTCATCCAAATCAGTAGACATTTCAGCCACTTCATCGGCCATATCAGCCAAAACCTCCAGGATGGATTTTAGCAGCTTACCCTCTTTTGAGGCCTCTTCAATCTCCATACCCTCGGCCAGGCCCTGCAAAAACACAACCTTTTCTTTCAGTTCTCTCATCAGCGCAAACCTCCCTTGCCAAATTTTTTATACTTAACGGCATTTATTGGAACATCAAAATCTCCCTATAATATGCCCGAAAAGCCAAAAGCTTAAACACGTTCAATATATTCGTTGGTTTCCGTGTTCACCCGGATAACATCACCCTCATTGATGAAGATCGGCACCTTAACAGTGGCGCCGGTGTCAGTCACCGCGGGCTTGGTGCCGCCAGTCGCCGTGGCGCCAGGAATGCCGGGGTCAGTCTGCACCACAGTCAGCTCCACCTGCGGCGGGAAATCCACACCCAAAATATCGCCCTTGAAAAAGAGGATATACAAATCCATATTCTCTTTCAAGTATTTCAGCTTGGGGCCGATTTGGTCTGCTGTCAGCGACATCTGCTCATAAGTCTGGTTATCCATAAACACATAATCGCCGTCGTTGTACAGATACTGCATCTGCTTGCGCTCCAAATGGGCCTTCGGCACCTTTTCACCAGCCGCAAAGGTACGCTCCACCACGCCGCCGGTGCGCACGTTTTTCAGCTTGGTGCGCACAAAGGCCGAGCCTTTGCCGGGCTTAACATGCTGAAAATCAACCACAATAAAAGCGTCGCCGTCTAAGTCAATGGAAACGCCGTTCCGGAAATCATTACTGGAAATCACAATCATTACCTCCCAAATTGCGCAAGCCTTAAAATCAACTGCCCAGGCCCCAACCAAATGCAGCCGCCATCTTGCCGTTTTAATTTGATTATTATTATCCGTTATCTAATTATACCATAAGAAAAAACTCTGCACAAGCTTTTTTTACAAATCAAACCAACTGCTGGTTAGTCGAAATAAGCACAAAAACCGAATCAGAAAGCTCCGGAATTTGTGCTTATGCTTGCTACAGACAAAAAACCTCGGCCTAACGAATATCCTTGATACGTGCAGCCTTGCCGGTCAGATTACGCAGATAGTACAGTTTGGCTCTGCGAACCTTGCCGCGGCGCATAACCTGGATTTTAGCCAAACGGGGAGAATGTACCGGGAAAGTTCTCTCCACGCCCACGCCGTAGCTGACGCGGCGCACCGTAAAGGTTTCGCGGATGCCGCTGTTCTGGCGTTTAATCACCACGCCCTCATACTGCTGAATTCTCTCCTTGCCGCCCTCCACAACACGCACGGAAAGGCGAACCGTATCGCCGGGCTTAAAATCCGGAATATCATCACGCAGTTGTTCCTTTTCCAATTCTTCGATTACGTTCATTGTCTGCTCCTCCTTAAAATCCCCGGACGTTCTTATTAAGGCTCAATCGAATAACAAAGCCCCGGCAGCGGACCGCCCGTCCATTCATATTAACGCAGCCTGAATGTTGGCATAAAATACTTAATTATTTTAACACACTTTTTTACTTTTGGCAAGTATTTTTAGCAAAAATTATTCCTCTTTTTCCGAATTGTTCGCCAAATGCTCGTCAATCTGATTTTGTAGACTGGCGGCAAAGCGTTGGAAACGCTCCTTGTCCAGCTCGTCCACCATCTGCTTCAGCTCGTCGGCCCCAAAGCTGTATTTTTCACCGCAAAACCGGCAAACAACCTCCGCTTTCTCGCCCGCCTGCTGCTTATCCTGCCACAGCTCCTTCAGCTGTTGATAACCCAGGCTAAGCAGCGCGCCGCGCAGGCGCTCCCGGCTGCAAGAGCAACGATAAACCAGCGGCTGCCGCTCCAGTTCCCGCCAGGGCACGCCCAGCATTACCTCGTCGGCCATTTCCGTCAGGTTCAGGCCCTGCGCCACCATCTGGCTCACCGGCACCAAATTGGCCAGGTTCAGCTCCAGCTGCTTAATCACCTGCTCGTCGGCATGCGGCAGCACCTGCAACAAAAAGCCGCCCGCCGCCTCCACCGTGCCCGCCGGGGCAATGCGCACGCCCAGCCCCACGGCGGCTGGCGTCTGCTCAGATTCCAGATAGTACTGCGCCACGTCGTCGCCAATTTCCCCCGTCACCAGATTCACAGTGCCGGTGTAAGGCTGGCCAAAACCCATATCCTTAATCACCGTCAGGGTGCCGCTGCCCACGGCCGCGCCAACGTCCAGCTTGCCGTCCGGCCGCCGGTCAATATCCACCTGCGGGTGGGCCACAAAGCCGCGCACCGCGCCGTCCGGCTCCGCCACCACCGCCAGGCTGCCCAGCGGCCCATCGCCGTTCACGCGCAGGGTCACGCTGTCGCCCTCGCCTTTCAAATTCAGGCCAAAGAACACGCCAGCCGTCAGCAGGCGGCCCAAAGCGGCGGCCGCCACGCTCCAAGCGTCGTGCCGCCGGCGGCCCTCCTCGCACAAATTGGTGGTTTGGGCCAGCCACAGCTTCACGCTGCCGTCCTCGCTCACCCCGCGCAAACAAAAATCTTCCATTATAAATAACACCTCTTATATTTTGGCAGTCCGATTTAGTCTGCTGTAATCAAATTGTTTTTCAGCACCACCTCGCGCGTGTCCCGCGCAATCATCAATTCTTCGTTGGTGGGCACCACATACACCTGCACCTTGGATTCCGGGGTGGAAATCAGCTTAAAATCCTGCTCCGAGCTGTTAATTTCCAAATCCAGCTCCACGCCGATATACTGCAAACGCTGGCAAATATCCTTGCGCATTTGCGCGTCGTTTTCGCCCATGCCGGCTGTGAACACCAGCGCGTCCACGCCGCCCAGCAGCAGAACATAGCCGCCAATCAGCTTCACCAGCTGGTGATAGAGCATTTCCACCGCCAGGCGCGAGCGTTTGTGCCCATTCCCCAAAGCCTTGCGAATATCCCGCATATCGCTGCTGATGCCGGAAATGCCCAGCAGCCCGCATTCCTTGTTGAAATATTCGTTCACACGCTCCGGCGTCCAGCCCTCCTGCTCCTCCAAAAAAGCGCCGATTGAGGGGTCAATAGTGCCGCAGCGCGTGCCCATCATCAAGCCCTCCAGCGGGGTAAAACCCATAGAGGTATCAATCACCTTGCCGCCCTTGATAGCCGCCAGGCTGCTGCCGTTGCCAATATGACAGGTGATAATCCGCGTTTCCGCTTTCGGTTTGTTCAGCAAACCGATAACCTGGCTGCAAACATAGGCGTGAGATGTGCCGTGGAAGCCATAACGCCGGATACTATGCTTTTTATACATCTCATAGCTGATTGGGTACATAAAAGCTTCCGGCGGCATAGTCTGATGAAATGCGGTGTCGAAAACGCCCACATTAGGCACGCCCGGCATAACCTCCAGGCAGGCCTGCACACCCAGCAGGGCCGGCGGATTATGCAGCGGGGCCAGCGGATTCAGCTTTTCCAGCTCCCGTAGATTTTCCGGCGTCAGCTCCACCGCCTCGCTGAACAAATCGCCGCCGTGCACAATGCGGTGCCCCACCGCGCTGATTTCGCCCAAATCGTGGATAACACCCAAATCCGGGTGCGTCAGCAGCTTGATTACCATACTCAGCGCGTCGCGGGAATTTTGCAACGGGCATTCAATAGTATCTTTCTTTTTGCGGTGTTCTATGCCCAGGCTGGTTTTCAGCTCCAGATAAACGGTGTGCTCCACATAAGAGTCCGCCAGCCCAATCTTATCCGCCACACCTTTGGCGATGGCCCTTTCCGTGTTGGTGTTGAAAAGCTGGTATTTCAGAGATGAACTGCCGGAATTTAGCACCAAAATTAACATATTATAACCCCATTTTGCCTTATTAAATTTTTGTCTTGCTTAGTTTATTGTAAGCTGGCATATTTGCACCGCTGCCGCCATAAATTTGAAAATGATGAATATTTTTCGTATTTTAATCGCCCTGGGCATTTTCCTCACCACGCTAAGCCAGCCCAGCGAGGCGCTGGCCGCCACCCAAGGAGCCCTTGGCAGCTGGTGGCGCAATGTGGTGCCAGCCCTGCTGCCCTTTTTTATCCTAACAGAATTTTTAAGCCGCACCGGGCTGATTAAGGCGCTCAGCATTTGGCTGGGCCCGATTATGCAGCCGCTTTTTCGGCTGCCGGGGGCCGCGGCCCTGGGCGTTTGCCTGGGCTTTTTTGCCGGTTCGCCCACCGGCGGCGCCATTGCCGGACAGCTGCGTCAGCAGGGCCTGCTCAGCCGCAACGAGGGCGAACGCCTGCTGGCCTTTTGCAACAACGCCGGCCCGCTTTACATTATGCTTACCGTCACCGCCGCACTGGGGCAGCCAGAAATCGGCGTTTGGCTGGCTCTGGCGCATTATCCGCTAAACCTGCTTTGGGGTCTGCTGCTGCGCTTTTGGAACGGCCAAGCTGGCAAATCCCAAACAGCCACCCAAACCTACGCCTCAGCCGGGCAGCTGTTAGCCGCCGGCTGGCAGGCCGCGTTGGGCCGCAACAGGCCCAACCAACCCCTCAGCCTGCTGCTCAAGGAAAGCTCCCTGAAAGCACTGACCAACATCGGCATGATTGGCGCGTTTATGCTGGTTTTCAGCCTGCTGCTGCTCAGCCTGCGGCATTTTGGCCTGCTCAATTTGTTGCAGCTGGCGCTACTGCCTCTCTGCCGCCTGCTGAATTTGCCGGACGAAGTGCTGCCGGCCCTGGCAGACGGCTGCTTTGAGATGACGCTGGGCATAGACGCTCTGGCCGCCTGCTCAGCTCCCTTAAACGCCAAATTGCTGTGCGCCGCCATCATTTTAGCCTGGAGCGGCCTCTCCATTCACTGCCAAATCGCCGGCGTGCTGGCAGAAACCGACCTCACCCTGCGCTATTATCTACCCTGCCGCCTGCTGCACGCGCTGGCCGCGCCGACCCTGCTGCTGTTCTGCCAAAGCCAAGGCTGGCTGAGCCTCAGCAGCAGCTGGTTTGCCACAGCCGTGCAATCTGTGCCAGCCTGGCTGCTACTGCCCGGCGCGTTGCTGCTACCCGGTCTGCTGTCGCTGGGCGCGCTGCTGGCCATATCCCTGGCTATAGCTGGCCGCCGGGCACATTTCAAGCATTGCGGTTAGCCACTGCGGTCATCCCTTGCGGCTAATCTCAAAGCTTTCGCGGGTGGTTTTCACCGCGTCCTGCACCTTGTTCAGGTTGCCCTCCAAATGCGCCAGCAAGCTGTTTATGTACTCTTCAGCGTCGCTGATAATCTGCTCCGACTGCTCGTTGGCCTTGTTGACCATACTCTCACAGTAATCCTTGGCCTCGCTGATAATCTTTTCAGCCTCCTGCTGAGCCATTTGCACAATTTCGGTTTCCTGCACAATTTTTTCTGCCTGAGCGCGGGCGTCGTCCAGCATTTTTTTGCCCTGGGCCTCAATGCTCTCCAAAATTTTATCGCTCTGCTCCAAAACCTGCTTAGCCTGTTTCATTTCCTCCGGCAAAATAGCGTTGATTTTGTCAATCGTTTCCAGGATAAAATCGCCCTCCGCCATAATTTTGCCCGTCAGCGGCACGCGAGAGCACTTTTCAATGTAATTCTCCAAATCCTGCAACAAAACGCCAATATCCGCATTGCCCAAGCCGTCGTTGTCATTAAAATCCATTGCCCTAAACCTCCCTTAACCAGTTAGCAAACCTTTTTTCAGCTATCAATCTATAAGCTCCCAATAGTACACGGCGGTGTCGCCGTATACCCTGCTTTTCAGCAGCTGCCAGCGCGCGTCGACCAAAAGCTCCGGCTCCTTGGCCGCTGTTTCCAGCATTACCAAAGCGTCGGCGGCCAAAAAGCCCTCCGCCAGCAGCAGCGGTTCAATCTTCGCAATCATTCCTTTATTGTAGGGCGGATCCAGCAGCACAATATCAAAAGCCGGGCGCTCCCCAGCCAATCGGGCCAGCTGCTGCTCCGCTGGGCCGCCAAGCAAAACGGCCTGCTTGTCCAGCCGGGTGCGCTGCAAGTTTTCCTTAATCACCGCCTGCGCCGCCCGGGCCTGCTCGCAAAATACCGCCTGGGCCGCCCCGCGCGACAACGCCTCCAACCCCAGGGCTCCGCTGCCAGCAAAAGCGTCCAGCACCTTGGCCTCCGCCAAAAAAGGCGTCAGCGCACTGAAAATGGCCTCCCGCACCCGGTCCGTGGTGGGTCTGGTGCTGCGTCCGGCCGGCGCTTTAATCATCTGCCCGTGGGCCGTTCCTGCAATTATCCGCATTTTTTTCTTCCTTATATAAATACAACCATATTACACAATATTTGGTATCTGATTTCGCTAAGTAATTATATTATATCATAAACCACTATAGTTTGTAAAACAGAAAAATCTGTAATTATTAAATTTTCAAAAATTGGGTATAAACACGGCTTTTTGGCATAAACTAAAGCCAGATTATCTTTTAAGCAGATAATCTTCCTCTCCCAAACAAACAAAATTCCGCTCCTGCGTTCTCAAAATGCAGCGGGCGGAATTTTGCGCTTCCCAGGCCTCAAACCTGCTCCAACTGCTTTTTGGCCTCATAGGCTGCCGAACGCTGACACATCTGGCAGATAATAATCGGTTTTTTACCGCTACGGATAGCCTCAAAATCCTTGTTCATTTTGTTAATTTCCATCTTTTTGCCGCACAAAGCACAACGAATTTCCATAGCCAAGCCACCTTTCAGGCATAATCAAAAAACGATAAGCACAAAATAAATTTAAGCTTATTTACTCAACTTTATTTATTCTATAAAAAGCAGACTTCTTCCTGCCAAAAATGTCGGCAAAGCTGCTTTATTTACAAGATTATTTTTTTGGAGGCTATTATGCAAAAAAAATCCCAAACGCCACAGGCAACCGGCGCAACAGCCGGCACAATTAGCCCCAGCCTTTTGCAGCAGGCCAAAGTGCTGGATATGGCGGCGGAGGCGCACCAGCTGCTGCGCGGCCAGGCCGGGCAGGAAATTCCCGGCGTCGCCCACCGCCAAACCGATTTTAGCTGCGGCGTTATCAACACTATTGAAATTTTAGATGAGCAAGGCGCGGAAATTATGGGCCGGCCCATCGGCTCCTACATCACGATTGAGGTGCCGGAGCTGAAAAACGAGGGCCTAGGGCTGGATTCCACCGCCAGCCTGCTGCTGCCGGTGAGCGCCGCCCTGGCTGAAAATATCCAAACGCTGCTGCCGCCGGAGCTGACAAACAAAAAGCAGCCAGACGCTTCCTCAGCCAACCACAAAGCCGCCGGCCGCAAACGCGCGCCTGGGTGCAGCGCCCTGGTGGTGGGCCTGGGCAACTTCCAAACCACGGCGGACGCCATCGGCCCGCAAACCATCGCCCACATTCAGCCCACCCGGCATTTCTTCCGGCCGGAATTTGCCGACGAAATTCGCCCGGTGGCCGCTTTCACCCCCGGCGTGGTGGGCAACACCGGCATTGAAACCGCCCAGCTAATCAAAGGCGTGGTGCAGCAAATCAAGCCGGCCTGCTTAATCGTGGTAGACGCTCTGGCCGCCCGCAGTATCAGCAGCATAATGAGCAGTATTCAAATCTGCAACACCGGTATCCGCCCTGGCTCCGGCGTGCAAAACAAAAGGCAGGCCGTCAATCAGGCCTACTTAGGCGTGCCGGTTATTGCTATCGGTATCCCCACGGTGGTGCATGGGGCCACTATCATTCGGGAAAGCGCGGAGCTTTGCCTGCAACGCCTGGCCGCCGAGGCTCCCGGCCTGCCGGAGGAGGTGCTGCAAACGCTGCTGGAGCCGTTTGCGGATAATCTGGTGATGACCCCTAAAGAGGCCGACGCACTGGTGCCGCTGGCCGCCCGCCTGATTGCCGCCGGCATCACCCGCGCCCTGCACCCCGGTGCCGACGAGCAAAATTTCAGCCAATATATGCAGGGATTTTAAGCTTAAAACGAGGCTGCGGCCAAATCGCCAAAAACTACCAGCAAATTTTAAGGATATTCCGCCAAAAACGGTACAATACTAGAAATGCTTTTGAAAAACCGACAAAAGCAACGTGGCCGCAAGCGGTTTTGTCAGGCTTTCAAAACTTTAATAGTTTGCTAAAATGAGCTTTTGCAAGCAGAGCTAATTTTGAGAGCACAGGCAGAATGCGTGGCGGCCCAAATCAAGCAAGTTCCAAACAAGGAGGTGACAACAATGGAAAACAAAGCAGTTCTGAACCAGTTCAAAACTGAGGTTGCCAATGAGTTGGGCATCAACAATTATGAACAGATTGATAAGGGCCAGCTGACTTCTCGTCAGAACGGTTACGTTGGTGGCAACATGACCCGTAAGATGGTGGCCTTTGCCGAGCAGGCAATCGCCCAGGGCCAAACCGCTGCTATCAACAGTGCGGCGCAGACAGAGCAGATTAAATAACTCTGCTTAAAAATTGATATTTTATAATAAACCGCCTGGGCTTTGGCCTCGGCGGTTTAGTTATGCTTTAACAGGTTTATTTTGCCAGCAACAGCCTGGCCCCCGTCGCCAGCAGCACAATGCCCGCCGCCTGCCACAGGGAAAAAGCGGTTTTTTCCAGCCCAAACAGGCCCAGCCAGTCAATCAGGGCGGCCGTTGTCACCTGGCCCACGATAATGGCGGTGGTGGCCGGGGCTGCGCCCAGCCGGGCAATGGAAACCATCACGCCGTATATAATCACCACGTTAATCAGGCCGCTGCTGTAGCCGTACCAGGGCACCTCGGAAAGCTTGCTGAAATCACCGTCGCCAATCCGCACCACAAAGAGCAGCAACATAATGATCGCCAGGCCAATCAGGTGCATTAAAAAATTGCTCTCCAGCGTGCCAATAGATTTGCTGACCTGCCCGTTAATGCTTCCCTGCACCGCCATCAGCAGCCCGGCCAAACAAGGCAGACCTAGCAGCAGCCAATTTGTATTCATAAAAAAACACCTACCTATATTTTTTATATAGATAGGTGTTTGCCTTTTTTGGCAAAAATATGCATAGATTTTAAATTTTACCTCAACTGGGAATCCGCAGCACCATACCCACGCTTAAATCACCGGCCAAAGCCTGATTAGCCGCCCGCAGGCTCTCCAGCGGCACATTATGCTGCAAAGCGATGCTCATTGGGTCGTCGCCCGGCTTCACCACATAATATTTCAGCCGGAAACCAGTGCCGGCGGCATTTGAGGAAACAGTCGACAAAATCTTAGCCGGCTCCCGCAGGCCAACCCGCAAACGCACGCCGTTGGCGTTCACCAAATTGCTTGCGCCGAACGCATTCATTGGCTGTTCCGCGGCTATTGCCTCAACCTCCGCGGCTGCTTCTGCCGCTTCATTAGCCTCGGCTGCCGCAGCAGCCGCCTCGGCCAACTCACTGGCCGCCTCCGCCGGCGAAACCTCCCTTTCCGCCGCTTCAGCCATTACCGGCTCGGGCTCACCCTCCGCAGCTTCACTTACTGGCGCCTTTGCCATATCTGTTGCCGCAGTCGTATCTACCATTGCCGCCGCCTCAACTGCCTGCACCTCCTCGCTTGTCGCAGCCACCAATTCAGCCTCCGGCTTGCTTGCCGCCTCCACCGGCTGGGCCGCCGTCTGCTCCGCCGCAACCGCCGTCAACTGTGTCATCTCCTTTTCCCCCTCTGAAATCAAAATCACCTCCTGCACTGGTTCCGCACTGACTTGCTGAACCACATTAGCCGGTCTCTCCAACACACTATCCTCAGCTACAGTGCCAATCAATTTTTCACCTTTAGCCTGCAAGCGGGAAATCGCAGCGCTAGTCAGCAGGGAGCGCATTTTGCTGCGCTCAGCCCCGTCAAAGCTGGGCAACACGCCCTCGGTAGCAACCGTCTTAGTCGCCGGCGAAGCCTCAACCGCCTGAAGCGGCGCTTCCTCAGACGGCTCAGCTGCCGTTTCGACCGCCAGCACAGGAGCCGCCTCCACCTCAGCTTTTGCCTCAACCTTTATTTCCCCAGCCTCAGCATCTGCTGCCGTTGCCCCCTCCGGCTGGGCTGACCAAACCGGTAGATGATACTTGCCTTCATTCTCCACTGCCTTTGCCTCCGCCACCGTTGCGCCCTCCGGCTGAGCCTGCCAAACCGGCAGGTGATACTTGCTTTCCAATCGTTCCTGCACCTCCTGAACCTCAGCCTCTTCCGGTTGCCCCTTGGCTTCGGCATTCTGCATCTGATAAATATAGGGCAAATGATAATCACGACGACCAGAATGTTCCTGACTCCGTTCCTCGTCACAATCATCTTGGTGCTCATCTTCAAAGCGGTGCATTAAATCACCCACATATTCCACCACCAGCTGGCCGGAAAACTCCAGCACGTAAGGCGACAAAATGCGCAGCATTGGCTGGCTGATAACCGCGTGCAGCTCGTCGGCCTCGTATTCCAGCGGCAGCAGCCAATCGTCCGGCAGCTCCGCCCGCAAGGGCAGCATCACCCGGTGCTTGTAAAGCCTCTGCCCCTCCAGCCCGTGATATTCCAAATCAATCTCATAAAAACCGCGCAAGCACACCTGCCCCTCCTGCCGTTGCAGGTTATCAATATATACCTTGGTGCGCACTTTGTCGATATAGCTTACGCCCATCGCCGTTTGGGGCAGAAAAACCGTCTGCCCCATGGGCAGCACCAAACGGTTCTGTTTCGTCTTATCCTGTTGAGTTCTCATAGCCATACCTCCCTTAGTCAATCAAGGTATATGCCGGCTGGCCGCAAATTATACCTGCCCAGTTTCTTTCCAATATTTTTTAGCTCCGCTCCGCCGCCAGCTGCCAGATTTTGCCGAAAATATCCTTGCAGACCGCGTCCAGCTCCTCAAAATCCATTGCAGCGATATAGTAGCTTTCCAGCTCGTCATGCAAACGGTGTTCATTATCCAATTCCAGCACGGCGTTGTCCAGATAATGTAGCCAAATCTGCTCTGCCGCGTCCGCCTCCTCGGCCGAAAGCTCCGCGTTTTCCGGCCGCAAATTCAGCAGCACGTCCTCGTAGCGCGCTTCCAGCTCCGGGCAATCACAATCCACCAAAGACACCGACAAATCAGGAATGATAACCATTTCCAACTGCTCCGGCGCCAAACAGCTGTAATACAAATCCAGATTGTGCCCGCGTTGCGCGGCCAACTCCGCCACGCCGGCCAGCACCTGCGAAGCCGCGCCGTTGATTAGATAACGCCGCCGGCAAGCCAGAGAAAGCTCCTGCGCATAGCTTTGGCGGCCATTGCGAGTGATAGCCTCCGCAAAAAATTTACGCACCCGTAAATGCTCCTGGCCAAAGATTTCCTCCGCCAAGCCCCGGCAAAGCTGCGTCACCTCGTCCTCAGTCACCGCCAAATCCGCCGGCGGCTGCTCGCCGCGCACCGCGGCCATCTCGGCCAGCTCCTGATAGGCCCGCTCAAAGCTGGCTTCAATCTGCCGGCCCAGCTGCTTAATCTCCTCCTTGTGCTCGCGCAGGCGGCTCTGGTTCCAGTGCTCGCCCAGGTTCACAATCTCCTCCACCACGCCGGGGCAGCCCGGCTCCACCACGTGCGGCGCTGTGCCGTCCACCACGGCCACGGCCAGCTCCGGCACCACAACGCCGTCCAACGATTCCGGCGCGCTGGAGCACAACCAAACCTCCACATCATAGCCGCGTTCGCTCATATTTTGGGCAATCTTATTCATCAAAGTGCTTTTGCCGCAGCCAGGCCCGCCCTTGAGGATAAAAACCCGCTCCATTCCCTGCAAATTTTCCGCCAAAAATCCCTTAAATCCCTGCGCTGTGTTGCTGCCGGGAAACATATGCAAAATTTTACCTTTCTTCATTCTTGCGCCACTCCTTAATCGCTTCATTTGCCTCAAAGTATGCAAGGAATAAGCCCTTTGTGCCCGGCCCAGGAAAAAAAGGTATAATCTGGCTGGGCTCAGTGCATAATAGAGGCAAAATGAGTTGGCCAGGAGGAGCAAAATGCGCACACCCAAACACATCGCCGTGATACCAGACGGCAACCGCCGCTGGGCCGTCAGCCAAGGGCTCAGCAAGGAAGAAGGTTATCAGCACGGGCTGCGGCCCGCCCTGGAATTGCTGCGCCAAGCCAAAGCGCTGGGCATTGAGGAAATCACCTTTTACGGATTCACCACGGACAACTGCAAACGGCCCGCCGCCCAAGTGCAGGCTTTCCGCGCTGCCTGCGTGGAGGCCGTGCAAATGGCCTGCCAGGCGGCCGAGGGCGCGGATTTGCTAGTGGTGGGCAACGCCAAATCGCCCTGTTTCCCGCCGGAGCTGATGGCATATCGCCAGCGGCAGCCCGTGGCCGGCGGCGGTATCCGCCTGAATTTTCTGGTTAATTACGGCTGGGAATGGGACTTGGCCGGCCTCCAGCAAAATACTAAACCAACAGCTTCCCGGCAGCAGTTATACGGCGGCCTGCAATCGGCGGATATATCCCGGATTGATTTGGTGGTGCGCTGGGGCGGGCGGCGGCGGCTTTCCGGCCTGCTGCCGGTGCAGGCTGTTTACGCCGATTTTTACGTTCTGGATGAGCTCTGGCCAGATTGGCAACCGCAACACCTGCAAACAGCCTTAGATTGGTGGGCCAAACAGGATGTGACGTTGGGCGGCTGAATAAAATAAGAAGTTTGCTAAAAAATATGAAATTTTTTACAAAAAGGGCTTGACGAATCTTTCTTTTTAGGGTATAATAGTTAAGCATTTAGGAACACGCGTGTTTGTAGCTCAGTTGGATAGAGCGGTCGCCTCCTAAGCGACAGGTCGCAGGTTCGATTCCTGTCAAGCACACCATTAACTTAATTTATTGCCAATATTTCAATGGGGTATGGCCAAGCGGTAAGGCACTGGTTTCTGGCACCAGCATTCCTAGGTTCGAATCCTAGTACCCCAGCCACCAAAGGCCTTCAAGCTTGCATTTAGCTTGAAGGCCCTTTTTAGAAATAATTTAAAACGACGGAATACAAACGCCGCTTTAATTATAAATGGTCTAAATTTTTAACCTGGATTTCAGCATTAAGGAGATTTCCTCTATGGATTATCGAAGATATATGCAGCAAGCGCTGACGCTGGCCAGCCTGGCGGCCGCCCGCGGCGAGGTGCCGGTGGGCGCGCTGCTGGTTGTGCAAAACAAGGTGGTGGCCACCTCCGCCAACGCCACGGAGGCCAACGGCGATTCCCTGGCCCACGCGGAAATTTTGGTGCTGCAAAAAGCGCAACGTCAACTAAAACGCCGCTGGCTGGAGGACGCCACCCTTTTTGTCACGATGGAACCATGCCCGATGTGTGCCGGCGCTATCGTGCTTTGCCGAGTGGGCCGGGTGGTTTACGGCTGCCCAGACAGCCAATGGGGAGCCTGCGGCTCCGCCTTTAATATCCCGGAAAGCAGGCAGAGCAATTTCCACCCGGAGCTGATTGGCGGTATCCTGGAGGAGGAATGCCGCCAAGTGTTGCAGGATTTTTTTCGCAACCGCCGCCAACCCGATTAAAGCCGCTCACAAATCAAGGCAGCTGGTGCAAACAGCCTGCCGAAAAGCTGC